>JBKBKL010000070.1:0-20097 GCA_046294665.1 Runella sp.
ATACGAACCGTATAAAACTGAAGTAGTATCTTTGGGATTTACTTCGGAGGCTAATTGAAAAAACTGGATTGCTTCATCGTATTTTTTGATTTGAAACTTACCAGCTCCTTGCGCAAGAAGTGAATTCCACAAGTTGGTTCCGGTATCATCAGTACCACCCGACAGGTATTTTTGGGCTTCTTTGGTTACTTTTCCGGGTTTGGCGGCATCTACTTCGATGGCTTTCTTGAAGGAATTATAGGCAGTCAATGCAGCATTGGAGTCTAATTCAGAGTATAGACGACCGATTTCGTCGTAGAGTTTGCCTCGCTCAAGCCATGTACTTGATTTGGCAGCAGATTTGGGATCAGCGATAGCTTTATCACTTTTTTCTTTGTCTTTCTTTTTCTGCTCCAACATGAGTTTATCAATTTGAGCAGAGGCAGACAGGGACATGAAGCCCACCATACACATTAAAAACAACTTCTTCATTGTGAGGTAAATTGGTTAGTTTGAAAAATTGTGGTTAAAACGAGATTTTATTGGGGTTATTATATTTTTAATCTTCTATGGTGGGTAAATTTTCACTTTCTACCAATGGACTGTTTCCTTCTTCCCCTTCCCCTATTTCTTCTTTCTCAATACGCGTTACAGATGAAATCTCATCGTTGTCATTGAGGCGAATCAGGCGAACTCCTTGTGTATTGCGTCCTGCCACCCGAATCTCGGATACAGACATTCTAATCGTAATACCCGATTTATTGATGATCATTAAGTCGTCATTATCATTGACTTCTTTGATGGCCACCAATTTCCCTACTTTATCGGTAATATTGAGGGTAGTAACGCCTTTGGCACCACGGTTGGTTACACGATAATCTTCGATTGGTGAGCGTTTGCCATAGCCATTTTCTGATACTACCAAGAGTTGGCTATCTGGATTGCTGACACAGAGCATTCCAATCGCTTTGTTGTCTGTTCCTTCTTCGCCGAGTTCAATGCCTTTCACCCCAGCAGCGGTACGGCCCATCGGACGCACGCGGCTTTCATGGAAGCGCACGGCTTTACCCTCTTGAGAGGCGATGACGATTTCGTTGTCGCCATTGGTCAGAGCTACATCAAGGAGGCGATCGCCTTCATTGATTGAAATGGCTATGATACCGTTAGCCCGTGGACGTGAGAAGGCTTCGAGCAGGGTCTTTTTAATGGTACCCGATTCGGTACACATGATGATGTAATTATTATTGATATAGTCTTCATCGCTCAAAGTACGTACATTGATGACCGCCCTGACTTTATCACCGGATTCGATATTGATGAGGTTTTGAATCGGACGACCTTTGGCAGTCTTGGAACCCTCCGGTATCTCATAGACTTTGAGCCAGTATAATTTGCCAAACTCGGTGAATATGAGCAGGTAGTTGAGCATGGTAGCCGAAAAGAGGTGTTCGGTAAAATCGTCGTCTTTGGTCGTTACGCCTCTCGACCCTACTCCTCCCCTACCCTGTGTGCGGTATTCGCTCAGCAAGGTGCGTTTGACATAGCCTTGATGAGAGATCGTAATGAGCATTTCTTCATCGGCTATCATGTCTTCGTCAGCAAATTCCTCGGCAGCGTATTCGATTTTGGATCGTCGCACATCTCCATAGCGGGCTTTGAGTTCGGCCAGTTCCTCTTTGATGATTTGATATTTGCGGGGTTCACTAATCAATATGTCTTTCAAATCGGCAATCAACACCATAAGTTCGTTGTATTCTTGCACGATTTTGTCGCGCTCCATACCGGTTAGCCTTTGTAAACGCATTTCCAATATGGCCCTTGCTTGCACTTCGCTCAAGCCGTATTGCTCCATCAGCCCATATCGAGCAGTTTCGGGGTCGCGGGCATTTCGAATCAAACTAATGACAGCGTCAAGATTGTCGAGAGCTATGAGCAGTCCTTGTAGGATATGGGCTCGTTTTTCGGCCTCTCTCAAATCATACTGCGTACGGCGTGTAACTACTTCTACCCGATGATCTACATAATGCCTGATGAGGTCTTTGAGATTGAGTAACGCCGGACGGCCTTTGACTAACGCTACGTTGTTGATACTAAATGATGACTGAAGAGGGGTGTATTTGTAGAGGTGGTTGAGAACAATGTTAGGAATACTGTCTTTCTTCAACTCAAAAACAATCCGTATGCCTTCTCGGTCTGATTCATCTCTGATGGCCGAAATACCTTCGAGTTTCTTTTCATTGACCATATCTGCTATACGCTTGATCATTTCGGCTTTGTTGACCATGTACGGGATTTCTGTAACGACAATCTGATCACGGCCTGTACGGGTCTGCTCGAAGGTGGCTACGGCTCGCATGATGACTCGCCCACGGCCTGTTTCGTAAGCAGAGCGGACTCCTTGGTAGCCATAGATGATGGCTCCTGTCGGAAAATCGGGGGCTTTGACGTACTGAATAAGCTCTTGGACTGTAATATCAGGATTTTCGATGTAAGCAATCGTACCTTCGACTACCTCCGTAAGGTTATGTGGAGCCATATTGGTCGCCATTCCGACGGCTATCCCCGACGAGCCATTGAGTAGTAAATTGGGCAGTTTGGCTGGCAATACGCTGGGTTCTTCATCCGAGTCATCATAATTGGGCTGAAAATTGACGGTTTCTTTATTAATATCAGCTAGCATTTCTTCGGCAATGCGCCTTAGCCTCGATTCGGTGTAGCGCATGGCTGCGGGGGAATCGCCGTCTAAAGAACCAAAGTTGCCTTGACCATCTATCAAGGTATAGCGCAAAGACCACGGCTGAGCCATACGTACCATGGTGTCATAAATGGCCGAGTCGCCGTGGGGGTGGTATTTGGCCATGACATCACCCACGGTACGGGCTGATTTTTTGTAGGGGCGATTGTGCAAAAAGCCCGATTCATACATGGTGTAAAGTACCCGGCGGTGGACTGGCTTGAGGCCATCGCGGGCATCGGGTAAGGCGCGTGAAATGATAACCGACATCGAATAATCAATGTAGGCCGTGCGCATTTCTTCCTCGATGTTGATAGGAATAATGTTTCCGGTGATTTCTGACATAAATACGGTTTAAAGTGCTTTTGTACAAAAATACACCAAATAGTTTACATAGGCAAAACTAACGAGCTTTCCTACGCTTTTCGTTAGATTTTTGTCGCTTTTCGGCGGTTTTGGGTTGAAAACCAAAAAGATGGGGGCGTGGCCATGTACCTCGACCTCGTACTATTTTCCCTCCGTGTGTATGGTCGTAGCGGACTTTACAGCCCTTGATGGGACATTGCCGATACCAGCAACTACAAAGTAGGGTGGTGAGTAGAAGAAAACATACCGATATACGCATGGGGTATCGTTCTTTGAGCTATCTACAAAGATAATATGTGAATCAGCTTTTTTGTATTGCAAGTTGTGGTGCAACTAAAACAAAAAAGGAGTTACGAAAAACTCGTAACTCCTTGATTTTCAAGAGCCCCCAGTCGGATTCAAACCAACGACCTACTGATTACAAGTCAGTTGCTCTATCAGCTGAGCTATGGAGGCGTTCTCTATTTTGGTGGTGCAAAAGTAGCGTTATGTTTTGAAAACCACAAATTTTAAATGAAAATATTTTGATGAATTTTGTGATTCAACTCCTACAAGGCTTCGCGCAAAATCTTGAGTTGGTGCTTATAATCAGCCAGTTGCTTTTGGGCTGCTGCGATTTTCTTTTCAAATTCTGCCCTTACTTTTTCGCCATTTTTAGAACGACCAAAAAACTCAATGTTGTTTTGCCATATTGTCAAATCGTTTTCGATTTGGGTCATACGTTTGCGAATATCCACTTCTTTGCGTTGCAGGTTGCGTACTGTCTCTCCTTCTACTGCAACAGATACCTCGTTTTGAAGTATTACTTGATCTCGTTCTTTGGTAGTGAGTTGCCCAATGGCACTTACATAAGCATTGATAGCGTCTATGTATCGCTTATTAACGGCTTGCATATATTTTTTGGGAACAAAGCCGATTTTACCCCAAGCATCTTTGAATTGATTGAGGGCTTCAAGATCGGCTTCTCCTGAATTGGCACTTTGTTCTATTTGGGCACAAAGTGATTGTTTTTTTTCTAAGTTTTCCAAAAACTCTCGGTCTATTTCTGTGCTTTTAGCTCGTTTACGCTCAAAATAAGCATCACAAGCCTCTTTGAAACGCTCAAAAATAGGAGTTTTATATTTTTCGGGGACTTGTCCTATTTGCTTCCATTGTTTCTGAAGTTCTATTACTTTGTCAGTATAGGCGGGGGTGTCTTCGCCTGTGGCCAATATGGCTTCTACTTCTTCACAGAGTTGTGTCTTAAGTTTGAGATTTTGGCTGCGTTTGGCTTCTAACTGACGGAAAAATTCACCTTTATTGTGGAAAAATGTTTTGAGGGCTGCCCAAAACTTACGACTTAACTCTCTACCTTCTTCGCGTGGCATCTGCCCTTTGAGATTGACCCATTGTTCTTGGAGTGCTACTACCTGTTTGGTTTTATCATTCCACTCGTTGATACTCCCCGAACTAAAGGCGGTGTATGGAACAAGGGCCTCGTATATCTTCGATTTAAGTTCATAATTTTGAATAAGCTGTGCTTTCTGATCTTCAAGTTGTGCACGGCGAGCGTCGTAGAGGACATCAAGGGCCACCTTCATACGTTTCCACAGTTCTTCTTGTTCAGCTTTGGGGCCTGGGCCTATGTGTTTATATTCTTCAAAATAGGCATTGGCTTCTTCCAATATTGCTTTTGTAAGCCCTTTTTCGGGCAATGCTGCGACTAATGCCTCTACCTTTTCGACCCATTCGGTTTTGAGTTGAAGGTTCTTTTTACGATCAAGCTCTTTGAGTTCAAAGTAGATATTGCGATTACTGTAATAGCGATTCAGTAGAGCATTGTAGGTAGCCCACAAAGTACTATTGTAGGGCGATGCGATATTGCCCGCTTGCTTCCATTCTTCTTGAATTTTTTTGAACTCTTGCCAACTGGCTCCAAGGTTGGAGGTGTTGGATTCTTCCTTATCAATCAACTCTCGTAAGCGTTGAAGTAACTTGGTTTTGATCGCAAAATTACGCTCTTTCGCTTTTTCGAGGTCTTGAAAAAAATGATTTTTGATTTCCTTGATTTGACGATATAATGCCTCAAAACGTTCTGTTGGTGCGTCATACTTGTACTCAAAACCTTCATCGGAACCATTTTCCGCTATAAATTTCTGCAAAGCTTCTTCACGTTCTGTCTTTTTGATTTGGTCAAAAAGCACTTTGGCCTCTTTCAAAGCAGTATCGGTGCGTTTGAAATCCGAAGGTTTAGCTTTGTCGCTCTTGGCATCGTCCAATAGGGTTTCCAAAAGTTTTACCAATCCCGCCTTATCTAAGTGGGAATAGTCAATAACGAGATCTTCGGCAGTTTCAAGTTCTTCGATAGCCGATTCGTTTTGGTGCGTGTGTTGTTCGCTTTCGCTCAGTTCTACTGATTCGTTGGTCATCGTAAATGTGGTAGTCATTGCTTAGATTTGCAAAAATAACAAACAGAGCTGTTTTTGATGTTTTTTTGAAATATTTTTCGTTCTAACAAAATCAATATACGTTATATGAGTATCAAAATAGCAGATCTTCGTCAAGATTATCAATTAAACGACTTGAGTGAGCAAGATGTTTTGAAAAATCCGTTTGACCAGTTCCGACGCTGGTTTGAGGAAGCAGTCCATGCCCAAGCTCTTGAGCCTAATGCCATGACGTTGAGTACTATAAGTGCCGATGGATACCCACAAGGGCGAATCGTTTTGCTGAAAGAATTGGACGTTTCGGGATTTGTTTTTTTTACCAATTACCAAAGCCACAAAGGGCAAGCATTGGCACAAAGCCCTAAAGCCTCCCTTACCTTTTGGTGGGCTGAACTGGAGCGGCAAGTGAGAGTGGTAGGTCGTACAGAAAAAATTGACGAGGCAGCCTCTGATGCCTATTTTGCTTCGCGCCCACGTGGAAGCCAGTTGGGAGCGTGGGTGTCCGCACAAAGTGAGGTGATTGAGAATCGTGAAGTTTTAGACCAACAATGGCAATACTGGCAAAATCATTTTGGAGAAGGCACTATACCCCGTCCTCCACATTGGGGCGGCTACCGAGTCGTACCTCACGAAATCGAATTTTGGCAAGGACGCCCCAGTCGGTTGCATGATCGGATTCGCTATCGGCTTTTAGATAATAGCTGGCTCATCGAACGTCTTTCACCATAACATTTCCCTTCCTCTATGCCCTACATCATATACCCTACATCATACATCATATATACACTACATCATACATCACAAATTGTACATATAAATCATGCTCAACCCAAAAACTCATCAACTCACGCGCATAGGCGTATTTTATGACGGTAATTATTTCTTGCACGTGAGCAATTATTATAACTATACCCACGAACGTCGCAGTAGAATCAGTATCAATGGTATCCATGATTTTATTCGTCAGAAAGTAGCTGAGTTGGAAGGCTCAACGCCTCGGCTTTGTCAGATTGTAGATGCCCACTATTTTCGGGGGAGACTACCTGCGGGCGAGGCCAGTCAGCGCGGGGATTTACTATATTATGAGCGTGTTTTTGATGATATTCTCATGTCAGAAGGGGTAACTACCCATTACTTACCTGTCAGAAGTGTATTGGGTAAAAAATATGAAAAAGGCATAGATGTTTGGCTTGCCCTCGAAGCCTTTGAATTGGCTTTCTATAAACGTTTCGATGTCTTGGTACTCATCGCTGCCGATGGCGACTATGTGCCACTGGTGCGAAAACTCAATACCCTCGGTACGAGAGTCATGGTGCTGGGCTGGGATTTTGAATTTACCGACGAAGAAGGCTACCGATTCAACACACGTACATCGCAAGATTTGCTCGAAGAAGTGGCCTACCCTATCGCCATGCACGACATCATCAACGGCACTAACGAGGCACTTATCAGTAGGTTGTTTGTCCCGCGTCTGAAAAATAAAGTCCCACATAAAACCGAAGACACTCCCCCGAAACCATTAGAAAAAGATACCGAAACGACGCTAATGGTTTCCGAAAGTTTAGAAGAAAACTTATCAAACTCGGCTTCAGGAGACATTTCTTCGAGCGACCAAAACCGCTACGAAAGTTTTATACTTTCTCTCAAAGAAGGATTTGGATTTATTAAGTACCCTCCCAACAATGTCTTTTTTCATTACACCAGTTTGAGAGATTACGATTTCAACGACTTAGAAGTAGGGCAAAAGGTCATCTTTAGTTTAGGAGAGCGTGAAGATGGCCGTGCGGTTGGCTATGATATTAGGGTTCTTGAATCATCGCCTCAACCCAAACGCCTTACCATTTCATAACAAGCGCGGCTATTGTGATAGGGACACTTCCAAAAGTGTACTTTATCACCTTTCTGGGGAATCAAATCGGGCGTAACCGTAGCATACCACTCCCCTTTTTCGACATCTATAAAATACTTTTTGATAAACTCCCAGCTTTTTTCGGCCTTTTGACGAAAATGGACTTCGCCGGTGAGTTGATAGGCGTTATAAAACCCCACCATCTGTTCGGCCAGTACCCACCAGCTCCGGTCGCGATTGGTATGACGATTGGTGGGGTCATATTCATAATCCAACGCCCCGTCTTCGCCAAGGCCAACAGTAGCGGCTTCGACCATTTTGATACACATTTTTTTGATATTTTCGATTCGGGTGGTATCGTGCAATACTTCAGCAGTTTCCCATAGGAGCCAAGAGGCTTCGATGTCGTGGCCATACGAAATGGTTTCGTCCTTTGGCCGCCACGTTTCGTCAAAAAACAAGCGAAGGCGGTGCGTTTGTAAGCTCACCAGTCGGGTCGAAAACATATCAAGCAAATGCCCCACTCGCTCTCTCAACAGCGTATTAGGCCATACACGCAACAGATTAGTATAGGCTTCGATGATATGTAGATGTGTATTTTGAGATTTGTTGTAGGGTGCTTTGCTCAAAATAAAATCGTCGGTAGCAGTCCAATCGGGAGCAAAAGCCTCAAAATACCCTCCAAACTGCGGGTCATAAGCGTGGTCGTCCATGGTTTTGAATAAATATTTGGCCCATTCGAGTGCAGGCTCAAACTGCGAGGCAGCATAGTATTCGCTCAATCCATAAACCACAAACGCATGAGCATAGAGTTGTTTGCGGGTGTCGAGGGGTGCGCCCTCGGCCGTTACAGACCAGTAGATCCCTCCATTTTTGGAATCTCGAAAATGATTATAGAGATAGGAGTACGCGCGCTCGGCCTGTTTGAGATAACGTGCCTTCTTGAAATACCGATAAGCCGACGAGAAAGTCCACAAAATACGACTCATCAAAATAGCCGATCGGGGTGCATCATGTACCGGAACATTTTCGTAAGTAATTCGACCGTGAAAACCTCCACGCCGATAATCGGGCGTGTATTTTTCCCAGTAGGCCAGTATTCGCTTCCATTCGGCCAAAGTTTCGCGTGCCAAGGAGTCCATTCATTTTGTGTTTTATTGTATGTTTGCAAAAGCAGTCAAAATAAAGAAACTAACAAAGACGTTAAGCGGTTTTTATTAAAACACCAACTGAAACCCAATGAAAAAACAACTTTTGATTTTACTTCTTCTGGGAGGTTATTCGGTATTTTCTCAAAAGGAAACACTTCCTTCCGTCAAAAATATCGAAAAGCATATCAGTTTTTTGGCTTCCGATGAACTTCGAGGGCGTGGTACAGGCACTGCTGACGAACGCAAAGCGGCCCAATACTTAGCCGATTACTTCCAGCAACTCGGCCTCCAACCCAAAGGAACGAATGGATACGAGCAGCCGTTCATGGCCAATATTGATACCGTACACGTAGTAGAAGCCCGCAACGTAGTGGCTTACTTAGACAATGGTGCCGACCGTACCATCATCATCGGGGCGCACTACGACCACCTCGGCGAAGGCTATCAGCGTGGATCACTCGTACCCGACTCTAAAGGCCAAATCCATAACGGCGCCGACGACAACGCCTCCGGTGTAGCGGGTGTCCTCGAACTGGCACGTATATTTTCCCAAAACAACATCAAAGAAAAACATAACTTTCTCTTTATCTGCTTCTCTGCCGAAGAACTCGGCTTGCTTGGCTCAAAGTACTACGCCAACCACCCTACAATAGATTTAGCATCGGCCAATGCCATGATCAACTTCGATATGATTGGCCGATACGATGCTTCCAAAGGAGTGGTAGTAGGAGGCTGGGGTACAAGTCCCACTTGGGGGCAAGTAGTACCGACGGTCATGCAAATCGAGAAAATATCCTTCAAAATAGACTCCTCGGGGGCAGGAGCCTCCGACCATACCTCGTTTTATCTCAAAAAAATACCAGTGTTATATTTTTTTACAGGCGTTCATGGCGACTATCATAAACCCTCCGACGATACCCATTTGATCAATTTTGAAGGGCAAGCTCAAGTACTCAAGGCGGTAGCTAATACTATTTTAGCGATAGATACAATACCTCAAAAACTCGAATTTAGAGAAACAGCCTCTCCTATGGCACGCAGTATGAGTTTCAAAGTAACCATGGGCCTCATGCTCGACTACTCTTTCAACGGACCCGGTATCAAAGTAGATGGTACTACCAAAAACCGCCCTGGCGAGCTGGCCGGAATCAAATCAGGTGATTTGATATTGCGTTTAGGCAAATACACTCTCAATACTATATACGACTATATGGGAGCATTGGGCAAATTTGAAAAAGGCCAAACCGTTGAAGCCGAAGTGCAGCGGGGTGATGAAAAAATCATTCTGCCCGTAACCTTTTAATCCCCCTCATCAGTAACGGTCTAATACTAAAATACCTCAAAACAACGTTAAATTTGTATGTGTTAAGTTTTGGGACAAAATATGAAGATGAAAAAAATAACACTTTTTACAATCATTTTGGGTTTGGGTATGTCTGGGTCTTTGGAGGCTTCTCCTATTTCATATAAGCCCCAAAATTCCACTTCAGAGATTTCGACCAAAACGGCAGAGTGGCGCAAAAAACGTAAGCGCAATCGCCCCCGCAAAGGTTTTATGTGGGGACTATTCAAAAAACGAAATGCTTGCGACTGTCCAAAACATTGATGAATTAATGCCCAAACGTTTTGCTACAACACTCATTTTTTCAATTATATTCTTTTCCTCTTGTGCGGTGTTCAGAAGTTCGCCGTCCAAGTCCCCTACCCTACTTTCTCAACCCAAAGGCTCGTACAGTCGGTATGTGCCAGACATCATCAAAGTAGCTCGCAGCTACACAGGCACTCCCTACCGAAATGGCGGCAATGACCAAAAGGGAATAGACTGCTCCGGTTTGGTGTGTAGTGTATATCGAGAAGTAGGACTCAAAGTACCGCGTATTTCATGGCAACAAGCTGAGTTTGGCACCGAAGTCGAAAAAGTTAGTGATATTCGTCCCGGCGACTGGATTTTTTATGTGCCTGATGCAGGCAAAACAGGCTATGTGTCGCACGTGGGCATCGTTACGGAAGTAAGAAGCAAAACCGATATACGCTTTATTCATGCGTCTTCTTCACGCGGAGTACGTGAAGACAACCTGTTTTCAGGTTACTTTAAAAATAGGTTTGTCAAAGCCATGCGTCCCTTTTGAAATGATTTTATGCTCCTAAATGCTTCCCTGCGATGTAGCCCGTCGTCCAAGCAGCTTGGAAATTGTAGCCTCCCGTAATACCATCTATATCAAGCACTTCTCCCGCAAAAAACAAACCCGAAACCACCTTGCTTTCAAGTGTTGGGGCATGAATATCATGCAGGCTCACGCCTCCGCAAGTTACAAACTCTTCCTTGAAGGTAGTCTTCCCTTGTACTCCCAATGGCCAGTTGCTAAGATTTTCGACCAAACGATTCAAATTTTTGGCAGGTAAGTCTGTCCAACGCATCGTATCGGGGATATGAGATTGACTCACTACCAACTGCCAAAGTCGCTGCGGTAGTCCGAAAGGGGCTTGTGAAATCACATACTTATTTCGCCAAAAAGTATCGCGTTGCATCTGTTGCAACTGCTCCGTAAGAGGCTGAGGTTTTTGATTGACGAAATTGACCAAAGCCGTAAATTCATACTTTTTTTGTGCCAACTCCCGCGCCCCCCAAGCCGACAAACGCAGCACTGCCGGCCCGCTTACTCCCCAGTGCGTAAACAATAATGGTCCCGTTTCGGTTAGCTTACTGTTGGTCAGTTTGACGGCAGCATGGCTCACTGATACACCAGCCAACGCATGAAAAGGGGATTGTGGCGCATTGAAGGTAAACAACGAGGGTACCGGCTGTATGATTTCGATGCCCTGCTCGGCGATCCAATCGTAGCTTTCGAGTTGAGGATAGCCCCCCGTAGTGATAAGCACTCGGTCCGCATGAAGTATCTCACCCGAGTATGAAGATAGTTCAAAATCCTCTTTCTGACCTTTGATTTGAACTACCCCTGTACTGGTACGAATTTCTACCCCGGCTTTTCGAGCCGCTTGTATCAAACAATCTACAATCGTGGCAGAAGTGTTGGTAGTAGGAAACATTCGTCCGTCGGGTTCGGTTTTGAGTATGACACCGCGTTTTCCAAACCACTCGATGGTATGTTGATTACTGAAAATCTCCAGCAATGGCCGCAGCCATTTCCCTCCTCTCGGATACCCTTTGACCAACTCCGACACCGTAGCCGCAGCGTTGGTTACGTTGCAGCGGCCTCCACCCGAAATTTTGACTTTATTCAACAGATGACGACTTTTTTCTAAAAGTATCACATGAGCATTGGGGAATGTTTCGGCAGCCGTGATAGCCCCCATAAATCCGGCGGCTCCTCCTCCGACCACCACTATTTGCAATTCTTTTCTCATTTGTGTTTTCGTGGCAAAAATACCCTAAACTATATTTTTTAAACACTTTATCCCGTTATTTGTCCTACCAACCAACCCAAAACATGATGTATCGTAATGGCTTACGCTGGGGGAATACCCTGATTTTATTGTTTGTATTTATTGTTATTGGATTAGTGCTACACTACAAAGGCCGCACCAAACCTTTAGTAGCTTTTTGGAATGATGTCAAAAGCGTGTTTATTTATGACAAAAAACCTGCCCAACGTGGCCCCAACCCTTACAAAGTACCCGAACCTACCGATATAGCTACCGACGACCGCACTGCTAGTGACAACGAAGCCACCGATGTTTCCTCCAAAGATGACCGTCCATTGCTCGAAAAAATAGGTTTAAGCAAAAGCAACAGTAGTGAATCGCCCACGCAAACGGAAAGTCAGACCAGTGGAGATTTGACCAAAATCAAAGATTTGGTTTTGCCCGCTATCGGCTCTAATGATCAAATCGTGCGCCATCGGCGTTTTACTCTACGCTACCGAGAGCAGTACGAGCAGGCCGACTGGGTAGCATACATTTTGAGCGGTGAAGAAGCCGCGGCCTATCTTCCACGCGAGAACAATAAATTCATGCCTGACCCCTTGGTCAAAACAGGCTCTGCCCTCCCCTCAGACTATACTCGCTCTGGCTACGACCGAGGGCATTTAGCCCCTGCCGGTGATTTCAACCTTTCTCCGAGCGACAAGCAAGACACCTTTTTTATGAGTAACATCAGCCCCCAAACACCTGATTTCAACCGTGGGATTTGGAATGAGTTGGAAAAAAGGTTTCGTCAATGGGCGCAACGCGACGGGGAGTTGTATGTAGTAACGGGCCCCGTGTTGAAACCCAACTTGCCGACCATAGGGCGCGCCAACCAAGTAGCCGTACCCGAAATGTACTACAAAATAGCCCTTTGCCTCACTGACAAAAACCCTCGTATGATTGGTTTTTTGATGAAAAATGAGTTTTCCAACGAAAACCTCCGCAACTTTGTCGTATCGGTGGACGAAATCGAACGGCTCACAGGCATTGACTTTTTCCCAAAACTCCCCGATGAATGGGAGAAACGCCTCGAAAGTAGTACTACTACCAAAGGCTGGTTTGCTTCAAGAAACTAAGGATTGAGGCGCAGCACTACGATACCGCTGTGCTTTTTGATACGATTGAGATAATCGGCCAGCGGCTCAGAAGCAATAACGACTTTTTTTTGCTCCGATGAAGCATGTAGTAGATACGCTCTGTTGCCTTTTTTGACCACAAAACCCTCATGATTAAAATCTAATCCCGCCATAGCCGAAGTGACACCGACGATGTCGCCATCGTTGAGTCGGGACTCGATCGCCGCTACCCTTGATTTTGGAATGTAATACCAAGGAGTATCGCTCAATTTTTGTTCAGATTCTACAACTTGCTGAAAGGCTTGCTCATCAGTAAGTGCCGGATAAGAAATACGGTGCTTAGACATAAAGTCAATCACTGGCTGGCATAATACTCCACCGAGAGAGGCCGTCATGTCTGTCCAATGCCCTAATGCTTCTCCTTGTATTTTCCATTCCAAAAAATAATGCAGCCTTGAGCCGTAGCCTTCGATTTGGCCATTTCGATAGCGCATCTTGAGAAGGTAAGTCTGATACTGGCTGTAACTGCGCAAATGGTGTCGCGTAAATGTCAAAGCCAGTACAGATTCTACGAATGTAAAACAGTCAAATTCGGAGAGATTGCAGACAAGTTGTTCGGGCGTTTTTTCGAGGGTATGCGCTACGTAGGGAAGCCCCAGAAAACTCTTGGCCATCGTGAGAGCCGTAGTGGCTTTGTGCTGCCCTTTGGGAAGTTTTATTTTTTCGGAAAAAATAGCTTGATTGAGGTCTATGGAAGCATAGACCACGTACAGCCAACCACTCAAACCCATGAGCCATACAACTCTTTTCATTCTAAGGAGCGATTGGCACATTCCACTCAAAAACAATCTCCTGCTCAATATCGGGGTGAAGACTCAATGCCACAGGACAAGTATGCGCCGCCCGCACAAGTTTAGTTTTGTCCGTTTCGGTGAGTTCGGCCTCCGTTATCATATTCAATTTTACCGCGATTTTGGCAATACGCCGAGGTGGTTCGGCAGACATGATTTTGGTAATTTCCATACTTGAGCCTTTGAGGTCTATGCCGTCGCGGCGAGCTACAATACCCATGATGGTCATCATACAACTCCCCAGCGCTCCAGCTACCAAGTCCGTAGGCGAAAAAGCCTCCCCTTTTCCATTGTTGTCGGTAGGAGCATCAGTCAGTATCACTGTACCTGACTGAAGATGCGTAGCTTCGGTACGCAAATCTCCCAAATACGTAGTTTTGATGGTTGGCATTGACGATCTAAATTTTGGTTTGATATTTTTCTGAACCATAAAGCTATCAAATTAGTTTATTATATGCAGTATCCGCCAACCCTTTTCAGTTTTTATTCGTATATTCGTCTTGACATTATCGAGTGCTTTTTCTACATTAGTTAAAATTTTGTTGAGTCCAATGAAAGCCCCTTTTTTACTTCCGCTATTTGTGATGTTGCTGTCTTTAGAAATCACAGCCCAACAACGCAACGACAAGAAAAACCTCGAAAACGAAGAGGAAGAATATGCTACCTTCACCACCTACGGTATCACGACTAATACCAATTCAGGTTTGCTGGGGGGGATTGCATTTAGACATTCGACACGCCTCGACCATCTTTTTCTGGGTAAGCGTCAGTATCGTTATTTAGGCTTAGAATTGGTCAATGTACGCCACCCTAAAGAAGTGGCACAAACAAGCAATACGGGTGCGCGTTTTACGCCCGGCAAACAGAATTATCTTTTTGTACTACGCCCTCAATATGGGCGCGAAATAGTACTCTCCAATCGTACTGCCGACGAAGGAATCTCCATCAATGGTATCTTTGCCGTAGGTGGGTCGTTGGGAATTTTGAAGCCCTATTTTATTCAATTCCAATCTCGTCCGGGCAACATCGTTACAGAAGCCTACGACCCCGTCAGACACGCCGATGCAGGAAGTATATTGGGTGCAGGAAGTATTTTTCAAGGTTTAGGACAATCCCGAATCATTCCGGGGGTCAATAGCAAAGTAGCCTTCAGCTTTGAACTTAGTTCTTTTCGTAACAGCTTAACAGGCATTGAGATAGGCTTTCTGACCGAAGTCTTCGCCAAAGCCCCCATCATCATACCTTCTGCCGAAAACCGTAGTTTCTTTACATCTGCGTATGTAACTTTGTTTTTTGGAAACAGAAATTGAATAGTAACAGCCTCGCTGTATGCGACTCTTTCTACCCAAATACTTAGAAAATTTCCTATTACACTATCTTAAAAAAAACATTCTGACATAAAATGTCATTTTACCCTCCCTTCTTTTTTAGACTTTTTAGACTTTTTAGACTTTTCTGACTTTTTTAACTTTTCTGACTTTTCTGACTTTTTAGACTTGATATATGATTGAACTTCCTGTTATTGCTTCTGAACGAAAAAAAAAACCTGATTGGCTGCGTGTAAAACTACCCGTAGGCCCCGAATACCGCCGAGTTCGTACCCTGGTAGATACCCACAAACTCCACACAATATGTGAAAGCGGCAACTGCCCCAACATGGGTGAATGTTGGGGAGAAGGTACGGCTACATTTATGATTTTGGGCAATATCTGTACCCGCAGTTGTACGTTTTGTGCCGTAGCCACAGGCCGCCCCAACGAATACGACACTGACGAACCGCGTCGAGTAGCCGAAGCCATTCAACTGATGCAAGTCAAACACGCGGTCATCACCTCCGTCAATCGCGACGAACTCAAAGACCGTGGCGCAGAGATATGGTACCAGACGGTTGTTTTAACGAAGCAACTAAGTCCCAACACCACTATCGAAACCCTCATACCCGATACCAAAAACAACTGGGAAGCTCTCGAACGTATGATTTCGGCAGGGCAAGAGGTGGTATCGCATAACATGGAAACAGTAGCAAGGCTCTATCGTGCAGTACGCCCTCAAGCAAAATATGAAAGAAGTTTGGAGCAAATCAGACGAACGAAAGCATACCACAAACGCACCAAATCGGGCATCATGCTCGGACTGGGCGAAACCAAAGAAGAAGTATTCAAAGCAATGGACGATTTGGTCGAAAATGGCCTCGATATTCTGACGCTGGGCCAATACCTTCAGCCAACTAAAATGCACCATGAAGTCATAGAGTGGATACACCCTGAAACTTTTGAAATGTACCGCGAAGAAGGCCTTCGGCGCGGCCTCAAATACGTAGAATCTGGCCCCTTGGTACGCTCAAGCTACCATTCGGAGCGTCATGTCAATGTACCTATCTAACCCCCAACTGTGTGCAGCGTTACGACTTCATCATCGCCGGAGGAGGTTTGGCAGGATTGAGTTTGGCTTATTATATGAACCAAACCGCCCTGCGTGAGAAGTCTATCCTGATCATTGACAAAGACCTCAAAGACAAAAACGACCGTACTTGGTGCTTTTGGGAAAAAGGCGAAAATTGCCCTTTTGAGTCTATCATACGCCGCAAGTGGCCCAAAGTCTATTTTCATGGAACGGATTTCAGCCAAGCCCTCGACTTAGGCGAGTATCGCTACAAATGGCTTCGAGGCATTGATTTTTATGATTTTGTCAAAGCTGATTTGGCACAAAATCCAAATATTCGATTTGTTCAAGCCTCTATCGAACGGCTCACCGATACGCCAGACGGTGGTTTTATCATCACTCCCGACGAACAGTACTTAGGCCAGTGGGTATTTGATAGTATCAAATCCCTCAAACTTGATTTGAACGGCTGCCACAATATGCTCCAGCATTTCAAAGGCTGGGAAATCACGACCGAACAGCCTGTTTTTGAGGTAGATTGCCCTACAATGATGGATTATCGAGTACCACAAAGCGGTATAGGTGTGCGGTTTATGTATGTACTCCCCGTGAGTCCTACACGAGCAATGCTCGAATATACCGTATTTTCAGAACAGCTTCTGCGCCAACATGAATACGATAGTGAACTTCGCTCTTATATAGAGAAGTATATCGGGGTCAAAAATTTTACTATCGAAGAAGAAGAATTTGGGGTAATTCCGATGACCGATGAGCCTACGCCGCAATTAGTAGGCAAACATATCTTTCGGATTGGAACTTCGGGGGGCTTTGTCAAACCTTCCTCGGGCTATGCTTTTCAGCGGACACAACGTTTCTGTCAAGCGTTGGTCAAAGATTTATTGACCTACGGTAAACCTCGCCCCCATTCGCAATCACTCAAGAGTAAATTCAAACTTCTCTTAGACAGCACATTACTCAATGTTCTTTTGTATCATCGTGCCAGCGGAAAAGATGTTTTTACAGCTTTGTACAAAAACAACCCCACTCCCCTACTCTTCTCATTTCTCGACGAAGACACCAGTATTGCCCAAGATTTTAGGGTGATGTCGAGTGTATCGCCCGGCCCTTTCATTGTTGGTATGCTCGATGCTTTGCGGCGCAGGTATATTTAATGATAAGAAGCCGCTTTTCTGTCGGCCCACAAGTAGGCGTTGGGGTGTTTTTTGTAAATCGTAGCCGGCAATGCTTCTGTGGGTGGAGTCGCTAAGATTTTTTGAATGATGTCAGCTTTTTGGACACCACTAGCCAAGATGATGGCTTGTTTGGCCTCCAAAAAATGCCTTAATCCCAATGTAATCCCCTGTGTAAGAGGAGTTTCGGACTTAAAGTATTTCTGACCTACGGTGGCTGTCAGCGGATCTAATTGAGAAACATGGCAGTAAGTATCGAAGGGAGTACCCGGTTCGTTGAGGCCAATGTGGCCATTAAGTCCTACCCCCACCAGCATCAAGTCCAAACCACCGCGAGCCGCAATAAAATCATTCATGCGCTCACATTCTGCCTCCAAATCTTGCGCTAACGCATCAAAAAAGCGTACCCTTTCGGCAGGTATATTGAGTGGAGCGGTGAGTTTCCTTTCTACGAAATAGCGACAACTGCCTTTATTGTGTGGCGGAATCCCGACCCACTCATCTAAACCTATGAACACCACTTCTCGAAAATCTTCGGGGCGGCCTTGTTGGACAATTTTCTTATAGGTAAGTGAAGGAGTAAACCCCGAAGCCACGCAAATCGTTGCATTGGGCTTTTGGCACAGTAAATTCAAAACAGCATAGGTGGCTCCTTGGGAGAGAGTGTCATAGTTTTTAAATATTTGAAAAGTCATTATCGAGGCATTTTTATTGTAAAAGGCGATTACAGGGCTTGTTTCTACTCATTTTATGGCCATTATCTATGATTTTTTCACTTTTTCGTTATTTTCGCCCCACTTTTTTAGTTACTTTTTCTCATTAAGTATAGAGGATAATAAAATCAAGCAAATTCAGTTAATCATTTTAATATTGGTATAAAATGCCCAATGCAGAACCTCCCGACGGTGGTCGGCACTCGCTCCGAAAAGTCATTACTACTTCTCAACTCTGGGCCATCGCTGTCGGCATGGTCATTTCAGGCATCTATTTTGGGTGGAACTACGGCTGGGCTATTGCCGGCACATTGGGTTTTTTGGTCGCTACCCTTATCGTAACGATACTTTACATCACCTTCATTTTTAGCTATACCGAACTCACGGCTGCCATTCCCGATGCGGGAGGCCCTTTCACGTATGCCTATCGTGCTTTAGGACCTACATTTGGATTTGTGGCAGGATTTGGTACTTTAATTGACTTTGTATTGGCCCCTCCTGCCATTGCATTTGCATTGGGGAGTTATGCCCATTTTCTCAATCCTGAAGTTTCGGTCATGGCTGTTGCCGTAGGAGCATACATTATTTTTATTGTCATCAATTTACTGGGCATCAAAGAATCGGCCAATTTTTCGATGATTATCACGGTCTTATCGGTCGTAGAGTTGTTGGTTTTTATGGGATTGATGCTCCCACACTACAAAACCGAAAACTTTGTAGCCCATTCTGTACCTGTTACGGCGGGGGGAGTCTTTGAAGCCTTACCTTTTGCTATCTGGTTTTACATTGCCATAGAAGGCGTGGCGATGGTAGCTGAAGAAGTAAAAGACCCCAAAAAAACCATACCAAGGGGTTATATTTTGAGTATTCTGACGTTGGTACTTTTAGCACTTGGTACAATGCTCATCAGTGGAGGGGTAGGCGACTGGCGGCTTTTGAGTAATATTGATTACCCACTCCCCGAAACCCTTTCGATGAAATTAGGTCGCGATAGCGTTTGGTCTAAACTCTTTGCCAGTTTAGGGCTTTTTGGGCTGATTGCCTCTTTTCACTGTAATACTATAGGGTACTCTCGCCAAATTTATGCTTTAGCCAGAGAAGGATATTTACCTGATTTTTTGGCAGACATCAATGAGCGGTATGCTACGCCACATTGGGCATTGATAGGGGGAGGATTGGTAGGTTTTGTCGCTTTGTTTACAGGACATACTGCCGAACTCATCATTTTGTCGGTACTGGGGGCAATGGTCATGTATGTTACGAGTATGATCAGCCTTTTTGTACTTCGTAAAAAAGAACCTACCTTGGAGCGCCCCTATTTAACTCCTTTTTACCCGTGGTTTCCACTAGTTGCATTAGGACTTTCGGTATTATGTATGGGGGCTATCATGTACTACAACCGCCAGTTGAGTCTATTGTTTTTTGGATTGTTGCTGGGGGCTTTGTTGGTATTCAAAGTTTTTGGTCAGCGATGGGTGAAGTTGGCTTCTAAGGAGGTTTGATTACTTATCTAAAAAAAGGGGGCGATATTTGCCCCCTTTTCATTACCTTCGACAATAAGCTAAAGTTTCTTACCCCTCGATTTGGTTTTTTGAATCGTAAACGGCACGCATAGATCTTCGGGGCAGCAGTTGTCGCCGGGTTCGATGATGATTGGGCAGCAGCCACTCGTTGGGCAAGTATTGTTCGTAGCTGTGAAGGTGTATTCTCCCACTTCCTCAAACAATACTATATTCTTCCCTGCCAACGCCGTGATTTCTTGGCCATTCTTGAACCATTTCACCCCTGTATATTTCGTTGGTATCGAAGCCTCCAACTTCTCACCGGGGCAGAGTTTGAACGGCACTGTGAAGCACTGACGGTCTATGTCGTCCTCATCGTCTTTGCCATTGCCCGGCGTGCTGTCTTTGTCTTTCTCGTTGGTCTTGCTGATTTCGGCTACGTTGAAATGTAC
>JBKBKL010000071.1:0-1761 GCA_046294665.1 Runella sp.
GCTATAAAGTATTATTTGTGCTATCATAACAAAAATTGTGCTATGGGGCTACTAGCACCATAATTACAGCACTACCGAATTTGTGAATATTTTAAAATAATCCTTAAAGTAAATTATCGAAGGGGCGACCCCGTCTTACTGTTGAAATAGAATAACAACACTCAACAAGCTAATATTTTTTTCAGCCCGCAAAGGTACAGCAAAAAGAGATGAAAGAGTATTTTAGTCTAACTTCATACTTTATCAAATTAAAACTCAACCCTTTAAATATCTCCCTATTGCTATGTTTTCGCTCAATCGCCGCCAGTTTATCCAAGCCACTTCTGCCTCATTGGCACTTACTGCATTGGAAGCGCAAGGACTGTCGTTTCCCCCCCCTGCCAAGCCTTACAGGGTAGGGCTTATCGGTACGGGTTGGTATGGCAAAAGCGATTTGTTTCGACTGATTCAAGTGGCACCCGTAGAGGTAGTCGCCTTGTGCGATGTGGATAAAAACCTACTGGACGGGGCAGGCAAACTCGTAAGCCAACGCCAAAAATCGGGTAAAGTGCCAAAACTATATGGGGATTATCGAAAAATGTTGGCCGAAAACCAACTCGATATCGTCATCATCGGTACACCCGACCACTGGCACGCACTCCAAACCATAGATGCCCTCAAAGCTGGGGCACACGTATATGTACAGAAACCAATCAGCGTAGATGTGATAGAAGGCGAAGCAATGGTAGCAGCCGCCCGAAAGTATAACCGTGTAGTACAGGTAGGTACACAGCGCAAAAGCACGCCTCATTTGATTGATGCCAAGAAAAATATTGTAGAAGCAGGACTTCTCGGCAAAGTATCACACGTGGAGATGTGTTGCTATTTTCACATGAGAGCCAACGGAAACCCACCCTTACAGCCTGTACCCGATTTCTTAGATTATGAAATGTGGACAGGCCCCGCGCCCATGCGTCCTTATGATGGCCTGCCTCACATAAGGTGGTGGCGGACTTTCCAAGAATATGGCAATGGCATTACAGGCGATATGTGTGTACACATGCTCGACACCGTCCGCTGGATGTTGGGGCTTGGCTGGCCTAAGCGAATCACTTCCACAGGCGGTATTTATGTTCAAAAAGAAGGCAAATCGAATATTTCTGATACCCAAACCGCTATTTTTGAATACGACCAACTCAACTGTGTATGGCAGCATCGTACTTGGGGTACAGCTCCCAACCCCGAGTATCCTTGGTCACTCACACTCTATGGCGACAAAGGCACACTCTGGGCTAGTACAATGAAATATACCTATATACCACAAGGAAAAGGAGAAAAAATCGAAAAAGATGTAGTCTATGAAAAAGAAAAATACCCCGAAGACCTTAGTGAAGACCGCATCGAACTCAATGCCGCACCAGCTACTCGCCTACACATGCTCGATTTCTTGGCGGCTATCCAAAAAGGCAGCAAACCCGTTGCCGACATCGAAGAAGGCCATATCTCTACGGCCAGTTGTATTTTGGCCAATATCTCTATGGAATTGGGAGGCCGCCCACTTGTGTATGACCCTAACAAAAGAGAAGTCGTAGGCGACCGTGAAGCTACGGCTTTACTCCAACGTCCCTATCGCCAGCCCTGGCTACACCCCGACCCCAAAAACGTGTAGTACCAATCGCCTAATTCTATTTTACCATTTTCTTTGAAAGGAGTTTTTACTTCAAATTCCCTTTCTTCATTTCTTTGACGGCATAATCGGCAGCACGGGCGGTGATAGCCATG
>JBKBKL010000071.1:1771-19141 GCA_046294665.1 Runella sp.
GCCATGTAGGTAAGAGAGGGGTTTTGGGTGGCCGTAGAAACCATACAAGCCCCGTCGGTTACGAATACATTCTTGCAGGCATGGAGTTGATTCCAGCGGTTGAGCATAGAGGTTTTGGGGTCGTTGCCCATGCGGCAGCCCCCCATTTCGTGATTTTCATTGCCCGGTAGTCGTCTTGTATCAATGGTTTTGATGTTTGTGAAACCTGCTTTGGTAAACATTTCGGAAAATTGCTCGTAAAAATCTTTGAGCATTTTTAGGTCGTTGTCGTCAAAATCCACCGACATACGAAGGAGCGGAACACCCCAAGCGTCCTTTTGATGTGGGTCAAGGCTCACAAAGTTTTGGGCTTTGGGTATTACCTCACCTGTCATTTGTACGCCCATTTCCCAACCTTCATTGGTGGGAGGCATTGCCAATCGTTTTTTTAATTCCTCTCCCCATAGCTGTTCGGTATTTTTTCCTTTTTTCGTGGAGCTTAGATAAGCAGCGTAGCCTCTTAAAAAATCTGTTTCTTGTTTGAAAACATTTCTAAACCGAGGCATATAACTGCCTGTGGGACGTTTACCAGCCGTTTTCACATCATAAAAACCATCAAAATCTGCTGTTACTCTACCACGGTTGTTGTGCCAGCCTATGTACTGCCCCAGTGTGCCGCTGTCATTGCCAAGACCATTCGGAAAGCGATTGGAAGTAGAGTTCAATAGAATCAAAACCGAATTGAGTGAAGAAGCATTTAAGAAAATGATTTTGGCGTAGTATTCGGTCATTTCCTTTGTCAAAGCATCTATGACACGTACTCCAATGGCTTTTTTTCTTTTTTCATCATAAATAACAGAATGAACTACCGAATGAGGTTTCAATGTCATTTTGCCTGTTTTGGCAGCCCAAGGCAAAGTAGAAGAATTGCTGCTGAAATACCCCCCATACGGACAGCCACGTTCACAAAGTGTCCTATGCTGACATTGAGCGCGCCCTTGCTGATAATGTACAGGTTGAGGTTTGGTTAGATTGGCTACACGACTGATGATTACGTGCCTGTCCTTGTAATGGTTAGCTATTTGCTCTTTAAAATGCTTTTCTAAACAACTCATCTCAAAAGGCGGCAAAAACTCCCCATCGGGCAAATGTGGTAAGCCATCTTTATTTCCTGATATGCCAGAGAATTTTTCTACATAACCATACCAATAAGCCAAATCTTTGTAACGGATAGGCCAATCCGTAGCAAAACCATCACGAAGAGGGCCTTCAAAATCATAATCAGACCATCTCTGCACTTGCCGCCCCCAGAGCAATGAGCGACCTCCTACTTGATACCCTCGCATCCACGAAAAAGGTTTGTCCTGAATGTACGGGTGTTCGTCATCTTTCACCAAAAAGTGTAAGGTATCTTCCCTAAATACGTAGTGATTACTTATCGAAGGACTTCTTTTCTTGTCCTCAAGGGTTGCTTGCCCCAAATGTGGAAACTCCCATGGGTTTTTTGTGGCGGTAGGATAGTCGGCAATATGCTTCACCTCTCGCCCACGCTCCAGTACAAGAGTGCGTAAACCTTTTTGGGTGAGTTCTTTGGCTGCCCAGCCTCCGCTGATACCTGTACCGACTACGATAGCATCGAAGGTGTGCTGTTGGACAGCATCTATGTTGAAATACGACATAAAAACGTGAATGATGAATGATAAATGAAGATAGCTTACTGACAAAGTTACTGTTTGTGAAGAAAAAATGTTTGAGGCTGTATTATCAAAATGTATGCACAGCGAAAGGACAACGCCTTTGTTCCAATTTTAATCAAATTCTAATTTATTTTTCTATCATTTTGGTTCAAAAAGTGGTTTTAATGATAAACCCTTTAATTTTCAATATCATGAAAGCCAAAGCGATTGAAAAAGAGCAAATCAAATATGTCGTCTTTCCAAAAGAAGATGTCCTAACCGATAGCTATGATAAGCATCTGCGTCGTCATTTGGTAGAGCGGGCCAGGATTTTGGGCAATACTGAAAAACACAAGGTCAATATCTATTTTGATAGTGTAGAAGGTACGCACGTAGTCAGCACTACCATCTGGGATGTGGACAATGACTTTGTAACGCTCAAATGCGCTACTGTGCTGCCCATTCGAGCCATACGACAGGTGAGTTTGGGGTAACAACCTCCCAAAATCGTCTTTTTTGCCACTTATAAAACTTTGGCGCGTAGCTGCCGCACGGCAAAGTTGGCAGCACGTGCCGTGATAGCCATGAAAGTCAGCGATGGATTTTGGGTAGAGTTGGAGGTCATACAGGCACCGTCTGTTACGAATACATTGGGACAAGTATGTAGTTGATTCCATTTGTTGAGCAAGGACGTTTTGGAGTCTTTGCCCATACGTACCCCACCCATTTCGTGAATATCGAGGCCGGGAGCATGGTTTTTATCTTCGTGGGTCTGAATATTCTTGAAGCCTGCCTTGGTGAGCATTTCAGTCATTTGCTCATGAAAATCGCGCACCATATTGAGGTCGTTTTGGTCATAGTCCACCGATACCCGTAATAGGGGGATTCCCCAAGCATCTCGTTGTTGGGTATCGAGTTTTACATGACTTTCTTCTTTGGGTATGGTTTCGCCCATCATCCACGAATACACCTTCCAGTCGCCGTATTTTGTGGTTTGCAGATTATTTTTGAGCGTTTCACCCAAGCCGTTTTGGTCTTGGTAAGTAATACGTTCACTTCCAAAACCCGCAGCATAACCGCGCAAAAAGTCGGTTTTTTCTTGTTTGAATACATTCCGAAAACGTGGGATATAGCTACTGTTGGGGCGTTTGCCAGCAGTGGTGCTTTCTCGTAGCCCTTCATAATCAGCAGAGATAGAAGTACGGAAATTGTGAAATGAGATATACTTACCCAATAGGCCGTTGTCGTTGCCGAGGCCATTCGGAAAGCGATTTGACGTAGAATTGAGCAAAATCAAATTACTGTTGAGTGTAGAAGCATTCAAAAAAATCACTTTGGCATAGTACTCCGTCATTTGCTTGGTATGAGCATCAATCACTCTTACGCCTGTGGCGCGTTTTTTTTGTTCGTCATAAATCACCGAATGTACCACCGAATCGGGGCGTAGGGTCATACGGCCTGTGCGAGCTGCCCACGGTAGCGTAGAAGAGTTGCTACTGAAATACCCACCATAAGGACAGCCTCGTACACACAAATCCCTGTTTTGACATTGGGCGCGGCCTTGCTGATAGTGTATGGGCTGAGGTTTTGTCAGATGTGCACAGCGACCGATGATGACGGGTCTTGTGCCTTTGTAGTGCTGCGCCATTTGCAGGCTAAAGTGCTTCTCGACACACGACTGCTCGTGTGGCGGCAAAAACACCCCGTCGGGGAGTTGGGGCAGGCCGTCTTTATTGCCCGAAATACCCGCAAAACGCTCTACATGGCTGTACCAAGGGGCAAGTTCGGCATAAGTAATCGGCCATTCGACGGCGTAGCCATCGCGGGCGGGACCCTCAAAATCGTACTGCGACCAACGCTGCGTGCCTCGCGCCCACATCAGCGACTTTCCGCCTACCTGATAGCCACGTATCCAGTCGAAGGGCTTATCTTGGATATAGGGGTGAACATCGTCTTTGACAAAAAAATGAGCCGAGGTTTCGTCGAAAGCATAGCAGCGACTTGCAATCGGATTGGCCTCTTTGAGAGCTTGGGGGACTTGCCCAGCGTGCGGAAACTCCCACGGGTTGAGCAGGGTGGTAGGATAGTCTTTGACGTGTTTTATATCTTTTCCACGCTCCAATACAAGCGTTTTGAGTCCCTTGTCGCAGAGTTCTTTGGCCGCCCAGCCACCACTGATACCCGAGCCTACTACAATGGCATCGAAGGTACGATCTTTGACTGAATCAATATTGAGGAATGACATCGCAGCAGGAGTTTTTGATTGATTTATAATTTAAGGGCTTTGAGTTGTTTGACGGCATAATCAGCGGCACGTGCTGTGAGGGCCATGTACGTAAGCGAAGGGTTTTGGGTAGCCGTAGAGGTCATACAAGCCCCGTCGGTAACGAATACGTTTTTGCAAGCATGGAGTTGGTTCCAGCGATTGAGGAGCGAGGTTTTGGGGTCTTTACCCATGCGGCAGCCGCCCATTTCGTGAATGTCGAGGCCGGGAGCTTTATTGGGGACATCGTGGGTTTTGATATTCTTGAACCCTGCTTTCATAAACATCTCCGAGAGCTGTTCGTGAAAATCTTTCACCATTTTTTCATCATTTTCGTCATAAGATACCGACATTCGTAATAGCGGTATGCCCCAAGCGTCTGTTTGGTCTTTGTCGAGGGTTACGAAGTTGGTTTCTTTCGGAATGGTTTCGCCCATCAAATGCGAACCTACGCGCCACGGACCGTATTTTTGGAGGGTGAGATTATTTTTCAACTCCTCCCCCCAACCTGACGAATCCTTATAGCTTACTCTGTAAGCATCAAAACCTGCCGCATATCCACGCAAGAAGTCTGTTTCTTGTTTGAATACATTTCGGAAGCGTGGAATATAACTGCTATTGGGACGGATTCCGGCGGTGGTGCTATCCATAAAGCCCTCGTATTCGCCCGAAATACTGGTACGGTAGCTATGGAAGGCTATGTATTTGCCCAAAAGCCCGTTGTCATTGCCAAGTCCATTGGGGAAGCGACTCGAAGTAGAGTTGAGCAAAATCAAGTTGGTATTCAGCGCGGAGGCATTGACAAAAATGATTTTGGCGTAGTACTCCGTCATTTCTTTGGTGTTGGCATCTATGACCCGCACGCCTGTGGCTTTGTTTTTCTTTTCGTCAAAAATAATCGAGTGGACTACCGAATGAGGACGCAGTGTCATACGTCCTGTTTTCATAGCCCAAGGTAAAGTGGAAGCATTGCTGCTGAAATACCCTCCATAAGGGCAGCCACGCTGGCATAAGCTACGGTTTTGGCACTGGGCGCGGCCTTGCTGGTAGTGTATGGGCTGGGGTTTGGTCAGGTGCGCACAGCGTCCGATAATGATAGGTCTTGCGCCTTTGTAATGTTGGGCCGTTTGCTGGCTGAAATATTTCTCGACACACGACTGCTCATGAGGGGGCAAAAATTCGCCGTCGGGTAGCTGTGGTAGCCCGTCTTTATTGCCCGAAATTCCTACAAAACGCTCTACATAGCTATACCAGGGCGCGATGTCTTTGTAGCCAATAGGCCACTCAACCGCAAAACCATCACGCGCAGGGCCATCAAAATCGTACTGCGACCAGCGTTGGGTTTGGCGCGCCCATAGCAGGCTTTTGCCGCCTACCTGATATCCCCGAATCCAGTCGAAAGGTTTGTCTTGAATGTAGGGGTGTTCGGCATCTTTGACAAAAAAATGCGCAGCATCTTCATTGAAAGCATAGCAGCGACTTACTATCGGATTGGCTTCTTTGATGGCTTTGGGTATCTGCCCCAAATGTGGAAACTCCCACGGGGGCATCATAGTAGTAGGGTAGTCGGTGATGTGCTTGACATCGCGCCCACGCTCTAGTACGAGCGTCCGCAAGCCTTTTTGTGTAAGCTCTTTGACTGCCCAGCCACCACTGATACCCGAACCGACCACAATGGCATCGAAGGTACGTTCTTTGATAGAATCTATGTTGAAAAATGACATTTTTTGAGGGAAGAATTAAAAGTGAAAAGTGAGGAAATATTGCCAAAAACTAAAACTCAACAGCATAATAAAAATGCTGGAGCAGTATCTCACAATCATCTATTTTGACCAACTCATCTTCTTTGGTATAAACATGACTCAACCACTCCGCCTCACTCAATTTTTTGTGTACTTCCACACGCTTTTTGGTCGAATTGACCAATACATATTCTCTAAAAGAGGCTATCGTTTTGTAACAATCAAATTTTTCGGTACGGTCGTAAGCCGCCGTAGTGTCTGATAGTACCTCTACGATGATTTCGGGGTTGAGGAGGGCATCAAGTCCATTGGGAGATTTCTCATACTGTGGTTTTTGGCATACCACTACCAAATCGGGGAACGTATATTTTTCGCAGGCTTCAACTTTGACGAGTTGGTCGCTTGATAAAATAATACAGCCTTTTTTACGCAAACATTTTACGAGTTCAGAAGCCAGATTAATAACAATAATATTGTGAGCAGGTTGAGCACCGGCCATAGCGACTATTTCGCCAGCTTTGTATTCGAGTTTTATGTCGGAGGTACGGAGCATTTCAAAATACTCCTCTACCGAAGTGAGGGTTTCTGTGGCCATATCTTCACACTTTAAAGTTTACTTCTCTACGGGTACACAACCATGATAAAAACCCGGAGCCATGTTGTATTTCTGAACATTGACCATGAAATACTCCGAATTGGTGTAACCTTGTATGGTCAAGTTTTTGATCATCGTCATAAACTGCTTTTGAGTAGCATCAGACGATTGGCTCATCTGTTGGAGAATAGCTAAACGCTGGGTGCTATCGCAAGCCGCAAAGGGCTTTTGATAATTTTTCTGTGCCAGTTCGTCGGTAGCTGTCAGTCCTTGCGCCAAGTTTTTTTGAGCGGCTTCTCCGTAGCAATCATTGATCATACGCAATGCAAACTGATGTACTTTGAGCGATTTGGCACCAGGCGTGTTGGTTTCGGGGATAATCGTTTCAACGATTTCGGCCAAGAGTGCTTCTTGGGTTGAAGAAGCAAAAGTGTAGGTATGAACTGAAGCGGGAGTCCAGCCTTTGGCCCAAGTGGGGAGGGCGATGGCACCACCAAGGGCTGCCGAAAGATTTTTGAGAGCAGTACGTCTTTTCATGTATAACTTTTTTAAGGGAAAGTAAAAATACAAAAAATACTAACGCATCGAAGACTCTCTCACCATCAGTTGTGTTGGTAAAATAACCGTTTCGTTGGGGTTGTCATCGTTTTGGAGATGTTTGAGTAGAAGCCGCACCGCTTGGCGGCCCATTTCGGCTATAGGCTGACTGACACTCGTCAGAGAGGGAGATAGATAATTGCAGTGAGGTTCATTGTTGAAACTCACTACCGCCAACTCTTGCGGAATCTTCACCCCGCGCTGCTTGAGAGCGTGCATAGCCGCAAACGCGATACGGTCGCTCATCGTAAGCAGGCCATCGGGAGGCTGTGGGAGATTCATCAGCTGAAAAGCCTGCATCATGGTGTTTTCTTGCGAAAAATCACTGTGTAGCACATACTGTTTGCAGAAAGGTAGCCCATACTTTTGGAGGGCTTCTTTGAATCCTTCAAGCCGCTGGTTGCTGATGAGCAGATTTTGCGGCCCCGCCAAACATGCCAAGCGCGTACAGCCGTTTTCGATGAGATGCTCGGTGGCCTGAAATGCCGCCGCTTTATTGTCCACAATCACTTTTGATACTTCCAAATTTTCAATGTATCTATCAAAAAGAACAATCGGAACTTTCTTTCGCAGGAGTCGCTCTATATGCTCTGTCTGGCTCGTATCGCGTGATACAGACAGAATCAACCCTTCGATTTGGCTATTGAGCAGGTTTTCGATTTGGCTTATTTCGCGCAGGTAAGATTCGTTGGTTTGGCATATCATCACACTGTATCCCGCCTGCAAAGCCGCCTCTTCGATACTACTGATGACCGAGGCGAAAAAATAATAACTCAAACTTGGTACCACTACCCCAATCGTTTTTGTATGGCTTTTGGCTAAGTTTTTGGCCAAAAGATTGGGCTGATAGTCAAGCTCTTCGGCCATACGTACCACTGCCGCACGGGTATCTGCCTTGATTTCGGGCAAGCCGCGTAACGCCCGCGAAACCGTAGAGGTCGAAATACCTAATTTGTATGCAATTTCTTTGATGGTTGATGTATTTTTCATGCAAGCGTTTGCGGGAAAATTGCGGGAAATATTGCAAGCAAATATCAGTAGAATCATTTAATTTTCGATTTATTCATTAAAAAATTGTACTTAACAAGTAACCTTACACCGTATTTTATGAAGCACTTATCCCTACTGTTGTTTATTTTTTTGATTTCGTTTGAAACCCTCTTTGCCCAACTCAACATAAAGAAAGAATTTGCCTTTGCTGGCAAGCAGTACGAAGGCATGCTCGCTGCCCACCCCGACCTGACCAAGTTTCCGCAGTCCACTAACCCAGATGGCTCCCCCCGCGATATGCCGTCGCATTGGTGGTGTAGTGGTTTTTTCGGCGGGTCGCTATGGTATATTTTTGAGCAAACCCAAGACCCCAAATGGAAAGAGGCTGCCCATCAATGGACGATGGCCATAGAAAAAGAACAGCATAACACTGGTACACACGACTTGGGCTTCATGCTCTACTGCCCCTTCGGCAATGGCTATCGTCTGACCAAAAACGAAACCTACAAAAATATCATGCTCACGGGGGCCAAATCGCTCTCGACACGCTTTGACCCCAAAGTAGGACTCATCAAGTCTTGGAATAATTTCAGAAAAGAATACAACTACCCCGTCATCATAGACAATATGATGAACCTTGAGTTTTTGTTTTGGGCAGCGCGCGAGTCGGGCAATAAAGACTTTTATAATTTGAGTGTTACGCACGCCGACAATACCATCAAAAACCACTTCCGCCCCGATTATAGCAGCTATCACGTAGTATGCTACGGCCCTAAAGGCGAAGTATTGGCCAAGAAAACCCACCAAGGAGCCGACGACGACTCCCCTTGGGCGCGGGGGCAGTCGTGGGGGCTATATGGGTTTACAGTGATGTACCGCGAAACCAAAGACCAAAAATACTTAGACTTGGCACGCAACATCGCTGATTTTCTGCTCAACCACCCCAACCTACCCGCCGACAAAGTACCCTATTGGGATTACAGCAAGCCCGGCGAAGAACGCGACGCTTCGGCAGGAGCTATCATGGCCTCGGCACTGCTCGAATTGAGTACTTACGGTGGCCCCAACGCCAAACGCTATTACAATGATGCCGTCGCCATCCTCCAAAGTCTATCTAAACCTCCCTATAAAGCCGAATTGGGCAAAAACAACCATTTTATTTTGCAGCACTCCGTAGGGCATAAGCCCGGTAACTCCGAAATTGACGTACCACTCGTGTATGCCGATTATTACTATTTGGAAGCACTTCTTCGCTACGATACTTTGAAGAAAAAGAAAAAACTTTTTTAATCACTTTACCTAAAATCCCAATTCACAATGAGAAAACATCTACGCAAAAGTTGGCAAACAATCCGCTACAGTCTGCTTGGCAGTCTGATGGCATTGGTTTGGTTGGCTGCAATAGCCCAGGCCCAAACGGTGTCGGGTGTCATCACAGCAGCCGAAAACGGCGAAGCCCTTCCGGGGGTAAACGTATTGGTGAAAGGAAGTAATCAAGGGACTACCACTGACAATACTGGTAGGTACACCCTTAAAATTCCTAATTCCAACGCCACTATCGTGGTGAGTTTCATCGGTTATCTCAAACAAGAAATAGCCGTAGGTGGCCGCTCTACCATTGATGTAAAACTTGAAGTAGATACCAAAGCCCTCGAAGAAGTTGTAGTAGTAGGCTACGGTACACAAGAAAAAGTAAACCTCACGGGCGCAGTAGGCGTAGCCGATAGCAAACGCCTCATGAACCGCCCTATTGCCAACGCAGGTGAAGGTTTGCAGGGGGTGATTCCCAACTTGAACGTAAACGTGCGTAACGGCGACCCAGCCCAACCAGTTTTGTTCAATATCCGTGGCTATGAGTCCATCAACGGTGGCTCACCATTAATTCTGGTAGATGGCGTACCTATGGATCTCAATCGCCTCAATCCCAATGATATTGAATCTATTTCAGTACTCAAAGATGCCTCTGCTGCTGCGGTCTATGGCGCACGGGCAGCTTTTGGGGTAGTACTGGTAACGACCAAAAGCGGTAAAGCAGGGAGAGTAACGGTCAATGTTAGTTCACAAATGTCATTGGCCAAACCTATATTCAATATGGACGTTGTAACAGACCCTTACGAGTTTGTGATGGCTCGTAATGCCGCCAACATACGTACAAGTGGGGTACCTTCCTACGATCAAGATTTTGTTGAAAAAACAAAAGCTTATTCAGAAAATCCTGCAACAGCTCCACAATGGGGAGTCGTCAATGGTACTCTAAGATTTTATGGATTCAACGACTACCAACGCCAAATCATGACTGATTTTGCTCCGACTGCCCAGCATGACGTATCAGTATCAGGTGGAAGTGAAAAATCGAAGTTTTTTGTGTCGTTGAGTTATTTTACCAAAGACGGTTACTTACGCGAAAAAGCCAAAAATGAGAAATTCAAACGCTACAATTTCTTGGCCAAGGCAGATTTTGCTATCAATGACTGGCTAAGTTTTGATTCAAAGGTGATTTTCAACTCGCAAAATAGCGATAAACCTCACTTCTACAACTGGGACGTAAACATCAACTCGCTGGCACGTGTACCACCCATCCAGGCCATTCAGTTTCCTGATTTGCCCTACTACATCACTCCCGGCGACCGCGACAAGTACGCGCAGTATATCGGTATGTATTTCGGTGGTACCAACTTCTTCCCTTACCTCAAAGACGGTGGCCGAACGACTTGGACAAATAATGATCTCTGGCTCACCCAAGGTGTAACCCTTACCCCCCTAAGAGGATTGAAAATTCGCTCCGATTTCTCTTACAATATATTTAACCGCCAATACCAAGATGTACAAAGCAAAGTAAACATTGTAGATCAGAACCTATTGGCTGCCAACATGATCAGCAATGGCTTTAGTGGTGATGATTGGATCAGAAACGAAAACAACTACAACCAATACTATGTGTTCAATGCGTATGCCGAATACAAAGTCCCTCTCAATGTAAATCACAATCTGACAGCCATGGTGGGTTTCAACCAAGAGCAAGGTCTAAACCGCTTTACGGGTGCACAAGCTCGTGCATTGATTACTCCGTTGGTTACTGATTTGGCAGCTACTACAGGCGTACAGCAAACCTTTGGAGGCAAGTCGCACGTATCGCTGCGTGGGGCATTTTACCGGCTAAATTATAATTATAAAGAACGCTACTTGGTAGAGCTAAATGGCCGCTACGATGGTTCTTCACGCTTTCCAAAGGCCAGTCGTTTCGGTTTCTTCCCCTCTTTCTCAGCAGGTTGGCGTATCAGCAACGAGAACTTCATGAAGTCAGTTACATGGCTCGACAACCTCAAATTGCGCGCTTCTTATGGAACACTCGGCAACCAACTCCTCGGCAACAACTTCTATCCCTATATTGCTACTATGGGAGCAGGTTTGTCTCCTTATATGTTTTCCAACTCCACTATTCCTATTGTAAGACCAGCAGGATTGGTGAGTCCTTCATTGACTTGGGAAACGGTAGTTTCACAAAATGTGGGTTTGGACTTCACAGCATTGAAAGGTCGCTTAGATGCCTCATTTGACCTTTTTACTCGCGATACTAAAGACATGCTCATGGACGTAAGCTACCCTGCCTTGCTCGGTACAGCCGCTCCAAAAGAGAACGCCGCCGACTTGCGCACCAAAGGCTGGGAACTGGCCTTGACATGGCGCGACCGCATAAAGAAAGACTGGAACTATGACTTTACGTTGGCGTTATCAGACTGGACTGCGACAATCACCAAATACAATAACCCTACGGGCAACATCAATACTTTCTATGAAGGTCAAAAGTTAGGAGAAATCTGGGGCTTTGAAACAGTCGGAATATTTCAAACAGTTGATGAGGTCAATTCAGCCGCTCGCCAAAATAATATCGGTGCCAACTGGCGACCCGGAGATATTCGCTATGCTGACCTCAACGGAGATGGTACCATTACTTTTGGTAATAATACCTTATCCAACCCCGGCGACCGTCGTATCATCGGTAATACTACACCACGCTATACTTTCGGGATCAACAGCGGCGTAAGCTACAAAAACCTACGATTGACGGTGTTCTTCCAAGGCATTGGCAAAAAAGATCACTGGCCTACCTCAGACAACTGGACGTGGTTTTTCCCTTTCAATGCCGGTCACGTAGAGCGGTATTACATCACCGACACTTGGCGTGAAGACAATCGAGATGCCTACTTCCCCGCTGCTCATATCTCGACCAACGACAAGAAAAATGTACAAGTACAGACTCGCTATTTGCAGAGTGCAGCTTACATACGCCTCAAAAATATCACCCTTAGCTATGACTTGCCCGGCAGTTGGATGAAAAAAGTGGGTGTCAGAAATGCCTCTATTTTCACTACGGGTATGAATTTATGGGAATATACCAAGATGCGCAAACCACTCGACCCAGAATCTATTCAATCAGGTGCTATTGAGTATCCCATGCAACGTATTTTTACGCTTGGGGCTAATTTGACATTCTAATCCAAGTCTTTTTTGTAAAAACCAGAATCGTCAAATTTTTAATTTTTCAATCAATCAACCGAAGTTACAATGAACTCTTTCATACATAAAATTAGAAAAATGAAAGCCCCTATCGGGGGTTGGGGGCTTAAAGGGCTGATACTGGCCTTCACCGCTACCAGTTGCAACGATGCCTTTTTGGAGCGATATCCGTTGGATCAGATTACCAACGAAACTTTTTGGAACACCGAAAACGACCTTCGTGTGTATAACAACGGTCTTTACGATTTAGCACTCAACGATGACAATGTGCCTATTTTGCACGCCCATACCAACGATGCTTTCAATAGCCACTGGGCCAGTTTTTGGTTTTTAGATGAATTTTCGGACAACATGGCCGCCAATCACGCCCGCCATACGCAGTATATGCAAGTACGCTCTGGCCGACACGTAGTACCTCCCAACCCCGGGTCTCAGTGGTTTGGCTGGAAAGGCTGGAATTTTGTACGGGCTTGCAATGTGGGCTTGGCCAATTATGACAAAGCTAATATCCCTCAAGCCATCAAAGATCGCTACATTGCTGAGGCACGTTTGTTTAGAGGTTGGTTTTATGCCGATAAGGTGCAAAAATTTGGTGATGTGCCCTGGGTAGAGCGTGAACTGAACATTGACTCTCCCGAATTATTTGCTGCTCGTATGCCGCGTGAGCAGGCTATGGACAAAATCTTGGCCGATCTCGACTTTGCCTCGACCAAACTTCCCGACAACTGGGGTGATGGCGGTGCCCCTGGGCGTTTGAACCGTTGGGCGGCACTATTGGTCAAATCGCGGGTATGTTTGTTTGAAGGTACATGGCGCAAATACCACGGAGGTACCAATGCCAACAAATGGCTCGAAGAGGCGGCTAAAGCAGCTAAAGAAATCATAGATAGAGGCCCTTATCGGTTATACAGTACTGGCAATCCAAACCAAGATTATAATGCCTATCATCGAATATTAAACCTATCAGGCAACCCAGAAGTAATGTACTGGCGGAGGTATCAGTTGGGTATTCTTACCAATCACGTACAATCGTATTTTGAATATGCAGGCGGAGCCACCAAAAGCATGGTTGAAGATTACCTCTGTACTGATGGTCTGCCTATTACACTATCTCCACTTTACAAAGGCGATGCCAAAATAGAAGATGTATTTGAAAACCGCGACCCACGCCTACGCCAGACAGTACTTCACCCTGCCGATGCGGCTTTTTACAAATACCACCTCGGCGATGGTCGCTCTTACCCTCGTATCAATGGTATGGAAGGAGGCTACCGCTCCAGTACAGGCTACCACATCATCAAACACTATAATGCTGATGATATGATCGGTAAGGCTTTTGGGGTAGCAGAGTCACCGGGCATCATCATGCGTTTTGCCGAAGCCTTGCTCAACTATGCCGAAGCCCAAGCTGAATTAGGGAGAATCACTCAAGCTGACTTGGATTTAAGTATCAACCGACTACGTGATCGTGTTAAAATGCCCCACCTCAAACTTGACGCTGTACCTGTTGACCCTCGTTATACTTCCGATGGCGTATCTCCACTTATTGCCGAGATTCGCCGTGAGCGTAGGGTAGAGTTGTTTATGGAAGGTTTCCGCTACAATGACCTTCGTCGCTGGAAGCAAGGTAGAAAACTGACTGAGCCTACTATGGGTATGCGCTGGGACGCTGCGGCAGTTGCCCGTTATCCAAGAGCAGTAGTCCGAACTCGTCTTGTAAACGGCGTACCATACATAGATGTTTTTGCAGGAACTGACTGGGGAACGCCTGTTTTTGACGAAAGTAAGCACTATCTCTGGCCTATTCCGCTCAACAATTTGGCCGAAAACCCTGCCTTGAAGCAAAATCCGGGCTGGCAATAACTTTTTCTATTTCACAAAAAAGCTGGTAGCCTTTAGAGTTACCAGCTTTTTTATTTTGAGTAAATTTTAATCCATTAACTCAAATATCCTCCGCTCCTGTATTCTGCCAACTACGTGATTTGGCCGAGGCAATGACAGCTTCGCATACTTTTTGGGTCTGGAGGGCATCTTTAAACGTTGGTCCGCAGGCTGCGCCCTCTTCAAGGCTTTTCAAGAAATCAGCTGCTTGATGAACAAAACTATGCTCATAACCTACTGAAAGACCCGGAACCCACCATTTGTTCATGTAGGGTTGGTCGCCATCGGTAACGTGAATAGACCGCCACCCTCGCAAGATGCCCTCGTCACGGTGGTCGAAGTATTCGAGCCGATTCATATCGTGCAAATCCCAACGAATTGACGCATGAGCACCATTGATTTCAAAAGTATAAAGTGCTTTATGGCCTCGTGCATAGCGCGTGGATTCAAATAACCCCAGCGAGCCATTGGCAAAATGGCAATGAAAAATACAGGCATCGTCTATACCCACAGGCTCTACTGTGCCTTTGAGTTGGTGGAAGCGTTCTTTTACAAACGTTTCGGTTACAGCCGATACATCGGTGATAGCTCCATTGAGCCACATAGCGGTATCAATACAATGTGCCAGCAAGTCGCCCGTAACGCCCGACCCTGCTGCTTCTACGTCCATGCGCCAGAGTCCCGTACCACCTTGGGGAAGGTCAGCACTGATCGTCCAATCTTGCAGGAAGTTGGCGCGATAGTGATAAATTTTGCCGAGTTTCCCCGAATCCACAATTTGCTTGGCCAGCATCACTGCCGGAATCCGACGATAATTGTACCAAACGGTAGTGGGTACTCCTGCTTTTTCTACGGCCTCTACCATGGCTTCACCTTCGGCAAGGGTACGTGAGAGAGGTTTTTCGCACAAAATCATCTTGCCAGCAGCGGCGGCAGCCAGCGAGATTTCGGCGTGGGAGTCGTTGGGAGTGCAGATGTCTATCGCGTCCACATCATCACGGGCGATGACCTTGCGCCAGTCGGTTTCGTATGACTCGTACCCCCACTGCTCGGCAAAGGCTTTTACTTTTTCTTCGTTGCGTGAGCAAACGACTTTCAATACAGGCTGGTATTCTAATTCAGGGAAAAAATTGGGTACACGATTGTAACCGTTGGAATGGGTTCGTCCCATAAAACCCGTTCCGATGAGTCCGATTCTAAGTTGTTTTTTCATAAGACTTTAGTTAAGCCCCCCAGCCCCCGATGGGGGCTTCATATACGGGGTATTTATTTATAGGGTTATATTTTTCTGCAAAATTCACAAAAAGTCCCCCATCGGGGGTAAGGGGGTTAGGGGGCTTCATACCACCCATGGGCTTGACGAACCTTGATCATAGCCGCCAAGATGTCGTTCCAAGTTTGTTGGTTTTGCATAACGGCATTGGGAAACATACAACCGTCCCAACAGATATGTTTGAAGGCTTTGGTAAGGCTACCGTCTTCATTGCGAAGCCAAAGACCCGCATCGTGTGTGATGTCGAGTTTACCGTTGGGGTCGGTAGCTTGACAATGGCGGCCTGTTTTATCATGTGAGCCAGAGCCAAATACTGTACCGTCATTTTGGGCTACATGGAAGTCTATCGTCCATGGACGAAGCGCAGCAGTCAATTTTTTCAGTCCTTCTAAGAAAGTAACTCTATCACCCCACTCAAAATCTTCGGGCAAAACGCGGTGTTCTGGGGCATTGTAACCAAGCAAATACAATGTCGTATGCGACATATCTGCCTGAAAACCAATGTTTTTTCTATCTACTGCTTCGAGGGTTTCGAGCATATACTTCCATGAGTGCATACCGCCCCAGCAGATTTCGCCTTCGGCCGCGAGGCGTTCACCATAGTCGGCGGCTACGTCGCAGGCTTCACGGAAGGTTTGGGCGATAAGTTGGGTATTGCTGGCAGGGTCAGTCGCCCAGTCGTGTGGACTGCTGGCGGAGTCAATACGTACAATACCATGCGGGCGAAGCCCCATTTCGCGGAGTTTTTGACCTATTTGGCAAGTTTTCTTGACCATCTCGACAAACTGAGCGCGTTGGTCTTTGTCGCCCATGGCTGGTCCACCCCAAATAGGAGCTACCAAACTGCCGATTTGAAGACCATGCTTGGCTACTTTGTCGGCGAGGCGTTTGATGCCGTCGTCGGAGGTGTCGAGGTCATAGTGAGGGTCAAAAAGTCCTAAGTCCACCCCGTCGAATTTCACCCCGTCCACTTCAGCGGCGGCAGTCATTTCGAGCATGGTGTCGAGGGATATAGGTGGCTCTGAATCGGGGCCTTTGCCTACAATGCCGGGCCATGTGGCATTGTGGAGTTTAGGAAAATTGTTTTCAGCCATGATGAGAAAAAGGTTGGTTTGATGAATATTACTTTTTTTGAAAAAAAAGGGTACTTTTCAATGATTATTCTGCCTCTTTGAAAAGATATTTTTCATCAAAATCTATTTCAAAGAGTTTCAAAAATGATTTGTATTCTTCTATGAATGTTCGCTTTTTATGGTGTTCTTCCTGATGCTCGATGTATTTAATAATGCTCGGTAATTGTGAATGACCATAAGAGAAGGCTCCAAAACCTTCTTGCCATGCAAATTTTTGTTTGGTCAGTTTGTTTTCATTGACCCAAATTGAACTCATCTGCTTTATATCTCGTACCAAATCTGCTAGTGATTGGGTAGTACGAAACCCAATCAAGATATGAATATGGTCTGCCATACCATTGATAATCAAAAGTTTGTGTCCATTGTTTTGGATAATACTTGTGATGTATTTGTATAATCTATCTTTCCAATCGTTGGTTATTTGAGCCTGCCGATATTTGACAGCAAATACCAAATGGATATGTATTTGTGTATATGTATTGGCCATAAAACGAGGCACATTTAGTTTAATGTATAGCCCCGAGGGGGCATGATTGTTTGGTGGATTTATTTTTTTTTCTACCGATATATAGCCCCGACGGGGCAAGGTCTTGTATTTGTTCCGTTAGCTACCGATATATAGCCCCGACGGGACAACGGTTTGTGTTTGTTCCGTTAGCTACCGATATATAGCCCCGACGGGGCAACGGTTTTGTGTTTGTTCCGTTAGCTACCGATATATAG
>JBKBKL010000072.1:0-18919 GCA_046294665.1 Runella sp.
TCAGCGGCAGCCGCTACTTCGGCTCGCCCAGTAGAACGCAGATAGTCGGCCATTTTCTCGTCGTAGGCAAAAATTGAAGTAGTAGCACCGATTTCTGCACCCATGTTACAGATCGTGCCTTTGCCGGTAGCTGAGAGGCTATCGGCTCCCTCACCAAAATACTCCACGATATAGCCTGTACCCCCTTTGACAGTAAGTTTTCCAGCTACCCACAAAATCACATCTTTGGCCGAAGCCCAGCCGCTTAGTTTACCTGTAAGGTGTACCCCAATGAGTTTTGGCATTTTGAGTTCCCATGCCAGTCCTGCCATGACATCGCAAGCATCGGCTCCACCTACCCCAATGGCTATCATACCGAGGCCACCGGCATTGGGGGTGTGTGAGTCGGTACCTATCATCATACCGCCGGGGAAAGCATAGTTTTCTAAAACTACTTGATGAATAATCCCTGCCCCTGCTTTCCAAAAGCCAATGCCGTACTTGTCTGATACCGATGATAAGAAATCATAGACTTCTTTGTTTTTGTCGTTGGCTACTTTGAGGTCTTCGGTAGCACCTACTTTGGCTTGGATAAGGTGGTCGCAGTGTACGGTAGAAGGTACGGCTACTTTGGGGCGACCAGCTTGCATGAATTGTAAAAGTGCCATTTGGGCGGTGGCATCTTGCATCGCTACACGGTCAGGAGCAAAGTCCACATAGTCTTTGCCTCTTGTGTAAGCCGTAGAAGGTTTGCCTTCCCAAAGATGAGAGTAGAGGATTTTTTCGGAGAGGGTCAGCGGACGGCCAAGCACCTCACGCGCGGAGTTGATACGCTCACCCATGCGAGCATAAACTCCCTGAATCATGTCCAAATCAAATAACGCCATAGATTTATGAATGTGAGTTACGAATGAAGGCATAAAACTACAAACTGTCAGGGAAAATTCGAGGGAAATCTCTTTAAATAGTTGTAGTTTCTTTACTTAAACGTTTATTGACATAACCTCACAAACCGACGCTCGTTGGTTTCCCCTTCTTTACCGACCAAAATCCTAAGCGTAAGTTGTCGCGTAGTAAGTTGAGTAACGGGGACAATTTTATGCCAAGGAGCCCCTCCCAAAATTTGTTCTTGAAGTGTGATTTCCTTACCATCAAATAGGTAACGTGTTGTCATAAGGGGAGGGAGAGAAACAGATTGAAATGCCCCGTTGATAGTGGCTACTAAATTGTGTACTTTCAGCGTACCGTCGGACAGAAATTCGAGCTGATAACTTTCGGGTGTGGCTTTTTTCCAAGAAGAATCGGCAATAACAGGACAACACCCCCCAAAATACCGAAACTCTGTCATCTCCCATTTGCCTATAAGCGTAGGTTGGGAGGAAGCGCAGCCTTTCAATAAGCTATCTTCGCTCGATGATTTGCATTGAACCAATAGAAGAAAAAGAAATGTAGAGGTGAACAGGATTTTCATGGTTCTATGATTCCGAAATATTTTTTTACTCACGGCAATTCACATGAGTTTTTTGAAATTAGACGCAACCTACCCTCTAAACGTTGGAATCGGCCTCTACTACTTCTTCTGATGCGATTTCGTTGTTTCCTTTACTTTGTTCTTTCACAAAAAGCTGCGCTGACATCACCTCCTCGAGCGTTACTTCAAAAAACGCTTTATGAATATCGAAAGTAGTTTCGCTTTCACATTTGCAATAGCTACCGTCTTCGAGTAGTTCGTAGGCATTGACGGTATCGCGGAGGTTGTAGTCGAGGATATGAATGGCTTGCTGTTTGACTCGTGGATTGACCAATTCAAACATAGACTCAATACGACGGTCGAAGGAGCGTACCATCAAATCGGCACTGCCACCAAATACTTTGGGCTGCCCTGCATTATGAAAATACAAAAGGCGGGTGTGTTCTAAGAAATCGCCTACGATGGAGCGTACCGTGATATTTTCGCTCAAGCCCTTGCGTCCGGGGCGCAAACAGCAGATTCCTCTTACGATGAGTTTGATAGGTACACCCGCTTGGGAGGCTTTATAAAGTTCTTCGATGGTGGCTTTGTCTTCCAACGAATTGACTTTGAAGCAGATACCACTCGGCAGCCCTTTCTGGGCGTTGGAGGCTTCGTTGCGTATCATTTCGATGATTCGAGTACGAAGTTGTTTAGGGGCTGTGATGAGGTATTGGTATTTTTGAGGTTGCGAATGCCCCGTGATGACATTAAAAAATTCTGTAATGTCGCGGTTATAGACGGGGTCGCAGGTGAGAAGGCCGATGTCGGTGTAAAGTTTAGCTGTTTCTTCGTTGTAGTTGCCGCTGGCCAAGTGTGAGTAACTCACCGCCCCTTGCCCTTCTGCACGGACTATCTGCAAGAGTTTGGTGTGAGTTTTATACTTACTGATACCATAAATAACAAAACAACCTGCTTTTTGGAGGCGTTGGGCTTCGCGGATATTATTTTCTTCATCAAATCTTGCTTTCACTTCAAAAAGGACAGCTACGTGTTTGCCATTTTCGGCGGCTTTGAGCAAGGCTTCAGTTACACGTGATTTTTTCGCCAACCGATAAATCGTCAGTTTAATGGCCAGTACATTGGGGTCTTCGGCCGCTTCTTCGAGGAGTTCGAGTACGGGTTCAAAGTTGTTGTAGGGGTGATGCAGCAAAATATCCCCGTCTTTGATGATTTCAAAAATATCGTCGTTGCCGTTGCGTTCTACCCCCAAAGGTAGCACCGGAGCCGGTGGCGGTGGTACAAATTCGGCAAACTCCGGGTGTTTGATAATCTGCCACAAGCAGGTAAAATCCAGTAGGTAGCTACACGTAAAAATATTGTAATCGTCTATTTCCCAGCGTTTTTTGAGTAGATTGAGCATCCACTCCGACGTATCGGGTTCTATTTCCATACGTACTACTCGCCCCAACCTGCGATTTTTGAGTTTTTGCTTGATCTCGTCCACAAAATCATTCTCCACGTCGTCGCTTTCCTCTGTCGAGATGTCGCCATTGCGTACAATACGGAAAAGGTGCATAGACAAAATTTCGACATTTCGGTAGAGTTTGTGCATCTCGTAGCGCATGATTTCTTCGATTGGCACAAAAAGGATTTCTCCGTCTGGGCGTTCGATTGTATAAAAGCGCGGAAGATTGGCAGGAATTTGTACAAACGAGAGTTTGCGGTGGTCGTCGTCGTTGGGAACTGCATCATGTGCTTTGGTGATGATGCCAAAAATCAATGTTTTGGCCAACAACACCGGAAATGTATGCGTGTAGTCGTACAACATCGGTGTCAGCATCGGGTGAATGGTACGATCAAAATATGCCCCTACTTGCTGCTTTTCGGTAGAGGATAAATCACCCCAGCGGCCTATTTTGAACTTATGTTGTTCAAAAAGAGGCAGTAGTTCTTCCTCAAAAACTTGGTCTTGGGCTTCGGCCAATTTGTGAATGGCCGACATGAGGGCTTTTCGGAAAGGGATTTCGCGTAAACCTGAATAGTCTATACGCTCTTTGCCATAATCTAAGTAATTGTACAAACTACCCACTCTGATTGCAAAAAATTCGTCCAAATTGGAATCAGAAATAGCTAAGAATTTTAGACGCTCAAAAAGGGTTCGGTGGGTACTGCGCGCTTGGTCGAGAACGCGCAAATTGAACTGAATCCAGCTTAAATCGCGGCTGATGAGGTTAGACTGTTCAATGGTTTGACTAAGACGCTCGTTGGCTACAAGGGCACGTTCGGAAGTTTCCTGTGCTGTATTTTCTTTGTTTTCACGGCGGTCGCGCATGAAAGAAAACAAAGAGGTGAGGCTTGTTTTGCGGGGGCTGTGTTTTTGAGGTTGCTCTGGCATGGCGAAAACGAAAAGATTAGGAATTTTACAAATTAAACAAAAAAGCCACCTATTTTGGAAAATGGGTGGCTTTTGTAAGCAAAATTTAATGTTTGGTTTACACGTCCACCCGTGCGTATTTGGCGTTGCGCTCGATAAACTCACGGCGTGGGGCCACTTCGTCGCCCATGAGCATCGAAAAGAGGTGGTCGGCTTCAGCCGCCGACTCAATACTGACTTGCTTGAGGCTACGGCGGTCGGGGTCCATGGTGGTTTCCCAGAGTTGTTCGGGGTTCATTTCTCCCAAACCTTTGTATCGTTGGATATAGACGCTGTCTTCTTTTCCTCCCCCTATTTCGCGTACGGCTTGCTCTCGTTGGGTTTCGGTCCAGCAGTAGCGTTCTTCTTTTCCTTTTTTGACCAAATACAAAGGAGGCTGTGCGATATAGACGTAGCCATTGTCTATGAGGTCTTTCATGTAGCGGAAGAAAAACGTCAGAATCAACGTACGAATATGGCTTCCGTCCACGTCGGCATCGGTCATGATGATGATTTTGTGGTAACGGAGCTTGTCCATGTTGAGGGCGCGCTCGTCGCCTTCTTTGCCGAAAGCTACGCCTAAGGCGGTGATAATATTTTTGATTTCTTCGTTTTCGTAAATTTTATATTCTTGGGCTTTTTCGACGTTGAGGATTTTACCACGTAGCGGCAAAATAGCCTGAAAAGCACGGTTGCGACCTTGCTTGGCAGACCCCCCTGCCGAATCCCCCTCCACCAAGTACAACTCGCAAGCAGCGGGGTCGGTTTCGGAGCAGTCGGCCAGTTTGCCCGGAAGCCCTACCCCTCCGAGTACAGTTTTACGCTGTACCATTTCGCGGGCTTTGCGGGCGGCTATACGCGCTTTGGCGGCCAGGATTACCTTATCTACGATGGTACGCGCTTCTTTGGGGTTTTCTTCCAAGAAGTTGTCGAGCATTTCGCTCACTACTTGACTTACGGCACCGGCTACGTCGGAGTTGCCGAGTTTGGTTTTGGTTTGCCCTTCAAACTGCGGCTCGGCTACTTTGACCGAAATGACTGCTGTGAGTCCTTCGCGGAAGTCGTCGCCACTGATTTCTATTTTTTCTTTAGCCAAAATGCCTGTTTTTTCAGCGTAGTTTTTGAGCGTGCGCGTCAGGGCCATACGGAAGCCCGACACGTGCGTACCGCCTTCTATGGTATTGATGTTATTGACATACGACACTACATTTTCGGAGTAGGAGGTATTGTATATCATCGCTACTTCGACGGGTACAGTTCCTTTTTCGCTTTCCATGTAAATCGGCTTAGCGATGAGCTGATCGCGGGTGCTGTCGAGATAAGTTACAAACTCTACCAAACCACCTTCCGAGTAAAATTCTTCGTAACGAGGGTTGCCATTTTCATCGGTATCGCGCAGGTCGGTGAGTGTCAGCGTAATGCCTTTATTGAGGAAAGACAACTCGCGCATACGATTGGCGACGGTGTCGTATTTATATTCTGAAACAATAAAAATACTATCGTCCGGCTTGAAATGTACGGTCGTACCTGTACGTTCGGACACTCCTATTTCGCGTACAGGATAGAGGGGTTTTCCGATGCTGTATTCTTGTTCAAAGATTTTGCCTTCGCGGTGTACTTCTACGCGTAGATGGGTAGAGAGCGCATTGACACACGACACCCCCACGCCATGCAAACCGCCCGATACTTTGTAGGTGTCTTTGTCGAATTTCCCTCCGGCGTGTAGAACCGTCATGACTACTTCGAGGGCTGATTTTTTTTCTTTGGGGTGCATTCCTGTCGGAATACCGCGCCCGTTATCTTTGACGGTGATAGAATTATCGGGGTTGATGGTTACTTCTACACGATCACAATGCCCCGCCAAGGCTTCGTCTATGGAGTTATCTACTACTTCCCAAATCAGGTGGTGGAGACCTTTTACGCCAATGTCGCCGATATACATGGCAGGACGCTTGCGGACGGCTTCGAGGCCTTCGAGTACTTGAATGTTTTCGGCTGAATAATTGCTACGGTCTATTACTTCTACTGTGTCAAGTGTTTCGTTTGTCATACAATTTCGATAAGTAACAAATAAGATATCTTTTCTGAAAAAATTACTAATTTTTAATGCGTAAAGGTACTATTTTTTTGGTAAAAATCCTATCGAGGGACTTTCTACCTCTCCACTAATCAAGTTTTATGTTAAAAACAATACGACTAAAATAAAATGTATAATTCAACAAAAAATACAATTTTCTTTTTTTCGAGCCAAAAAATATCATTTTAACTTAAATAAATTGAATTATAGTGAATTATTTGTGTTGATTATTCCCTAAAAAAGAAATATATATTTTTGTTCGACTGATCATTAAACTGCTTTTGCCATGACCCTCGAACTCACTCAAACCGAATATTTCATTGGCCTCGAAAAACGCTACGGAGCGCACAATTATAAACCAGTCCCTGTTGTCATCGAACGTGGCGAAGGGGTGTACGTATGGGACGTAGAAGGCCACCGCTATTTGGACTTTCTATCGGCGTATAGTGCCGTCAATCAAGGGCATTGCCACCCCAAAATCATCAATGCCCTCATCTCTCAAGCCCAAAAACTAACGCTTACCTCTCGTGCCTTCCACAACTCTCTTTTGGGCGAATGTGAAAAGTTTTTGTGTGAGTACTTCGGATACGACAAAGTACTGATGATGAACTCTGGCGTAGAAGGCGGCGAAACTGCCCTCAAACTTACGCGCAAATGGGGCTACTTGGTGAAAGGAATCCCCGAAAATCAAGCCAAAACCGTCTATGCTGCTGGCAATTTTTGGGGGCGAACTTTGGCAGCTATCTCCTCCTCTACCGACCCCGAAAGCACCAATGACTACGGGCCGTTTTTGCCGGGCTGTCTCATTGTACCTTACAACGATCTGGAAGCCTTAGAAAAAACCTTCCAATCTGACCCCTATATCGCGGGTTTTATGGTAGAGCCGATTCAAGGCGAGGCGGGCGTAGTAGTACCTGATGAGGGCTACTTGCGTGGGGTGCGAACACTTTGTACAAAATACAATGTATTGTTCATTGCAGACGAAGTACAAACAGGACTTGGCCGCACGGGCAAACGCTTGGCCTGCGACTACGAAGGCGTAAAACCTGATATTTTGGTACTGGGCAAGGCACTTTCGGGAGGTGTCTATCCGGTGTCGTGTGTTTTGGCCAATGACGAAATCATGCTTACCATCAAACCAGGCCAGCATGGTTCTACCTACGGTGGCAATCCATTGGCTTGTGCGGTGGCGATGGCTGCTGTCAGCGTGATTGAAGAAGAAAAATTGGCCGAAAATGCCGAAAAAATGGGCATCGTCTTTCGACAACGGATGGGCGAATTGCAGCAAAAGACCCGTCTTATAGAAACTGTACGAGGCAAAGGGCTGCTCAACGCCGTAGTGATTCGTACCGATGAAGATAGCGCTTTGGCTTGGCAAATCTGTTTGGCCTTGAAAGACAAGGGCTTGCTTTGTAAACAAACCCACGGCAACAAAATCCGTTTCGCTCCGCCGTTGGTCATCAACGAGGCTCAAATGCACACCGCCTGCGACCTCATCGAGGAGGTGATTTTGTCGTTTAATGCTTGAGCCATTTGTTGGCGTTGATGATAGGTTGGGAATAATCTACTCCCAATGTTACCCCATATTGTTTTTGTTCGGAAGCCGAAAGATTCCACACTTGATGAATCATCTTGGGAGGCACTTCCGACAATTCGGGCAACCAAGTTTTGACATATTCGCCCTTTTCGTCGTAGCGAGTGGCTTGGGTATGAATATTGAAATAGCGATTTTCGCGGGGGTCGTTGCCTACCCCTGCTACGTAGTTCCAGTTGCCCCAGTTGCTACATACGTCATAGTCTATGAGTTGGCTTTCAAAATAGGCCGCGCCCCACGTCCAATCAATGCCCAAATCTTTGGCCAAAAAACTGGCTACATTCTGCCGCCCACGATTCGACATAAAGCCGGTGAGTTGAAGTTCGCGCATATTGGCATCTATGAAAGGCACGCCCGTTTGACCATTGAGCCAGCGGTCGAACAAGTCGCGGCGGTGAAGCCAGCGAAGGTTAAGATTGTTTTGAATCCCTTCGGGTTTAAAAAGCCGTGAGCCGTATTTCAAGGCGACAAAACGAAAATAATCGCGCCAAATCAACTCAAAAATGAGCCAATAGGTAGAGTCATTGGCCACGCGCTCGGCCTCATAGCGTCTGACTTCTTCATAAATCTGACGAGGCGAAATACAACCCAGTGCCAACCACGGAGAAAATTTGGAAGAATAATCAGCCCCCAAAAGTCCGTTACGGGTTTCTTTGTAGTTTTTAAGTCGGTTGTTTTGCCAAAAATATGTTTGGAGTCTTTCGTGAGCTTCGGTTTCACCTCCTCTGAAGGGAAGCACCCCGCGTGCATCAGCTTTAGGCAACTGACTAAACAATATCAATTCATAAATCTCTGGTAAAGGTCCTATCTCAATACCTGTCGGCAAGGGGAGTTTGGTGGGTGCAGGTAGTACGGCTCGAATCTTGGACTGACGCTCTACGGCTTTTCTAAAGTCCGTAAAAACATCAGGCAAACGCGACACCCAAAAGGGCAAATCGCGTGGGTGATAAAGCGTAGCCCCCCAAAACAGTTCAAAATCAATGTTATAGACTTTGAGTTTTTTCGACAAAGAAGTTTCTACTTCGGTTTCTTCATGGGTGGCTTCTTTGCTGGCATAGACGGCCTCCACTTGCCAATCACGCGCCAAGTCGCTGATAATCGTTTCGGGCTTGCCCGTTCTGATGATGAGTTGGCTACCGATTTTACGGAGATTGTCGCGAAGGTTTTGAACCGATTCGAGCAAAAATTTAGCTCGAAAAGTGCCTGTTTTTGAGAAACCCAGCGGCTCTATTTCTTTGAAATGGCGCGTATCAAAAACATAAATAGGTATGACCTCGTCGGCAGATTGAGCGGCTTCAAGCAGCCCCTCGTTGTCGTGCAAGCGGAGGTCGTTGCGAAACCAGTAAATGATGCGTTTGGGCATAAAAAGATAGAAAAATGAGATGGGGCAAATTAAACCGATGATTACCTCAAAAACCAAACTTTACGAATCAAACCTTTCTCTACCCAATAAATGGCAGTAGCCGTAAACTCCTGCCCACGCCCCGTAATGTACTCTTTGTCAATGACATACCCTCCTTGAATGATGCGTCCGTGCAAGGCTGCATAATTTTGCGGGTATTTTTCAAAAAGTGCACCGTACTCTTTGGCCAAATCTTCTTTGGTCAGTATGCGTGGCCGGGCGTTGTTGAAATTGTAAATCTCAACGGTATCAGCGTAGGTAGCTACAAAGGCTTTGATGTCTTGACGGTTGTAAGCGTCCAACTGCTGCTGTACTATTTTTTCGGGATTTTGGGCAACGGCTTGCAGCACTCCAAAAAGAATGAGCAGGAAAGAAAGTATTTTCATAAAATAAGGTTTAAGGGAAGCCTCAAATTGGAGAGATTTGTTGTAGAAAATGAATTGTAACTACAACTCAACTCTATCGTTTAGTGTTTGTGTAAAATTCATATTTCAATCTAAAATAAATTTTATCAAACAACCAACCAGATAGAAGGCCACGCTTGGGCTATAGCCGCTGGGCAAATGATTTCGGGTTTGTGCAATCCTTATGAATACACTGTGCAGGCTCGTTATGTGAGAAATTGATATTTTCCACCGAACCTACCAGATTCTCTCCTTATGGTTTAATTCCTTCCCCCACCTACACTGCCTGTGGTTCCTCCAAGTTGCTGCGAAAGTTTAATGACGCGCTCATTGAGGGTGCGGAGGGCTTTTTCGTGGCGGGCTTCGAGGTCGGGGAGGTTGGCGGTGGACTTGAGGGAGGCTTCGTACATAAAAGCCGGCAACATCCAAGAAGCATAGCCACTGTATGGGTCAGATGAGGCATACAGCGACCTATACCATGCCCCATACGCCATACCCTTGGGGTCTATAAATGACTTTTCTAAGTCGCGGAGTTCTTTGTTGATAGCCGTTAGCTTGGCTTTGTCCCACTTTCCATTGGCTAGTGCTACTTTGAGTTGGGCTTCATAGGTTTGGGCATTTTTTTGGAGTTCTTCGACGATGTTCAATAGTTTTTCCAACGAATAATCAGACTTATAGGCTTTGATGCTACGCTCTACGCTTCGTAGGTGCGTGTTGAGGTCGGTGGCATATCGTGCTACATCGTAGGGTAAAACATCGGCATTGGCCAAGCGAGTAGTCATAGTACCGACTACTTGCTCCATCATCGGCCCCATTTTGTAAGTAGGGTCGGCAAATTTGTCATAAAAAAACAGGTCGTCGTATTGGGAATGATACAATGACGGCCCACTGGCTCCCGCACTCAACGAAGGTACGCCCACATGTACATAAAAAGGCAGGTGGTCGGAGCCGCCGCCAAGATTGCCGATGATGGGTTCATTTTGGGAAACCACAGGTGCCGAGCCACCGATATTAACCGTAGAGCCATTTCGGCGTGCTCCTTGTGCCAACCAATGCTCATAGACGGTCTTGTTGGAGTCGGGGTATTGTACCGCTTGCGTGGACTCGATGAGGAGTTGTTTAAGTGAAGGCGAAGCGGCTCCTCCAAACATTCGCCCCGAAACGCCTGCATCAAAATTGAGGTAAGCTACGGCCTTGGTGGTCAGTTCATCGCGCATTTGTTCGACCCATTCGGTAGAGCCGATAAGGCCGTGTTCTTCACAATCCCAATGGCAAATTTTGATAGTACGACGGGGCTTCTGGCCTTTGGCAGCCATTTTGCCGAGCGATTCCGAAAGAGCCAGCAACATAGCTGTACCGCTGTTGGGGTCGGTAGCCCCAAACGACCAAGCGTCGTAGTGGCAGCCTGCTATGATCCATTCGTCGGGAAACTCACTTCCTTCGAGCGTGCCTACTACCTGATAAATCCTGACAAACTCTTTGTCTTGCTTGACTTTGAGGCGTACTTTTAAATCTGCCCCTCCTTCTACACGGTAGGCAAAAGGAAGCCCTCCCTGCCAGCCCGACGGTACGGCACGGCCTGTCATGCGTTGGAGGATTTCGGAAGCCGAACTCCACGGTAGAGGCGTAACGGGTATTTGATGGAAGGCTACTTCTTTGGGGTCAAGGCGTTTGATTTTTTTGGGGCCGTCGAGAGGCAAGGCCGGTTCGTTGGGTGTGAGGGGGTCGCCGGAATAATCGAGGGTAAGGAGCGAACCGCGCTGAATGGTGTTGTCGTTGGGCTGAACGCCCTCCGGAAACATCAGCCCTTTGGTGTAGCCGTTGTCGGCAGGATCGGTATAAATAATGACTCCCGCTGCCCCTGCGGCTTGAGCGTGTTTGGCTTTGTAGCCTCTGAAGTTTCCCCCATAGCGAGCCACGACGATTTTGCCTTTGACCGAAATGCCCAACGCTGCCAACTGCTCGAAGTCTTCTTTGCGGCCATAGTTGGCATAGATTATTTCGGCGGTTACATCGCCCGACCCCGAGTAGGAGTTCCAGCCCGGCATCAGGCGTGGGTCGGCAGAGTATTTATCTTCTTTGAGGATATTTTCTTTGTTGTTGAGAGGTTTACGTATTGGTTCTACGAGTTCGACGAGGCTTTCGCCCGGCGTTTTTGATAGGTAAATGTCATAAGGAAAAATCTCCACTTGCAAACCCGCCTTGCGCATGACCTCGGCCATATAGTCGCGTACTTTTTCGTTTTCGGTGCTGCCTGCGGGGTGTGGCGCGCTGCACAAGGCCGTTAGGTGTGCCTTGAATCGCTCGGCAGATTGTTGGGTTTTGAAATCGGTTTCAAACTGTTGTTGTCGGGTAGCGTTGCCAGGCATAAAGCCACTGATTTTGGGCTGGGCAAGGGCAATAGTTCCTGTCAATAATAGGAAAGTTAGGAAAGGAAATTTCATGGAATGTTAGGGGTGGTTGGTCAAAAATCAGAAAAGAAAGGCGAAAGTTAATCAAAATTTTATGATTGAAAAGGATTCTTCCCTTTCTAAGATTTGAACATTCAAGTACGATTTGACGTTGCATCAGTAAGTTTGAATCTTGGTTTCGATGGCAAAAAACAAAATCTTAGTCCTACTTTTTCACCCGCGATTGGAAGATAGTAGAGTAAATGCTGCATTGGTCAAAGCCGCCCGCAAGGTGAAGGGGGTTACGGTACGCGATATGTACGAATTGTATCCTGACTTCAATATTGATGAAACCCGTGAACAAAAACTACTTCTCCAGCATGACTACATTGTATGGCAGCACCCTTTTTACTGGTACTCTTGCCCACCGCTGATGAAGCAATGGATAGATTTGGTACTGGAACAGGGCTGGGCCTATGGCAAAGACGGAGATAAACTGAAAGGCAAAAAACTTTTCCATGTCATTAGTTCGGGGGGGAATTTTGGAGCATATAGTGCCGAAGGGCGCAACAAATACACTTATTTGGAATTGCTCCGCCCTTTTGAACTGACAGCTCGTTTATGTCAAATAGACTACTTACCTCCGCTGATTGTACCAAGTGCCAATGCCCTATCCGCAGAAGAAATTGAACAATATGCTAGTTTTTACCAAGATTTACTGGGTCATTTGGTAGAAGAGCAGATTGTGCCAGAGGTATTTGAAAAATTGAATTATTGGAACGACCATACCTTTTCAACAACATGATCAAAGACGCACTTATTTATCTTGGTACGGCCTTGGTTTTTGTACCTATTGCCAAAAAATTGGGTATCGGAAGCGTATTGGGCTATCTGATCGGTGGAATAGTGGTAGGGCCTTTTGTGTTGGGTTTTATTGGCAACGAAGGCCATGATGTCATGCACGCTGCTGAGTTTGGCGTGGTGATGATGCTCTTTGTCATTGGCCTCGAACTTGACCCTCAGGTTTTCTGGAAAATGCGAAAATTGGTCGTGGGTATGGGAGGGCTACAAATGCTCCTTACGGCTGCGTTGGTATTTCCGTTGTTGTATTGGGGACTGGGGTATGCTTTCAATCCGTCTTTGGCATTGGCCATGACTTTTGCTATGTCTTCTACGGCTATCGTGTTGCAGACCCTCAAAGAAAAGAGTTTGGATCAAACACTGGCGGGGAAGTCGTCGTTTGCGGTGTTGTTGTTTCAAGATATTGCCGTGATTCCGATGCTGGCGGTACTGCCGCTTTTGGCAGTTCAGAAAAATGTAGCCGAAGTTTCTTCTCACCAACTCCCCCCTTTTCTGCATTTTCTCGACCCCTATCCCAGCGTTATACTGATTTTGGCCGTGGGTATGGTTTATGTGTTGAGTAGGTTTCTTGTACCAATGGCATTACGCTTTATAGCCCGATTGCATACCCGCGAGTTGTTTACTTCGGCAGCGTTGTTTTTGGTCATTGGGATTGCGGCGTTGATGGAAATGGCAGGCATCAGTGCAGCTTTGGGGGCATTTATGGCGGGGGTATTGTTGGCCAATAGTGAGTTTCGGCACGAACTCGAAAGCGACTTAGAGCCTTTCAAAGGCTTACTTTTGGGTATATTTTTTACGGCTGTGGGAGCTACGATTAATTTTGAGGTCGTAATGCGTGAGCCATTGCATCTGTTTGGGGTAGTGCTGACATTGATGGCTATCAAATGGCTTGTCTTGTCGGTATTGGGTCGTTTTTTTGGCTTGGTGTCTGACCAAAATATCTTGTTTGCTTTTTTACTCTCCCAAATCGGCGAGTTTGGTTTTGTACTATTAAGTTCTATCAGCCAGTTGCAAATCGTCGAGAAAGAGACTATTGATTTCTTTATGGCGGTAGTTACGGTAAGCATGATTCTTTCGCCTTTATTTTTGTTTTTAAATGAGAAACTCATCGAACCTTATTTTGGAGTAAAACTCAAGGTCGAAGAACAGGAGGCCGATGTCATCGAGGAGCATCACCAGGTGATTTTGGTAGGATTTGGGCATTTTGGGAGTACGCTGGGGCGTTTTCTGCGTGCCAATGGTGTAGAGGCTACCCTCATAGACCATGACAGCGACCAAGTGGCGTTCTTGCGCAAGATGGGCTTCAAGGTTTTTTATGGCGACGGCACTCGCCTCGACTTGCTCGAATCGGCAGGTGCTGCCAATGCCAAAGTACTCATCTCGGCCATGAATGCCCCCGAAAAAAATGCCTCTTTGGCGGAGTTAGCAATGAAGCATTTCCCGCATTTGGCTCTTTTTGTAAGGGCCAAAAACCGTTTTGATGCCTATGAATTGATGGATTTGGGGGTCAATAATGTTTATCGTGAGTCCTTCAGTGAGTCGGTGTATATGGGCGTAGATGTGCTGACGCATTTGGGCATGAGAAAATACACAGTGCTGCGTAAAGCCCAAGATTTTATGAAATATGATAAAGCAGCCATGCGACGGCTTGCCAAACTCCGCCACGAAATGTCGAGCTATATTTCGGGAGTCCGTGAAGAAATCGAACTACAAGAAAAACTCCTCAACGAAGACCGTAAATTTTCGGACAAACTCCAAGACAGCGCGTGGGACAGCACCAAGCGTGAAAAAGATTAAGGCTATTCATTGAGGTTTTTCACCAGCACGTCAAAAGATTCGTGAGCGTTGTTGTTGAGGACAATTACTGTTTTCTTTTGCCCTATCAATCGTTGAATGATGGTTTTGTAGCCGGGGTTGTCGCCGGTATGTTGCACCATTAAATCTCCATTTTTGTCTTTCAATACTTCCCAGCCAAAGCCGTAGGGTATGGTAGTGCCGTCGTTGAGTATGGCAGGGGTAAAGGCTTCTTTCAAAGTTGCTTTTTTGACCAATTTTGAACCATAAAGGGCTTTGTCCCATTTCAAAAGATCTTCAGCCGTACTACTGATGCGCCCCGGCCCTTTGCGGTTGCCGAGCCACACGGTGTAGTCAGAGGCATGAAATTTGTTGGCGTTGATGTATTGTCCTTGTTCGTTTTTGAGATGCCCTGCCGCAAAATTAGGCACCTTCGCTTTAGCCTCAAGGGTACGAATGTCCGTTTGGGTCATCTTCAGAGGCTTGAATATCCACCGACGGCAAAGTTCGATAAAATCCTCGCCGGAGGCTACTTCGGCGACACTCGCCAACAGCACATAGCCTGTATTGCTGTATTCGTACTTTTGTCCGGGCTGAAAAAGAGCGGGCGGAGCATAGCGATTGAGGTATTCGATGATGTCAGTATTGGAAGCTACTTTCGACTTGTCCCAGTGCTTGTCCATGATGTCCTGATAGTCGGGTAAGCCGCTGGTATGCTGGAGCAGTTGCCGAATGGTGATGTTGGGGTACGGCACTTTGAGGTATTGGTCGAGCGGGTCGTCGTACTGGAGTGTGCCTTTTTCGTGGAGCATCATGATGATCATGGCCGTAAACTGCTTGCTCACCGAGGCCAACTCAAAGACATCGGTTTTTTGGAGAGCTACATCAGACTCAAAATGACGCTTGCCCGTCGCTTCATAAAACACAATTTTCCCTTTTTCGGCTACCAACACGATACCACTAAACCCCGCTGCCGCTGCCTCATCAAAGGCCTGTTGATAAGAGGTTTGAGCTAAAATTGATGTAACGACCATGCTATAAATGACTGCTATCGCAAGTATTTTCATTGGGTTAAATGTTTGGAAACCACTGTTGTAGAGTTGAAATGAGTGCTGAAAAAAGTATTGAAATGCAACAAAGCGAAAGTTTTGGAAACTTTCGCTTTGTTGGCCTACGCATCATATCCCAGCACAGGGGCAAGCCAGCGTTCGGCTTCTTCGAGCGTGATGCCTTTGCGAGTGGCGTAGTCTTGTACTTGGTCTTTGTGTATTTTGCCTACGGAAAAGTACTTGGCTTCGGGGTGGTCAAAATACCAACCACTCACACTACTGGCAGGATACATGGCATAGCTTTCGGTAAGACTAATGCCTATTTTATCGGGTTGAAGTAACTGCCACAGCGTAGCTTTTTCGGTATGGTCGGGGCAGGCAGGATAGCCGGGTGCGGGTCTGATGCCCACATACTTTTCTGAAATCAACTCTTCGTTGGAGAGGTTTTCATCTTTGGCGTAGCCCCAAAACTCTTTGCGAACACGCTCGTGCATAAGCTCAGCAAAGGCCTCTGCGAGGCGGTCGGCGACAGCCTTGAGCATGATACTGTTGTAGTCGTCGTGGACGCGGTCGTATTGTTCGAGCAGGGCTTCAATGCCTATGCCAGTAGTAACAGCGAAGGCACCAATGGCCCCCCAACCCCCGAAGGGGGCTTTAAACACTCCCCCTTCGGGGATTGGGGGGCTTGGCATTATGAAATCGCTCAAACATAGATTAGGCAGACCCGCCGCTTTTTGGTTTTGTTGGCGAAGATGATGCAACACCGCGAGTGGAGGTATTTCTATGGCTACCGAGCTATCTGCCTGTTGATTTTCAACTGGATTTAGTACTCGATAATCTTTTTTCTTCAACATTCCTTGTGCTGCAAAACCTACCTCCACTTCCTCAAAATCGTGAACAATGATGTCATCTCCATCAGAATTGGCTGGATAAAATCCTACTACGGCATTGGCTTTAAGGAGTTTGTGTTTGATGATGTGGTCGAGCATGGCGTTGGCATCGTCGTAGAGTTTTTTAGCTTCTGCACCAACTACGGTATCTTCAAAAATCTTGGGATACTTGCCACTCAACTGCCACGTTTGGAAGAAAGGAGTCCAATCAATGTATTTTCGGATTTCTTCCAAAGGATAGTTTTCAAAATATTTGTTGCCGAGCCATTGGGGTTGGGTGGGGGTATAGTTGGCCCAGTCTATTTTGGTACAGTTGGCACGAGCCGCTTCGATGTCGAGATGCTCTTTGACTTGTTTGCGTTTGGCATGGTCGGCACGAAGTTGGGCGTACTCGGCTTTGATGTCGCGAAGGGTTTGTTGATAGGTTTCTTCGTTTTGGGTCAAGCGGCCTGCTACTGGCACTGCGCGGCTGGCATCGAGTACATGAATCACAGGCCCAGAGTAGTGAGGGTCAATCTTGACAGCAGTATGAATACGCGAGGTAGTAGCTCCACCGATCAAGAGAGGGATTGTAAATCCTTGACGCTCCATTTCTTTGGCCACGCCTACCATTTCGTCCAAACTTGGCGTAATTAGCCCCGACAATCCAATGATGTCCACATTGTGTTTACGTGCTTCGGCCAAAATTTTGTCTGTTGGCACCATGACCCCCAAGTCAATGATTTCGTAATTGTTGCAGCCCAGCACTACCGCAACGATATTTTTACCAATATCATGAACATCGCCTTTGACGGTAGCCAATAAAATTTTTGAGGAGCCAGCCGCCGCGTCAGCCCCCAAACCCCCGAAGGGGGCTTCATTTTTTTCTGCTTTAATAAAGGGTTCTAAATAGGCTACGGCTTTCTTCATCACCCGTGCCGATTTGACGACTTGGGGTAAGAACATTTTGCCTTCCCCAAACAAATCGCCCACTACGTTCATACCGTCCATGAGCGGGCCTTCGATGACGTGAAGCGGACGTTCGGCTGCTTGACGAGCTTCTTCTACGTCTTGATCTATATACTCCGTGATGCCTTTGATGAGAGCGTATTCGAGGCGTTTGGCCACAGGCAATTCTCGCCAAGCATTGTCAATGACCTGCTCTTTACCTTTCGATTTAACAGTTTCAGCAAATGCAAGCATACGCTCTGTAGCATCGGGACGGCGATTGAGGATTAAGTCCTCGCAATAATCGCGCATAATGGGGTCGAGATCATCATATACTCCCAACTGCCCTGCATTGACGATACCCATGTCCATACCGGCTTTGATGGCATGGTACAAAAAGACAGTATGAATGGCCTCACGTACTGGCTCATTTCCTCGAAACGAAAACGAAACGTTGGATACACCACCACTGACTTTGGCATAAGGCAAATGTTGTTTGATCCAGCGGGTAGCTTCGATGAAGTCCACGGCGTAGTTATTGTGTTCTTCGATACCAGTACCTACGGTCAAGATGTTGGGGTCGAAGATGATATCTTGAGGCGGAAAACCCACTTGATTGACCAAAATCCAATAGGCTCGTTCACAGATTTGGATTCGTCGCTCGTAGTTGTCGGCTTGGCCTATTTCATCGAAGGCCATTACTACCACCGCCGCACCGTAGCGTTTTACTTTTTGGGCATATTCGACAAATTTCTCCTCACCTTCTTTCAATGAAATCGAATTGACGATGCACTTGCCTTGTACGCACTTCAAGCCAGCCTCGATAACCTCCCATTTGGACGAATCTATCATAAACGGTACACGAGCGATGTCAGGTTCGGCCATGAGGAGGTTACAAAACTTAGTCATGGCCTCTACGCCGTCTATCATACCTTCGTCGAGGTTGATGTCTATGATTTGCGCACCGTTTTCGACTTGCTCTCTTGCTACTGAAATGGCTTCATCGTATTTACCTTCACGGATAAGCCTTGCGAATTTTTTGGACCCTGTAACGTTGCATCGCTCTCCAATATTGACAAAATTGGTATTTTCCGTGATGTAAAATGGTTCTAAACCAGAGAGCTTCAATACATGGTCGGCTTCAAGTACGTCGCGTGGTTCGTACTTGGCGGCTACTTCGGCTATGGCCTTGATGTGGGCAGGCGTTGTGCCGCAGCAGCCACCGATGATATTGATAAAATTGTCTTTCAAAAAGCCCTCGACAATCACGGCCATTTCGGCAGGGCTTTGGTCATACTCTCCCATTTCGTTGGGCAAACCAGCGTTGGGGTGGGCGGAGGTATGAAATGGGGCTTTTTCGGCCAATGTTTTGACGTAAGGGCGCATCAAATCGGCCCCCAAAGCACAGTTAAGACCCACTGACAGCAAAGGCAGGTGCGAAATAGAGGTCAAGAAGGCTTCGGTGGTTTGGCCAGAGAGCGTGCGGCCAGAGGCATCGGTGATGGTGCCGGAGATCATGACCAGCCCCCCAACCCCCAGAGGGGGAGTTTCCAATGCTAATAAAATTTTATCGAGTGTTTCCTCATAATGGTTCAACACTTCGTCGTTTGTGAATCGAATTACGTTAAAGCCTTGTTCGTTGAGCCATTCTGTTCTTATTTGGTCAGAATCTTTGTTATTAGGTAA
>JBKBKL010000073.1:0-18874 GCA_046294665.1 Runella sp.
GCTACTGCTTGAAGGTTGTGGATAGTAGAGCCATCGTTGAGTGCTATGAAAACAGCATTTTTGCTTTCGCGTTTGGTACGTACCCAGCCTTTGACTTCTACTTGGCTGCCTATGTTGGCTTCTGTTAATATTTGTTTGATTTGAATCGGACTCACAGCGGTAAATGACTGAATTTTGAATGATTGGATAATTGAACAATCGGCAAAATTAGCAATTTCTTTATTAGAATAGGGGAGAACTCAAATAATTGAGAATGTCCATTTTATCTACTTTGTGGTCGTTCAAAAGGTCATTATCTTTGTATAAAAACAATGATGCCATGATTGAAGAAAGATATATCAATCCATTTACTGATTTTGGTTTTAAAAAAATTTTTGGCGAAGAACCCAACAAAGACTTATTACTGGATTTTCTCAACGAGTTGCTGAAAGATTACGAAGGGCAAATCATGGATCTGACTTACCAACGAAGTGAACAGTTGGGAGCGGGAATTGCAGACCGCAAAGCAATTTTTGATTTGTACTGTACCAACGAACGTGGCGAGCGTTTTATCGTAGAACTTCAAAAAGCCAAACAGGCATTTTTCAAAGACCGCACGATTTATTACTCTACTTTTCCGATTCAAGACCAAGCACGAAAAGCCGCATGGAACTATGAATTGAAAGGAATTTATTTGATAGCAATTTTAGATTTTGTTTTCGACGAAAACAAAGTAGAACAAAATAAATTCAGATATGATGTAAGACTGACCGACATTCATACTTGCAAGGTGTTCTATGACAAACTGACGTACATCTATTTGGAAATGCCCAAATTTAGTAAGGGGCTGGAGGAGTTAGAAACCAAATTTGATAAGTGGATGTACATACTCAAACATTTACATCGCCTTGAGCGTATGCCGGAAAAATGGCGAGAACGAATTTTTGAGCGGTTGTTTGAAGTAGCAGAAATCGCCAAGTTTGATCGTGATGATTTGATGTCTTACGAGGATAGTTTGAAATATTATCGGGATTTGAAAAATTCATTTGATACCGCAAGAGAGGAAGGTTTGGCGGAGGGTTTACAGCAAGGGCTACAGCAAGGGCTACAACAAGGGTTACAACAAGGGTTACAGCAAGGGTTAGAAAAAGGTTTACAAGAGGGTTTGCAGCAAGGTTTGCAAGAGGGTATTTTAAAAGGTAAAATAGAAACGATACTCACAGGACATAAAGAAGGATTATCGGCTGATTTTTTAGCTAAAATTACCGATTTGACCATAGATGAGGTTCAAAAAGTAATTAATGAGTCTGCTATTTAAAGTTGTTTTGTAGCAAAAAGCAATGAGTATAAAAAAGACAAGGGAAGCAATAGCCTCCCTCATCTCTCTCATTTGGCAATCTAAATAAAACACCCTAAAACTGCTCCTCTTCGGTAGAGCCTTTCAATGCCGCCGTGGAGGCTTGACCAGCCGTAACGGTGTTTTGAAGTGCATCAAAATAACCTGTACCCACAAATGCTTGATGCTTGACAGCTTTGAATCCTTTGGGCATAAGCGCAAATTCTCTTTGCTGCAAAGCGGAGTAGCCCGCCATACCTCGCTGACGATAATCAGTAGCCAACTCAAACATACTGGTATTGAGTGCATGAAATCCTGCCAAAGTGATAAATTGGAATCGGTAGCCCATCTCGCCCAATTCTTCGCGGAAAGTGAGCATTTGGCTTTCGCTCAATTTGGCCGCCCAGTTGAACGAAGGGGAGCAGTTGTAGGCTAACATTTTATTGGGAAATTGGGCTTTGATAGCTTGGGCAAACTCCCGCGCTTCCCCCAAATCGGGGTGGGAGGTTTCGCACCATATCAAATCGGCAAAAGGAGCATACGAAAGCCCGCGAGAAATGGCCTGCTCCAGCCCGTTACGTACCATGTAAAAGCCCTCAATAGTACGCTTCCCATAGATAAACTTGGCATCACGCTCGTCTATATCGCTTGTAATCAGGTTGGCAGCATCGGCATCAGTACGGGCAATGAGAACGGTAGGCACATCGAGTACATCGGCAGCCAAGCGCGCCGCTATGAGCTTGTCAATCGCTTCGCGTGTGGGTACAAGTACTTTCCCTCCCAAATGACCACATTTTTTAGCACTTGATAGTTGATCTTCGAAGTGTACGCCCGATGCTCCTGCTTCTATCATGGCTTTCATCAACTCAAAAGCATTGAGATTTCCGCCAAAACCTGCCTCAGCATCAGCTACAATAGGTGCAAGCCAGTAAGGAGCATCTTCACGTCCTTCCAAAAAGGAAATTTGATCGGCACGAAGGAGAGCATTGTTGATACGCTTTACAACCATAGGGACAGAGTTGGCTGGATATAGGCTTTGATCAGGATACATTTCCCCAGCTAAGTTGGCATCGGCGGCTACTTGCCAACCACTCAAATAAATCGCTTTCAATCCGGCTTGTACTTGTTGGATGGCCTGATTGCCTGTCAATGCCCCCAACGCTGCTACATAAGGCTCTGATTTGAGCAACTGCCATAGCCGTTTTGCCCCCATACGAGCGATACTGTGCTCAATATGGTAATTGCCACGCAAATTGACAACCTCTTCGGCAGTGTAAGATCGCTCTACTCCTTCCCAACGAGGATTAGTGGTCCATTCGGTTACTAACTTTTGGATTTGTTCTTGTTTGTTAAACATGGTAGTAATTGGTTTAAGTTGATAATTATGTAGAAGTTTAGATAGTGCAAGTGTCCGTTAGGGTATCATTCGATAGGCCGGTAGGGTGAGGAAATCTTCAAACTCTTTGGAGAGAACAAGTTGGTCTAACAACTCGGCTGCGGCTTTCAACTTTTGATGCAGACGTGCAGGATACTCGGTGAGGAGTTCGTCCAAAATGATATTGCGTAATCCTCGGTAGGTGTATTTGTCGAGTCGTAGGCCATCGTAAGTGGCGATGCTGTGATGGAGCCATTGCCAAAGTTGGGCACGAGAGATTTCGGCAGTGGCGGCATCTTCCATGAGATTGTTGATACCGACTGCTCCGAAACCATCAAGCCAATGGGCTGTATATAGGATAGCTACTCGGATATTCATTCTTATACCTTCTTGCGTTATATTTCCCGCTGTTGCTTTTACATTGAGGATTTTGGCTGCTGAGGGCTGCACATCTTCTCTCAAACGATATTTCTGATGAGGTTTTTCACCCAAAACACTATCAAAAACTTCTTTGACCAACGCCACCATGCCGGGGTGTGCTACCCAAGTACCATCGTAGCCTTGGGAGGCTTCGCGCTCTTTGTCAGCTCTGACATTGGCAAAAGCTTTCTCATTGATTTGTTGGTCTTTGCTTGGGATAAAGGCCGACATTCCCCCGATGGCGTGTGCTCCGCGTTTATGGCAAGTGGCTACCAGCAATTCGGCATAAGCCTGCATGAAGGGGACGGTCATCGTAACCGCCGATCGGTCGGGCAATACAAAATCAGCGTGTTTGCCCAATTTTTTAATTAAACTAAAAATATAATCCCAACGTCCGGCATTAAGACCTGCGATATGCTCGCGAAGTTCATAGAGGATTTCGTCCATCTCAAAAGCCGCCGTAATCGTTTCAATTAGAACCGTCGCTTTGATAGTACCGTTCGGAATGGATAAATAATTTTCGGCCACCGTAAAAACGTCATTCCAAAGCCGTGCTTCGAGATGACTTTCGAGCTTAGGAAGGTAAAAGTAGGGGCCTGTACCACGTTGGAGGAGTTCGTGGGCATTGTGAAAAAAATACAAGCCAAAATCCACCAACGAAGCCGATGCTTTACAATCGTTGAACAACAAATGCTTTTCGGGCAAATGCCATCCTCTTGGACGCACCTTTAAGACCGCTACTTTTTCGTGGAGTTGGTAGTTTTTCCCCTCAGGTGATGAAAACGAAATAGTACGTCGAATAGCATCGCGGAGGTTACGTTGGCCTTCGATACAGTTTTCCCAAGTAGGGCTATTGGCATCTTCAAAATCAGCCATAAATACTTTCGCTCCCGAATTAAGTGCATTGATGACCATTTTTCTGTCCACAGGGCCTGTTATCTCTACACGTCTGTCTTGCAAATCATCAGGTAGGGGAGCGATAGTCCATGAGGAGTTTCTGATGTGTTGGGTTTCTTCCAAAAAATGAGGTAGATGCCCTTCGTCAAAAGCGCGCTGCCGTTGTTCGCGTAGAAGGAGTAATTCATGCCTACGTTGCTCAAATTGCTCATGCAAATACGCTACAAATTCCATTGCTTCTGGTGTTAGAATTTCTTCTTGCTGGGGAGTGAGCGGTAGGGCTGGTCTTAGTGTGTTTAATAAGGTTTCCATATTCGGCAACGATTAGTTGTATTAAATTGATGCGACAAACATAAAATAGAGAAAAAATAAAAACAAGCGAAAATTCGCAAAATATTTTTTTTCGCAATATTAAAAAAAATAGCGAAAGCCTCCGCTCGTGTAGAGGCGAACAAAATCAATGATATTTCTGATTAAAAAAAAATTAACTTTGTCGAAATTTGTTTTTTTAGCGAAAATTCGCAATTTCTGAAATTATCATTTATGCCTCGACAAATCATCAAAGAATCGTCTGTTAAGCTACTTTTTGGACTTAAAATCCGGCAGCTTCGTATGGAGCGGAATATTTCGCAAAGTGAGCTGGCGGAGAAGGCGGGTTTTTCGGTTTCTTATCTCAACGAAATAGAGAAAGGCAAAAAAATTCCTAAAATCGAAAAGGTAGCAGCTTTGGCTGAAATTTTGGGGGTAAGCTATGACTGGTTGGTTTCGCTACAAACCCAAAAAAGCCTTACACCAGTAGCCCAGCTATTAAGAAGTAATTTACTGGAAGAACTTCCCCTTGATTTTTTCGGGATTGACAAAGCCCAACTCCTCGAAATGCTCTCGGTAGCCCCAGCCAAACTCAACGCTTTTGTAGATACTATTTTCGAAATCAGCCGGAATTATAATATGAAGGTTGAACAGATTTATTTCTCGGCCTTACGGTCTTACCAAGAAATGCACGAGAACTATTTTGAAGAGATTGAAAAACAAGTAGAAGACTGTAAAAAAAAGCATCAAATTAGTGATTATCCGATTGAACCTCACTATCTTATCGAAATATTAGAAAACAAATACCATTATCGAATCAAAGAAGACGGGTTGTCGCAGCAGCCCGAACTTCAGTTGCTACGGTCTGTAACTTTGCGAGGAAAACAGCCCATCCTCTTGCTCAACAAACAACTTAGCCCAACGCAAAAGGGATTTATCTTGGGGCGTGAGTTAGGTTTTCAGTTTATGAAAATTTCTGATTACTCGCATACTACGTCGTGGGTAGAGGTTGAGTCTTTTGAGCAAGCTGTCAACAATTTTAAGGGTTCTTATTTTAGTTGTGCGTTATTTTTACCAAGAGAGCATTTTATTGAAAACTTAAAATCTACTTTCCAACAACGCAGTTTTCAGTCGGTTTCTTTCCTAAACTTGCTGACTAAGTATAAAGTAGGCCCCGAATTGTTGTTTCATCGTCTTACCAACTTATTACCTCGTTTTTTGGGCTTGAGAGAATTATTTTTCTTGAGATTTAGCCACCAAATCGGCAGCAATCATTATGAACTGACCAAAGAACTCCACTTATCTGGCTTACAAGCCCCTCATGCTTCGATGTTGAGCGAACACTATTGCCGTCGGTGGGTTTCGATTCAGATTATTAAAGACTTAATTAAGCAATTGCCTGATAATAAAAATACCATTTTGTGTACAGCTCAACGCTCAAAGTACTATGGATTGGACAAGGAATATTTGATTATAAGTATGGCTAAACCTTCTTTCGAAGGGTCATCGGTGATTCATAGCGTTTCGTTGGGGTTGCTGGTCAATGATGCGCTAAAACGCAACATACGTTTTTGGAATGACCCTGCCATTCCGATTCGGCTGGTAGGCGAAACTTGCGAGCGGTGTGTTGCCAATGACTGCGAATCTCGCGCTGCCGAGCCTACCATCTATCAACAACAGCAACGAGTCCAAAATTTAAAAGCTGCCTTGACCGCACTACAAGACGAAGATATGATAGAATGAGATTAATGGTTCTTTTGTGGTGTGAACATTAATAATCAAAACACGTTTACTGTTTGAGGTTTAGTGGCAATTTTGGTAGTTTTTTTAAAAGCTTAAACAGCTTGAGTATATTCAATTTCTAATCAAATACCATGACAACAAATCTTATTTCAATCAGAATTTTTCAAATCCTCAATTGGATCTTTTTTGGGCTAATGATATTAGTCAATTATTTAGCCAATGCCCTGCCGCTCAATGATAAAACTACCGGCGCGCTTTCGGCCCAATACCCCAATTTGTTTGTACCGGCACCTGTTACCTTTTCGATTTGGGGGGTGATTTATCTACTGCTGTTGATGTTTTGTATCAAGCAAAGCAAAACTACGACCAATGAAGACACCACTACGGTAGTGGCCTCGATAGGGCCGCGCTTCGTCGTTACGTGTTTGCTCAATGCTCTCTGGATTTTGACTTGGCATTATGAGCATGTCATGTTCTCGGTATTGGTGATGTTAATGTTGTTAGCACAACTTGTTGAATTACAGCTAAAAATCAAGGCTTTGTCAATGTCTTTGGGCAAAGGATGGCGAGCGGTTTTGAAGTCTGCTTTTGGGCTATATTTGGGTTGGATTTGTGTGGCTACCATCGCCAACATCACCGCTGCCTTGGTACACTACCGCTGGAGTGGCTGGGGACAAGGCGAGGTTTTTTGGGCCTGTATGATGGTATGGATAGGTGGGGTAGTGGCAATAATTTCAATTCAAAGATTACAAAACTTTTTCATAGGATTATCTGTAATTTGGGCTTTTATGGGTATAATCTTTGCTCGTTTTAATGCCGTAGTATCTCATTCTATCATCATGTGGAACGTTGGTATTATGATATTTTTTGTCCTTTTGACTCTCATTTTGAGGGGTAGGTTTCAAAAAAAATTCTAATTTACTAAAGAACACGTCTGAGGTTTGCGGCAGGTATATCGAGTTGTTCGCGGTATTTGGCTACGGTGCGGCGCGCTACGGGGTAGCCGCGCTCGGCCAGCAAGTCGGCCAGTTGAAAATCGTTTAGAGGGTTACGTTTGTCTTCGTTGGCGATAATTTCGGCCAATGTAAGTTGAATTTGGCGGTTAGATACCTCCTCGCCGCTACCGGTCAGTACGCCTTCCGTAAACAAATCTTTGAGATGAATAATACCAAAAGGGGTTTGTACGTACTTGCCACTCGTAACACGCGACACCGTCGAAACGTCCATGTTGATGCGTTCGGCTATGTCGCGCAGTACCATTGGCTTGAGGCGGCCTACATTGCCGGTTTTGAAGTATTCTTCTTGGAGTTTGGCAATAGTACGCATAGTTTTGAGCATGGTGCCTTCACGCTGTTGAATGGCTTCGATGAGCCAGTTGGCGGCATTTAGCTTGGTATTTACGTAGCTATTGGCAGCACGGCTACCTCCTACTTGTTGCTGATAGGCTTTGTTGATTTTGAGTGGAGGAATACACCTATTGTTGAGTTCGACCTCTATGGTGTCGCCATCTACGGTGAGTATATAGTCGGGTACGATGTTGTCTTTGACGATAAGTGTGCCAGTCTGCCCACCTACTACTGGCTGTGGATTGAGGGTAGTAATCACCGCTACTGCTTTTTTCAATTCTTCTGGCGTAAGGTTGGCTACTCGTAGAAGTTTTTCGTAGTTGCGTGCGGCCAATTCGTCAAAATATTTTTCGACCAGCAGCATTGCTGTTTTTACCTCATCGGGGTTGCGGCGTTGAAGCTGGAGCAAGAGGCAGTCTTGTAGGTTGCGTGCGCCCAGTCCTGCGGGATCCATTTTGCGTAGTATTTCAATGATTTGCAGTACTTCTTCTACTTCTACGTACAAGCCACTCGTAAATGACATATCGTCGGCCAAGGCATCTGCGGTGTAGGTGAGGTATCCTTCATCGGTGAGTGAATCCACTACAAAATCAGCCAAGAGTTGTTGGCGATCGCTGAGGGGCAAAAGATGAAACTGCTCTTTGAGTTCTTGCCGCCAAGTAGTAGTTTGGGGCAAAATAGGTGTAAAGACGCTGTCATCGTCCGAATAGTTATTAACTCGGGTGCGGTAGTCGGGCAGGTCGTCGTCACCAAATTCGTCCCAGTCCATGTAGTCTTGGGTGCGGTCGTCGTTATGGTTGAGAGGGTCTTGGTCAAGTGTGTCAAAGTCGCTATTGGTGGTTTCTTCCACAACTTCTTCAAGCAATGGATTCTCTTCCAACTCGTTTTTGATGTACTCTTCGAGTTCGAGGGTATTGAGTTGCAGAAAATTGAGCAGTTGTATCTGTGCCGGCGAAATCTTCAGCGTCTGCTTTTGAGTCTGTACCTGATTTAGCATAAGAGCCAAAGAGTTAGGTCAAATTCATTGGTATCATTTTTCACCAAATAAATGTCCTTTCAATTCAAATTCAAATCAAAAAAAATGGAGTTTAAAGATTGAAAAAATCTAAACATTCATTGATGTAAAACATGACTCAATGGAAAACGTAAAATCGGCTTTTTAAGTTTTGAACAGAATGGAGTGTTAGAGCATGATTGACAAAAACCATGATTAGAACTTACGCTTAATACTAAAAAACCACCACTTCCCCAACGTCAGCCAAATGAATAAAAGGATGGTTTTGCTGAAGTCTTTGAAGTTCCCGATAAGGCTCTCCCAGAGGTTCGTCAGACAAGTCAAAAGTGCCGTAGTGCATCGGAATCAACTTTTTAGTGCCTATTTCTTGGGCAGCTTTGACGGCATCGGCAGGGCTTTGGTGGCTTGCCCCCATAAACCACTCCGGCCTAAATGCTCCCACACCGATAAGTGCTACATCGGGAGGAGGAAAATATTTTCTGAAATCTTGATAATGTGTACCATAGCCAGAGTCGGCACCAAAGTAGATACTTTTGCCGTTGGCACGTATCAAGTAGGCACCCCAAAGGTTTCGGTTGGTGTCGTTGAGAAACCGCCGCCCCCAATGCCTTGCTGGAAGGTAAATGACCTCTATTTTTGAAGTATCGGTTTGGTATTGTTGATACCAGCCTACTGATTGGATTTGTGTACTATAAGTCCATGCGTGGAGCAATTTATCTAAGCCCAGCCCTGTCAAATAAGTAGCGTTGGGGTTTTGGGTAGCCAGTTTTTTGAGGCTCGACTCGTCGCAGTGGTCGCGGTGGTCGTGCGATACGATGATGTAGTCTATATTTTTCAAATCCTCTACCGCTATCGGCAATTCCGAATAGCGTTTCATCAGAAACGAAGGGCTATCAAATATAGGGTCTGTCAGAAATGTTACGCCATTGAGCCTAATAAAAAAAGTAGCATGGCCCAGCCAAACTACACAATCCTCATCTGAACTTAAAAAGTGACTATCTTTCAGTACTTTAAGCCTGAAATTATCATTTTTTTTCTCTTCTTTTTGAGGATTAACTTCTGTTTGCCATCGCCACATATCACCAAACCCTGGCAGAGGCTGTGGGTTTTCATTCAGAAATCTACCGTCTGCATTGATAGGGGTGCCTTTCCAGTCAGCTCGTACAGTAAGAAGGTCGGGGTTGGAACGATACCCGCTTTGCTTCCACTGAAAATTTTCATAGACGAATACATAAAATAAAGTACCCAACAGCATCAAGAAACAAAAGAAAAAGAGCATTTTGGGAAACATCAGGAATGTTTGTATTGTATATTCTCCAAACATGACATGGCAGTAGATAGGTTCGTGAGAGAGATAAGTTTGAGTATGAAAATGGCGTGTTTTTTGGAGTTTTAGTTATGATTGGCTACGTTTGTAGTGCCGTTTGAAAAAGCGGCTTTTAATTTATTTTTTTAAATCTATTTAATCAATATACTAAATATAATAAATTTAAAAAATGAACCTACGTACGCTCCAAGATTTGCCAAAAGAAAATCAATGGGAAACGCTAAAAGTTGCTTTTATTGACACAGAAGACAAAGCTGAAGCTCACCGACTGGCAGCACAAGCACGTCTTCAAGGGCTAAAAGTATATTTGGAGGCATTTCCCCACGAATCGGACTTGGTTTGGGCTAATGAAAACATACCCTCCGAAAAACAACCTACCACGGGTAGTATTTTTAGGCAGTGGCTTCAACTTTTGCTACGGCAGCGAACCCGTATCGAAATCGCCACCAATATCTTTGCGGCATTGGCGTGTATGGTGATAGGGCATTGGCTATTTAGCTATTTTACCCTCGACCGTCTCACACTCATTGGGCAGTCATTGCAGTTGAGTGATCAGATTTTTTATTTTTTGTTGGCTGGATTCATCGCACAAATGATTGATGGGGCGTTGGGTATGGCGTATGGTGTTACGGCTACTACTTTTTTGCTGACACTCGGCATACCCCCTTCAGCGGTGAGTGCGAGTGTACATAGTTCGGAGATTTTCACGAGCGGTGTATCGGGCTATATGCACCTCAAATTTGGCAACGTAAACAGCAAACTTTTCAAAGCGGTGCTTATTCCGGGAGTGATTGGCGCAGCCATAGGGGCATATATTCTCACGTCGTTGGAGCATTATGCCCATTTCATCAGACCGATGGTCGCGTGCTATACCTTGTTTTTGGGAGTACTGATTATCAGAAAAGCGTTGGTAAAACGTATTCAGAAAAAACAAACTAAAAATGTAGGTTGGTTGGCATTGTTTGGCGGTACAATGGACTCCATCGGTGGCGGAGGCTGGGGACCTATTGTTTCGAGTACACTGATAGCCAATGGCCGCCACCCCAAATACACCATTGGTTCGGTCAATTTGGCCGAGTTTTTTGTGTCGTTGGCCAGTTCGGTTACTTTCATTTTGTTTATTGGATTTTCGCATTGGCAAGTGATTTTGGGGCTGGTATTGGGTGGAATGGTAGCAGCACCCATTGCCGCCCTATTGGCCAATCGCCTCCCTGTCAAAGCCTTGATGCTCATGGTCGGGATAGTCGTCATTTTGGTCAGTATCAGAAATATTCTAATGGTTTTGTTGTAGTTTTAGGCTTTCAAAAGCCTAAGCCATGTTTGATGTCATCATTGTCGGAGCGGGCTTAGCGGGCCTCACGGCTGCCCGCCGCCTCGCCCAAAACTCCCAAAAAATCCTTCTCCTCGAAGCTCGCGACCGTGTAGGCGGGCGAGTACATACCCAACACTTCGACGACGGCAGCTACGTGGACTTGGGGGCTGCTTGGGTAGGGCCGACTCAAACTTATATTTATGATTTGGCAGTCGAATTGGGTATCGAAACGTTCAAAACCTACGACCAAGGCTACAGTACTCAGTATTTCAAAGGAAAACTAAAACGCTATCGAGGCTTGATACCGCCGTTGCCTTTGGGGGCATTGTTGAGTCTGCACTTTGCAATCAAGAAAATGAATCAATTATCGCAAAGTGTCAATCTCCAGCAGCCGTGGCTATCGCCCCATGCTTCGGTCTATGACTCCCAAACCCTCGCTCACTGGATACAGCATCAGATGAGTTTTGATACGGCTCGACGATTTTTCAAAGTTGCCGCAGAGGCTATCTGGGCTGCCGACCCTTCCGAAATCTCACTGCTTCACGCGCTTTTTTACACCAAGTCAGGCCAAAACCTCGAAATGCTAATGAATGTCCGTCATGGGGCGCAAGAGGAGCGATTGGTGGGAGGTACTCAACAATTGGCCGAGGGGTTGGCCAAATACATCAAAAAAGACATTCGACTCAACAGCCCCGTAACCGACATTATACAAAAGGCAGCCTCCGTTACGGTCAGTGGCCCAGACTTTTCTTATGATGCCAAGCGTGTGGTGGTGGCTGTTCCGCCTCCTATTGCTGCCAAAATCGCCTTTTCTCCTCCTTTGCCTCCAGCACGTCGGCAGCTTAGTGAGCAGATGATGATGGGCCATGTTTGGAAAACCTACGCTATCTATGACCGCCCTTTTTGGCGTGATAAAAAACTCAACGGCTTGGCCGCTACGCCCGAAGGCTACGTAACGGTTACGTTCGACAACTCCCCCAAAGATGGCAGTCGGGGTATTTTGATGGGGTTTGTACTGGGACAGCAAGCAAGAGGGTTTGGAAAGCTACTGCCCCACGAACGGCAAAAAGAAGTCTTAAACTCTTTTGCGACCTTCTTTGGTGAAAAAGCGCGTCAGCCATTACGCTACTTAGACCATACTTGGACTACCGAGGAGTGGTCAGGCGGATGTTATGCAGGTATCATGCCACCCCATCTATGGACACAGGCCGGGGAAGCGTTGCGTCAGCCCGTTGGAAAAATCCACTGGGCCGGCACCGAAACCTCCGACGTATGGAATGGCTACATGGAAGGAGCGATTCGGTCGGGAGAGCGTGTAGCTGCCGAAATTTTGGGGAATTGAATCCTCAATACCTTAGCACTGGAACAGTTTTTTTATGGTATGCTGACATTTATCAATAAACTGCCCTCGTGAATTTTTTCTGTCATCTGTGAGCACCTGTATCAGAAATCTGTATAAATCTGTGAAAAGTTAAAAACAACTTATCTTTCAAAACTATGAAAACTCACTTCTTCTTACTGCTGCTATTTACTGCCGAAATCGGCTACACCCAGTGCCGCCCTGCCACTCCCCAAGAAAACCAAGCCTACGAGCGAGTCGTCAAAGAACTCCAACGTCAGTTTACGACCCAAACGCCCAGCGGTGCTTGGCAAGTATTCGACGAAAAACATTCGATGGGGCATTTGGAGGTTACGTCGGAGTGGGGGGGATTTCTACATTTTTGTACTGACCGTTACGACCTTATCATGGAGCGGAGCGATATTGCTGCTGCTCGCAAGGCAAAAATGGATACGCTCACTCAAGCTACTCAAACACTTCCATCGCTCTATGTGCATCGAGATACGATGTACACCGAAAATGCAGCCGCCATAGCCCAGCGCGCCCAAGAAGCCTATACCGTAAGCGTAGAGATGAATCTGGGCAACTATCGCCTCCATGATACAGAGAGTGCGCGTTTGGTAGAAAAATATAACATCATCGTATTGCAAGGCAGTACTTTGGCATTGGAGGTAACTTTGAAGCCAGACCTCAAAGGTGCTATTGGACGGCAAGAAACGGTGGTATTGCTGGGAGGCTGGAATACCAAAGCCCTCCAACGTGGGCAAGATACACGCTTCCAGCCCGTATTCAGAAAAGGAGGCAAGTTGGTCGAAAACATGGTAGTTACGATTACAGCTCCTTTTGAATTGGCACGGCAGGTTACGTCCAAAATAGACTGGGCTGCTTTGGCAGATACTTTGCTGAAGTAAAAGAAGTATCTCTTAATGAATCAACTTAGTTTTAGAAGAATATCAGGTAATAAACCCATACAGATGCTGATAAATGTAGTAGCTATCAGCACAATCCGATAAAATGCACCTATTTTGATAGGACTCATTTCACCTTCGCGCATGTAAGCAGCGATGATGGCTCGGAAATAATAATAAATCCCTACTGCCGACATCAAAATAGCAATGACGAGCAGCCAACTCAAGTCGCGTTCGATGACACTCGAAAAAATAAAAAACTTGCCCCAAAAACCTGCTGTCAATGGAATCCCTGCCAACGAAATCATAGAAACAGACAAAACAAAAGCTAAGAAGGGACTTCTTTTGCCCAATCCATTGAAAATCTCAAAATAATCTTTTCGTTCGGAAGAAACCGTAGCCTCTTGCGATACCGCTATCATCACTCCAAAGGCACTTATGGTAGCCAAAGAATACGCCAGAGAGTAAAATACAAGTGCTTTTTCAGAAGAAGCCGTCAGAGCCGTCAGACTAAGCAACAAATAGCCTGCGTGCGAAATGCTTGAGTAAGCCATCATTCGCTTGAAACTTTGCTGATAGACGGCGGTGATATTGCCGGCCAGTAGTGTCAATATAGTAATGACAGCGACGGTCAGCCACCAAAATTGATAAATTCCCCCAAATGAGTTGGATAAGAGCCGATAAATAGCGGCAAACCCTGCTGTTTTTACAATTGTGGACATAAACGCCGTAAAAATCGTAGGCGCACCATCATAAACATCGGGTGTCCAAAAATGAAATGGTGCTGCCGACACTTTGAATAGCATACCTATCAGCAATATCAGCAAACCCATATAAAGTAGATTGGAGGGAGAGGTATTGGTAAGTATATATGCTTTGAGTGTGGTAATATTAAACGACCCCGTGGCTCCATATAAGAGAGCTATGCCAAAAAGCATAATACCCGTAGCAAATGCACCCATCAAAAAGTATTTCAGAGCAGCTTCGTTGGAGCGTAGGTTACGTTTATCGCTACCGGTAAGCAAATACATCGAAACGGAAAGGATTTCGACTCCCACAAAAAGCATAATCAGATTCTCGAAACCGATCATCATCAAAGCCCCTATCAGCGAAAAAAGCATAATGGCATAGTATTCGGCTGGCTGTGCCGCTTCTTCATTGACAAAACCTCGCGTGAGAGCCGTTATCAAAAAGGCCGACAAAAGTACGATACCCGAAAAAGACATCGTTAGCCGATTTTCAAAGAGCATATCTTTGAAATATAAAGATGGTGCATCGTTCCATGGAAGAAAATTGGCCACCAGTGCTATGCCAATAAACATCAATGTAGCGGGCAGTAATATATTTTTGGATTTCTGAAAGCCCAAAAAAAGTACAACAAGACCAAATATAGAAAGCAGGACGATGGAAAGCATGGGTAATCAGTCTGATTGTTAATAATGAATCATTTGCAAAAGATTGCTGACGGCAGGTTCGGTAAGTTTAAGAAAACTATTGGGAAAAAGACCTATCCAAAATACCATAAAAGCTAATGGAAGTAAAACGGCTCTTTCACTAAAAGATAAGTCGGCAAAATGTTCGGTAAAATTGTTTTTTTGACCAAACATAGATTTCTGAAATAGCCTCAACATATAAACAGCCCCCAAGATAATGGTAGTACCCGCGACAAGCCCCAGCCAAAAGTTGAATTCATAAACCCCTTTCAACAATAAAAACTCACCTACAAAGCCATTGGTAAGGGGTAAGGCAACGCTTCCCAACATCAAAATCATGAAATAAACCGTTAGTTGTGGGGTTCGCTGTGTAATGCCTCCCAGTTGTTCGATATTGCGAGTTTTAGTACGTGAAAAAATAATTTCCACTATAAAAAACAACCCCACCACATTGATACCGTGCGCCAGCATTTGAATCAATGCACCTTGTACTCCGCTCAATGTTTGTGAAAATACACCCGCAGCCATCAAACCTACGTGTGCCAATGAAGAATAAGCAATGAGCCGCTTCATATCGCGCTGCTGAATCGCAATGACCGAACCATACACTATCCCTATGATTGACAGCACAAGGGCTACATCGCCCCATTTTTCTAATCCCAAAGGCACAATGGGTAAAATAAACCGAATCAAACCATATATCCCCATTTTGAGCATGATACCTGCCAAAAGCATTGTGGCAGGCGTAGGCGACTCTGTGTAGGTATCTGGCTGCCAAGTGTGAAAGGGGAAAATAGGCATTTTGATAGCAAAAGCAATGAAAAATGCACCAAAAATCCAGCCTTGTTTCTGAGCATCTAATGCCAATTTATAAAATGCCGCAATGTCTGACGTATGTCCGTTGGTACTGGTAGTTTGATAGTAAAGATACACCAACGCTACCAGCATAAATAAACTTCCAAAAATAGTGTAAACAAAAAATTTGAACGTAACCTTAATGCGGTGTTCGCCTCCCCATACGGCTGCCAAGAAATACACAGGAATCAATGCAGCTTCAAAAAATACATAAAACAAAAACGCATCAGTAGCCGTAAACACCCCCATCAATGCCGATTGCATCAACAAAATAAGGGCATAAAATACAGAGGCATTTTTGTAGGGCTGTCGAAATGTCGAAAGAATAATCAAAGGTGTAAGAAAAGCAGTCAATAGAACCAAAAGCAGGCTAATGCCATCTATGGCTCCCGAAAAACTAATGCCTGCCGAGGAAATCCACGGATAACTAAAAGCAAACTGAGGAGTAGCCACCGGGCGGAACTGACTGTGTACAACCCCCGCCAAAGCCAATTCTACCAATGCACCCGCCAAGGCTATCTGCTTGGCATTATTGTTTTTGACCACCAAAAGGAGTATCCCTACAACAAGCGGAATCAATATAAGAGAGAGTGTAAGCATTCTGTAAGTTCTTTTATTTCAGAAGAAAATTCCACACCAAAATGACTAAAATTCCAAGTACCATTACAAAAATATAAGAGCCAGTTTCACCTGTTTGCAAAAGGCGGGCGCGATTGGCCAACCATTTGACCAACGAACCTACCCCATTGACCACCAAGTCTATCAAAAACTCTCCGAAACTGTACAAAATATCTGAGAGTTTGCGCATTGGATTAACAAAAATGGCTTCATAAGCCTCATCTACATAGTATTTGTTTTGTAGTACACGTGCTATTCCTGTTACTTTTTGGTCAGGTAGAGGTACTGATTTTTGGGCAATAAATATCCGATAGGCAAACCCGATAGCCAATAATACTACTCCTATCGAAACTCCAATAAGCATATACTCTGTCGTATGGTCTAAATGCCCATGCTCAAACATGGTAGGATTGACTTGTTTCGACAATGTATATAAAGGAGCCATAAAATGGCTTAAAGATTCGCTTCCTCCCATGACATGAGGCACATTCATCAAACCTCCTACCGCCGACAAAACCGCCAGTATCATCAGGGGAAGAGTCATCGTAATCGGAGATTCGTGTAGGTGATGTGCTTGCTCTTGAGTCCCTCGAAACGATCCAAAAAAAGTAACAAACAGCAGCCTAAACATATAAAAGGCCGTCATCGTTGCTCCCAAGATTCCTAAGCCCCACATGAGTTTGTTGTGTTGAAAGACATGAGCCAAAATCTCATCTTTCGAGAAAAAGCCCGACAGCGGAAAAATACCAGAAATAGCTAAGGTAGCAATCAGAAAAGTCCAAAAAGTAACGGGAAGTGCTTTGCGTAGTCCTCCCATATTCCGAATATCTTGCTCATCAGACATGGCGTGTATTACACTTCCTGCCCCCAAAAACAATAAGGCTTTGAAGAACGCATGGGTCATCACATGAAACATGGCCGAAGTATAAGCCCCAACCCCCAACGCCAAAAACATATATCCCAACTGACTCACAGTAGAGTATGCCAGTACTTTCTTGATGTCATTTTGAAACAATCCTATCGAAGCTGCCAACAAGGCTGTCAAAAGTCCAATGCCACCCACCACAGCAAGCGTAGCCGGTGCCAAAGAATAAAGTACATTGGAGCGAATGACCATGTAAATACCGGCCGTTACCATCGTAGCGGCGTGTATCAAAGCCGATACGGGCGTAGGCCCGGCCATGGCATCAGGAAGCCAAGTGTAAAGAGGTATTTGCGCCGATTTGCCTATGGCACCTATAAAAAGCAAGGCCGTGATCGTTACAATAACGGTATCATTAATCCCAAAACTTCCTTCGGCGGCTTTGGCAAAAACCTCTGTGTATTCGACTGAACCGAAATTGGTGATAATCATAAAAATACCCAACAAAAAGCCTAAATCACCTATACGGTTCATAATGAAGGCTTTGCGGGCAGCGTTGTTGTAATTGGTTACTTTGTTCCAAAATCCAATCAACAAGTAAGAACAAAGCCCTACGCCTTCCCAACCTATGAACATAATGACATAGTTGGAACCCATGACCAACAACAACATGAAAAACAAAAACAGGTTAAGAAAAGCAAAAAACTTGCCTACCCCTGCATCGTGGCTCATGTAGCCTACAGAATAAATGTGAATAAGTGTCCCAACGCCTGTGATGATTAGGAGCATCAACAACGAAAGTTGGTCTATCTGAAACGAAAATGGAATAGTGAACTGCCCAACCGAAATCCAATCGAACCACCTGACTATTTGAGGCTGGCCATCGAAGCTGTTCCATGCCATTATGGAAACCAAAAACGCTCCAAGTGAGGCCGCAGAACCAATGATACCTACCAAATTTTTGGGAATGTGCCTAAACCCTATCCCATTGATAACAAAGCCAATAAGAGGCAGAAGCGGAATTAAAAAAACCAAAGAAGGCGACATACTTTTTAATTTTGATATTGAATAGCCAAGGGCTTGGAACTATGATAGACGTGTCAAATGTCTGAAAACTACCATTTCAATTTGTTCAAAAAACCGATGTCTATGGTGCGGGTATTGCGGTAAATCATCACGATTATTGCCAGCCCCACTGCCACTTCGGCTGCTGCTACAGCCATGATAAAAAAAACAAAAACTTGACCCACAGGATCAGATTTATAGGTAGAAAAAGTAACCAGCAAAAGATTAACAGCATTGAGCATCAACTCGATACTCATAAAAATAATCAGGGCATTGCGTCGAGTAAGTACTCCCACAATCCCTATCACAAATAGAGTAGTGGCCAACAGTATATAATTCTGTAAAGGAATCTGCTGAATTACGTCTGGAATGACTGGCGTATCTTGTGGAAACATATAAGTTTAGGCGTTCGTAGGCTAATTATTTGAATGAATATACGTGATAGAGGCGCAAATTTACGCATAAATCATAGTTGCCCAAATTTGCCTCTAAAAAGCTGGGCTTTTTTACTTTCTTCGTACTATAACTCGCAAGTTGTACCGATTGTTGCCATAATGACTTTATTTAAGCCTTCTCTGATATTTTTATTAGGGCAATCGCTGTGCTTTTGTTTGCTCGGTTTATGCTTGATTGACAAACAATTTGGCTTTGTTCAATTACTGATGTTACGCAAATTTGGTTTTTATCCACTATTAGAAATTTCTCTATAAAACTTGCGCCTCTCTGAGGCTTGGG
>JBKBKL010000074.1:0-18592 GCA_046294665.1 Runella sp.
ATTTCGGCCAGACGCACCAATCTCGACCCTGTATTAGAGCTTTTCAATTCGCCCAACCAAACATTTCGATATAGGTTCTATGACCTAAACGCTAAAATTTCGCTCCAACTCAACCCCAAAAATAAAATCTACATCAGCGGCTTTACTGGCGATGACGACCTCCGCATACGCGACCAAGCTCTCAATGCAAATTTTAGAGTAAATAATCAATCACAACTTCGCTGGGGTAATACTACTGGGACTATCAACTGGTTCTCCATTTTGAAGCAAGACTTAACTGCTTCTACAACACTTACCTACACCAACTACAACTCACGTTTGGGCGATGCTACCACACGAACGCCCACCAATGGAGAGGCGTTGAACATCAGTTCGTCGTTTAGTTCGGGCATCAATGACCTTACGCTCAAGTCGAATTTTACTAAAAACACTCGCACCAACAGACAGCAAGATTTTGGGATATTTGTGAGTAGGAGGGTTTTTACACCCAATGTATTTTCGGCACAAAACGTCAGTACCACACCCGACACCATCAATACTCAACGTTTCGGTACGTTTGAGGCAGGAGTTTTTTATGGCGAAAAATGGACACTCACGCCCCGTGTGAAACTCACCTATGGCTTGAGATATACTCTCTTGGGAGTAGAAGGCAAAACCTACCAAATGCTTGAACCGAGGGCTTCGGTAGCCTACCAGTGGAACGAAAACAACATTTTCAAACTGGCTTTAGACCGAACTACTCAAAGTGTCAATTTGCTCCAGTCTTCCGGATTCGGGCTTTCTACCGATTTGTATATCCCTGCTACGGCGATGCTGCGCCCGCAAATTTCCAACCAAATCTCTTTGGGGTATGAAACAAGCCTGCACCAACGCCAACTCAATCTGACCGTAGAATCTTACCTGAAAAGACAAGAGCATTTGCTCAATTTCAGAGAAGGGGTTTCACTATTTTTCATCGGCGACGACCCCAAAGCATTCGACTGGGAGCGAAACCTTGCTGCCGGGCAAGGGCTTTTGTATGGTTTTGAAATCGGCTTGCGAAAACCTCATGGAAAACTCACAGGCTGGCTCGGCTATACTTGGGCAAAAGCCATAGTACGATTTGCCGAACTTAACAATGGTCTTCCTTTTTATCCTTTTCAAGACCGACGACATGACGTTTCGGGTGTAGCTTCGTACAAAATAGGCCGTCGGCTTCAGTTGTCGGCTAACTGGGTATTGACCACCGGTCACCCGATCACTCTGCCGTTGGGTTATTATTTTGCAGGGTTCAATCCTGCCGCGCTATCCCCTGTTAATTATTACGGAAGTCGTAATTTTAGCCGTATGCCTACTTATCATCGCCTCGACGTTTCGCTGGAGATTTTTCCGAAACGTATCAAAAAATGGAGCGGTACATGGGAGTTTGGCCTTTTCAATGCCTACAACCGCCGCAATGCCTTCAATGCTTACGTCCAAATCGCCAACAATCGCGAAGGTAGCACACTCGATGTGGCCTATAGCTACCTGCTTCCTATGATTCCGTCTATCACCTATCATTTCAAATTCTGATGAATCGCACGATTGTCATATTCTTTCTTGCCTGTTTTTGCTGTGGTTGTGAGCAATGGCGAGTGGTATCTGCTGTACCTGAAGCCAATCAAGTGATCGTAGTCAATGCCGCTCTAAGTCCTCAAAATACGACAACGAGCATTTACGTAGGACGAGGCGAGCGCGATTTTGGCAAACTTCAATCCTCCTCTGCATTGGCTATCGCCGAAGCCGAAGTGTTTTTGACGACAGGTCAAAGCAAAAAAAAGTTGAATTTTGACCCTCAAACAAAACTGTATCAAGTAAGCCAAAACGAGTTTGCCGTAGAAGCAGGTAAAAAATATATTTTGGAGATAACTGTTGGTAAGCAAAAGGTAAAGGCAGAATGTAAAATACCAGAAGCTATCTCAACGCCCGCTTTTGAAGCACGTCAGAGCGGACGCTTTATCCGCTCGAGTGTATCATGGCAAGCTACCCAAGCCAATCAAGCCTTTATGCTCGAAGGGTACAGCTTCTACCGAAACGAAGGGGTTCCTGTTACAACTGTTGCCAACTGGGACTTCGATGCCGCTGATTTGTTGCTTTCGAAGGAAGCAGGCCAGCTTTTCAGCCAATCGAACGAAATCCGACTCAACATAGAGCGCGCTCTACCTCCCACCATAGATGTAGTAGCAGAAATCACTCAATACGACGACAACGCAGTCAAATACCTTTCCTCTGTTCGCAATTCATTAGACTCACCGCAGATGTCCTTGGGGTTTTTCGATAGGTTTTCTTCACCCACCATTCGATACTCCAACATTCAAAATGGACTCGGCATCATGGTAGGTTACAATCGCTATGTAGTCAGACAGAATATTCCTATTTCGAGGTAGAAAAGGTTTTTGATTATTTCTATATAAATCCACTAACAATATCTAAAACTGAAACCAATCCCCCCCTTTGAACGTTAGGAAGGCAGTCATACTTTTCCCAAAACATCATGTCTGCTGCTTCTGTGATTCAGTTCCATTTCGACAACAGCTACGCTACCCTCCCCCCCAAATTTTTTGTACCTCAATCTCCCACCACCGTCAAAGCCCCACAATTGGTGATTTTCAATCATTCGTTGGCCCAAGAGTTAGGGATAGAGGTATCGGACTGTGATGAGAGCGAACTGGCAGCTATTTTTTCGGGCAATCTCCTCCCCCAAGGAGCTACACCCATTGCACAAGCCTACGCGGGGCATCAGTTTGGAGGTTTTACGATGCTCGGCGACGGTCGCGCTATTTTGCTGGGTGAGCAGATAACTCCTCATGGCCAACGTTTCGACATTCAACTCAAAGGCAGCGGACGAACCCCTTTTTCGCGCCGAGGCGATGGCAAAGCTACCCTCTCGGCCATGCTCCGCGAATACCTCATCAGCGAAGCCATGCACCATCTGGGCATTCCGACTTCGCGCAGTTTGGCCGTAGTGGCTACGGGCGAGCCGGTGTATCGCGAAAAGATTCATCAAGGCGCAGTCCTGACACGGGTAGCTGGCAGCCACATCAGATGCGGTACGTTTGAGTATGCACGTCAATTTCTCACCCAAGCCGAACTCCAAGTACTAATGGATTATGTCATCGAACGGCATTACAAAGGGGTAAAAGCTGCTGAAAATCCAGCCCTCGAACTGCTCCGACAAGTGATGTACCGCCAGATTGACTTGGTGGTACACTGGATGCGTGTGGGGTTTATTCATGGCGTGATGAACACCGACAACATGAGCATCGCCGGCGAAACGATAGACTACGGCCCATGCGCTTTCATGAATCAGTACGACCTCCAGACGGTCTTTAGTTCGATAGACGAAGGTGGACGCTACGCCTACGGCAATCAGCCCCGCATACTGCATTGGAACTTGTCGGTACTGGCCAACTCCCTCCTACCACTCATTGCTCCCGATACCCAAGAGGCCGTAGCCATGGCACAAGAGTTGCTCGATACGTTTCCGATGCTTTTCAGAAAAAAATGGCTCGAAATGATGGCGGCCAAAATCGGCATCAGTGATTTTGTAGAAGCTACTGACCTGCCGTTGATTGAGGCTCTCCTCCAATGGATCGAAGCCTACAAAGCTGACTATACCAACACTTTTTGGCTACTGACAGCCCAAGAGCCTCCATTCGATGAGATTTATAATACGCCCTCTTTCAACGATTGGCTTGATAAATGGCAGCAACGCATCGGAGCAGAAAATATGACAGCGGCCAAAACTTTGATGAAAACCCAGAATCCAGCGTTCATACCGCGCAATCATCTCGTAGAGGAAGCCCTTGAAGCCGCCTCTCAAAAACAAGATATGACCCAATTTGAGAATCTACTCAAAGTCCTGACGAAACCCTATAACTATCAACCTGAATGGGCTGATTTTCAGCTCCCACCTCCACAAGGTGATAGTGGCTATCAGACTTTCTGTGGTACTTAGTTAGAGAGCCACTCGGTTCAACTTGATGCTGTTGCGCTTGTTGGGGTTTTTCACTTCATGTACCACCAAAAGCTCATTCCCTACCACCAACCCATTCGCATTAGTTCCGTTTTCTGCATTAGGAAGCCATTGTAGGGCATGGTTTGCCCCTACTTTCTGATAAGCGATTTGGAGCGTTCCGTCGGGGTTATTTTGTTCCCAGAGCATCACGGCCATTTTATCTGAAGCGGTTACATAGGCATTTTTGGCCGTCGGGTCGTTGATGAGGAGGAGTTTTTTGCCAGCTTGGTTGGTCAAGCGTAAACCTTTTTCTTGGCCTCCCCCCGCAAACCACGAGATGAGGTTTTCTTTACCAAAAGTAGTAGAAAATGGCCCTGTGTGCGGGCAACCTTTGATTTCCCAGCGGTCGTCGTGGAGGATTTGAGATTTGGAGAAAGTCGCGCCGTTGTCGGTCGAAACCAACTTAGCGATGTCGCGTATGTCGTTGTTGTTGTCGCGATAGTAAACGTTCAAATGCCCTTTGGAGTCCACCAGCAAACTGATGTTGCAGCAGTCGCAGACGGTCGCATCGAGTAATTTTTCGGGCTGAAAAATGCTATTTTTAGTGATAGCCATGCGTAAGTCGCGCTCTTCGTGTTTGGTGCTGCCTTTTACGTCTTTGAGATAGGCGACGGCGACTTCACCGTTGGGAAGGAGTACGGCATCAAAAAAGCCCCTGACGATTCCCTCCGTAGGGTCAGTATCCACGGATTGGGGAGTTGTCCAGTTCTTGCCGTCTTGGGAGGTACTGTACAATATCACCAGCGAACGCTTGCCCGTAGGGTTGGTGTTGTTGGCAAAAACGGCTATCATACTTCCGTCTTTTTTGACCAATACTTTGGGGCGCATCAATCGGCTACCACTCAAGCCATTGCTGGCAAAAATCACTTGTTTTTCGGAAAAAGTTTTTCCGGCATCTTTGGAGATAGCCATACAAAACTCCGTGAGGCCGCTGGCGTGTTTTTCGTTCCAAGTAAGTATGATATGCCCTTGTGGGGTGCGTGCAAGCAGGGGCATGGCATAAGTTTTGGTGGTATCGCTCCAGGTGGGATTGGCAAAAACGAGCGAATGAAGCAATAATCCGACAATGACAAACAAATATCGCATGGTATTGGGGAATGAAGTTTTGACTTTTTTTGCAAAAGTAAATTTATTTAGAATAATTTTAAATATGTTTTAAAAAAATGAAAGAATAATTTGCGAAACCAAATAGTTGCATTTATATTTGCAATCAAATAGTAGCACATAAAAAATGAAAACAAGAAGAGACGTATTTCAAGCCATTGCAGACCCAACGAGAAGGGCCATTATTATGCTCCTCACCGTGGGAGCAATGACACCCAATGGCATTGCAGAACACTTCAACAGCAGCAGACAAGCAGTTTCAAAACATTTACAGATACTCACTGAATGTGATATTGTTAGACAACAACAACAAGGTAGAGAAATTTTTTACCATTTAAATGCTAAAAAGATGAATGAAATTGAAAAGTGGTTGGAGCAGTTTAAGCAACTACTTTCACGACGTTTCAATCAATTAGATGATGTTTTAGAACAACTTAAAAACAATAAAAAATGAACCATCAAATAACTGTTTCTGCCAGTATCAATGCAGAAAAACAAAAAGTATGGGATTACTATACTCAGCCCCAACACATCACAAAATGGAATTTTGCCATAGAAACTTGGCATTGTCCCACGGCTTCCAATGACATGAGAGTTGGTGGACGATATGTAGCAAGAATGGAGGCCAAAGATGGAAGTTTTGGCTTTGACTTTGAAGCAATCTTCAACGAAATAGTTTGGGGTGAAAAGTTTACCTATACTATGCCTGATGACCGTGTCGTACACGTCGCTTTTCATTCATCAGAAAACAACCTTACAGAACTTACGGTAACTTTTGATGCAGAAAATCAAAATCCTGTGGATATGCAACAACAAGGCTGGCAAGCTATACTCAATAACTTTAAGACCTATACCGAAAGCCATTAAGCATATAAAAATGAACAAGGCCATTTTATTCAACTTCTCAGTTGATAAAGACAATAATCAAATCACAGTAGAACGCTCTTTTAGTGCCCCCTTAGACTTGGTTTGGGACGCTTGGACTCAAGCCGACATTTTAGACCTATGGTGGGCACCCAAACCCTGGAGAGCAGAAACAACATATATGGATTTCAGAGAAGGAGGTTATTGGCTTTATGCTATGGTGAGTCCTGATGGGGAAAAACATTGGTCTAGGGCAGACTATTTAAAAATCAATCCCAAAAACTATTTTGCAGCCATAGATGGCTTTTGTGATGAAGATGGTACGCCAAATACTTTTCTACCCAGGAACAAATGGGAAAACAATTTTATAGACCAAGGTGAACAAACCCAAGTTAATATTCTTCTAACCTTCAACACCCTCATTGACCTCGAAACTATCCTTCAAATGGGCTTCAAAGAAGGATTTACGGCAGGGCTGGAAAATCTCGACCAATACATTGAAGCACAATTTAAACTTCGCAAACAAAACAAAATCAACAACATGGCAAGAGTATCTACGTACCTTAACTTTCCGGGCAATACAGAGGAAGCATTTAATTTTTACAAAAAAGTCTTCAAATCAGAGTTCATCAATGGCATTCAACGTTTTGGAGAATTGCCAGCAGACCCCAACCATCCCCCCTTGGCAGAAGAAGTGAAGAAAATGGTATTGCACATAGAGTTACCCATACTTGATGGTCATATTCTGATGGGAACAGATGCTTCAAAAGAAATGGGATTCACCATAGCACAAGGCAACAATATGCACATTCAAATCGAGCCTGAAAGCCGAGAAGAAGCCAAGCGGCTTTTTGATGAACTATCAGAAGGTGGTAAAGTAGTAATTCCTATACAAGAAATGTTTTGGGGAGCCTACTATGGAAGTTTTCAAGACAAGTTTGGTGTAAACTGGATGATAAACTTTCAAAACAAATAGATTGAAAAGTGCTTAGAGTTTAATTCTTTTAGGCCGAAGCCTTCATTCTATACACCCTACCGCTCATCGGTGAGAGCATGGCAGACGATGACGCATTGGTATCAAAGATCAACTCCCAATTTTTTTGTACCAACTTACCTAAATCGGCCTCATGGACTGAATCCATATTGACTACAAACACATAAAGAGGCTGATCTACTTGGGTCCATGCGATGAGTTTGCGCTTGGCAGTAGCATCAGGTGCGAGGAGCCAATGCGTGTCTTTACCTTCAATCTGAGGCCAAATTTCTTCAGCAACTGCCCTCAAACGACCCAGTTGAGCAAACTGCTCCTTATTTTTGCCCCATACAAAAGGCCCGTGGGTTACTTTGTCGGTTTCGGCATCGTCATGTATTTGAAATACGTAGAGTTTGGAGTACTCTTCATTGGGCGCGCGCTCCACGTGCAGATTTCGTACCTCGAATCCCAAGCTATAATAACTCGGCATATCGGTCAAAAATAGCCCAATGAAATAACGAACGAGGTTGCCTGTTCTATAAAATTCATCGAAACGGGGGTCGTCTTTATCGGCGGTGATGATGGTGAAGCTGGGGGCAAAGCGGCGTGAACGAAGCCAGTGGTCATAGTCGGCAAATCGTTGCATAAAGACTTCGCTTCCTACGACAGCAGACTGCAAGTCGCCGAGGGTGGCATCGGCTTCGATAGCCTCCAAATGCGCCAACTCATCGCCGTAGCCCATGGTATCGGGAGGGGCCAGAAAGGTTTCGGCATAAAACGCAAAGTGCTTCACCCCTTGTTTTTGAATGTATTTTTTGACAGCCAACAAGGGGTCATAATATTGGTTTACTTGGGTAGGTACACCTTCGGGGCGCATTTGGACGTGTGCCATGTCGCCGCGCATGAAATCAAAATTATACTGCTGCTGACATTCGTAGTATTTCCTGCAAAAATACCTCCAAGCAGCCTCTTGAGGGCGGTCGAAGTTGAGTTCCCAATCTTGGTTGTCATTTTTGGAATGATAGAAACGATAGCGAGTAAGCGGCCCAAAAACCCTCGACATAGCCTGCGGCTTATCAAATTCGTACTGGTACCAGCGAGTGCCACGTTCGTCGAGCACAAAAACATCGGGGTTGATGTGCAGCCCACGGTAGGGCGGTGCCATGGTCATGGGGAGGGTTTCGTAGCCTCGTTCGATGAGCCACTGAATCAACGCAATGCGCCGCTCCAGTCGCTGGCGAGCCTCTATGCCAAACAGCGCGTGCTGGCGTTGGGCATCAGTAAGTAGGGGTACATCGGGGTCAAAGAAAACAGAAGAGCCTACCATAATCCAGCTACCATCGGCAGTGCCATGATGCTGCAAAAACTGCCAAATCGCTTCTTCAACTTGCTGCCATACACCTTCGCGATGGTCGGTGATATGGCCTCCTTCGCGCCGAATCCACTCAAAAAGTCGTGGGTGAGTCAGTACAATTTCTGAAAAACGGTCGGTATGTGGTATGACATCTAAGCCTACTTTTTTGCCCAAAGCATGGAGTAGATTGACCACCACTTTGAGTTGTTTCTCGACGGTATCGAGCCAGGGTATGGCACGTTGCAAGTCGTAGCTGAAAAACTCATCATTGATTTTCCAACTCACTTTGCCGTACAAACTCCCTACTACACCCGGCTCCCAAATCGGTAGAAGGTGAATCGAGTCATGAATAGGTGGAAGGGTAAAAGCATAACTCACTACCCGCCAAAAACTTCCTATAGTGCGTACATTGACCCCTACCATGTTCGATTTTTTGAGCCAAGTACTATCCAAAGGGATTTCGGCTAAGGGTATTGTTTGGGTAGGGTCGAGAGCTTGTAAAAGTAGCGACGTACCCAAACGTTTTTCCAAAATAGCTAAGACCTGAAAAACATCAAGTTTGACAGCTATTTCGGGGGGCAAATGACGCACATAGCTTGTGTTTCGCTTTTCAAAAGCCGTTAGATGTTTGTGTCCATCTTCACGCCAATCACAAAACAAAGCCGCCTGTGTCGGCACAGAGGTAATAATAGTAGTCAAGGTCATCATAGGTTTTATAAGTGGCCAAAATACTACATTTTTTTAGAAAAGCACAAGATTTGGTGCTGCAACTGCCGTTACGCTTCTCCGAAGCGCGCGATGACTGTGAGAAAACTTGATTGCTACAAATGTTTGGCTTCTCCGAAGCCTTGGAGAGGCACAAGATTTGTAGAATAAAACACACCATCAAGCCCTGAAGCCTCGGAGAGGCGCAAGTTTTGTAGAATAAAACACACCATCAACCCCCGAAGCCTCGGAGAGGCGCAAGTTTTGTAGAATAAAACACACCATCAACCCCCGAAGCCTCGGAAAGGAGCAAGTTTTGTAGAATAAAACACACCATCAACCCCCGAAGCCTCGGAAAGGCGCAAGGGTGAATCTCTCTCGTAAAATAAATTTGACCCAAAGTTGAAAAATACCATTTACAACCTCATACTCAAAGCGATACGCTTACGCGCTAAGTCCACCTCTACTACCTTGACAGTAACGTGTTGCTGGAGTTTGACCACTTCATTGGGGTCTTTGATGAAGCGATTGGCCATTTGCGATACGTGTACCAAGCCGTCTTGTTTAACGCCTACGTCCACAAAAGCACCGAAAGCTGTGATATTGGTAACGATACCGGGCAAAACCATACCTTCCTGCAAGTCTTCGGGCTTGCGTACGCGCGCATCGAAAGAGAAGGTTTCGAGTTGGGTGCGTGGGTCGCGAGAGGGTTTTTCGAGTTCTTTCAGTATGTCTTGAAGTGTAGGCAAACCTACGGTGCTGGTGATGTACTTTTGGAGGTTGATTTGGCGGCGTAGTTCAGTCTTTTTCATCAACTCTACGACAGTACTGCCCAAGTCATGGGCCATTTTTTCTACGAGAGGGTAGCTTTCGGGGTGTACGGCACTGTTGTCTAAAGGGTTAGGAGCATTTTCGATGCGCAAAAATCCTGCCGCTTGTTCAAAGGCTTTATTGCCCAATCGGGGTACTTTCAGCAACTGCTGGCGCGATTTGAACTCCCCGTTTTGGGTACGATACTCCACGATATTTTTGGCCAATACCGGCCCCAATCCCGATACATATTGCAGTAGATGCTTGCTGGCGGTATTGAGATTGACCCCTACGGCATTGACACAACTTTCGACAACGCTGTCTAACGCATTTTTCAACATCGCCTGATTAACATCGTGCTGGTATTGCCCTACTCCAATAGATTTGGGGTCTATCTTGACGAGTTCGGCCAAAGGGTCCATCAATCGGCGACCTATCGAAACTGCACCGCGTACTGTTACGTCTTTATCGGGAAACTCCTCCCGTGCAACCTCCGAGGCCGAATAAATCGAAGCTCCCTGCTCCGACACCATAAAAACCCCACCCTCTCTGGGGAGGGGCAGGGCTATAGTATGAATAAAATCGGCTGTTTCGCGGCCTGCGGTGCCGTTGCCGATGGCTATGGCCTCAATTTGATATTTTTCTACCAACCGCTTGAGGGTAGCTTCGGCATCGGAAGGTTTGTCGAAAGGATAAATAACCGTATCTGCCAACAAACTCCCCTGTGTATCAAGGCATACTACTTTGCAACCTGTGCGATAGCCGGGGTCTATGGCCAATACCCGCTTTTGGCCAAGTGGTGAGGCCAACAGCAACTGACGGAGATTTTCGGCAAAAATCTGAATGGCGTAGCGGTCGGCTTTTTCTTTAGAGCTATTGGCAAATTCTGTTTCGATGCTGGGCTTTAGCAGTCTTTTGTAGGCATCGGCTAAAGCCATTTCTTGCTGTGCTTTAGAAGCTGGTAGTCCTTTGATAAACAGCCGGTTGAGCAACTCTACGGCCATATCTTCATCGGGCGATATATCCACACTCAAAAACCCTTCTTCTTCGCCCCGCCGTATGGCCAAAAGCCTATGCGAAGGGATTTTGGAGAGGGCTTCGCCAAACTCGTAGTAATCGCGGTACTTTACGCCTTCTTCTTGTTTTCCTTTTTTGATTTTGGACGAAATGTAAGCAGTGCGCTCAAAAACATAGCGAATTTTTTGGCGGGCTTCGGTATTTTCGGATATCCACTCGGCCATGATGTCGCGTGCACCTTGGAGGGCATCGGCTGCGGTAGCGACTTGCTCGTTCAAATATTTTTCGGCTGTACGTTCGGGCTGGGCCTCACGGCCAGCAAAAATGCCCTGTGCCAATGGCTCCAATCCTTTTTCGATAGCCATGGAGGCACGGGTCTTACGTTTGGGCTTGTACGGTAGATAAATATCTTCGAGGGCTGTCAGCGTATGGGTGTTTTCCAACAACTGCCGAAGCTCGGGCGTAAGTTTGCCTTGTTCTTCGATGCTTTTGAGAATCGCCTCGCGGCGTTTGGTTACTTCCTCAAACTTTTGGTATTGCTCTTTGATAGCAGCGATTTGTACTTCGTCGAGTTGGCCGGTCATTTCTTTGCGGTAGCGAGCTATGAACGGCAACGTAGCTCCGTCGTCGAGGAGTGAAATGGTGTTTTCGATTTGTCTCTGGGAAATCCCCAGAAGTGGGGCAATGAATTGGGACGCGGTCATGAATGAATGGGTGAATGGTTAATTTTTTTGCAGGTTCAAATCCAAAATAAAAACATCGTTCCTGAAATCCAAAATCAATATTTTGGCGTAAATTGACTCATAAAACCTACTTCAACATCATAAGTTAATGAAATTCAGACCTTTATCTATTTTGACTGTTTTTATTTCTTCAGCAGCTTTTTCCCAGAGCGCATTGGAGGTAACAGTCAATAGCCTGTTGTCTAAAAAAAATATCGCCAATGCTTCGGTGTATTTGGAGCGAGTGAATACCAAACTCCTCGACTCGTCGCTGACTGATGCCAAAGGGGTGGCTTCTTTCAAAAATCTGGTAGCCGGTGAGCGTTATCGTGTTTTTACAAAAGCCAATGCACTCTTTGAAGATGCCGAAGTCAGAGAAATCAGATTGCAGAATGGCCTCAATCGAATTTTACTCGAACCTTCTCTACGCCGCGAAGAAATTTTAAGTGAGGTCGTTGTATCGGGCAGTAGAGCAGGCCGACTCAACACCCAAAACGCCGAGGTGTCGTCGGTAGTTACGAAACGCGAACTACAAAGCGTACCTATCGAAGGGCGCGATGTGTCGCGGATTCTGATGCGCTTGCCCAACCTCACGGTATCGAGTCTGGGGTATGCCGAAGCTCCTACGGTAGCTATCAATGGCCTCAACGGCATCTATACCAACTACCTCATAGACGGCATGGACAACAACGAACGGTTTTTGGGTAATGTCAAATTCAATACACCGTTAGGTTTTACGGAGTCTATCCAAGTACTGACCAACAACTACTCCGTAGAATGGGGCAATACCAGCAACGGGGTCGTAAACGTAACCACGCGCTCGGGCAGCAACCAACTCTCCGGTGAACTTTTTTATCTGACACGCCCCGGAGCGGTGATTGATGCCAAATCCCCCTACCCTACCCTCGACCTTTCGGGCAATCAAGTCAAGGACGGCTTCCAACGCCATCAGTTGGGCTTCGGGCTGGGGGGAGCATTGAAAAAAGACAAGACCTTTTTCTATATCAATTTTGAACAAACCAACGACAAAAAAGACAACCTACTGCGTGTACCTGCGCTCAATGTCAATGAAATCGTAACAGGGCGCAACTCGTTTTCCTATTTTTCGACCAAACTCGACCACAACTGGAGTAGTAGCTTCAAGTCAAGCCTACGGGTCAATGTGGGCAGTTTTGACATTGACCGCCAAGGGGGAGGCCTCGAAGGTGGGATTTTGTTTCCGTCGGCGGCTTCGCGCCAAGCCAACCGTACTTACTTGGTGGCTTTGAAAAACAACTATCAAATACGCCCCAACTTCACAGGGGAAACCAACTTACAACGCTCCATGTTCCGCTGGAACTACCGCCAGCCTGTCAATCCGACCAGCCCATCTGTAACCGTACAAGACCCCAGTGGCGTAGCCATTGCCACTATCGGGCAGGCGGGAGCTATTTTTGATGATGTGGAGCAAACGTTTCAGATTCAACAAAAATTCAGTCTGCGCGTAGGTCGCCATGCGCTGCGTATGGGGGCAGAGATGATTACGTCCAACTTCGCCCTTCTGGGTGGTGGCAACCCCTACGGTACTTATACTGTGCGCCTCAATCAAGCGCAATTGGACGCACTCAAAGCCCGCAATCTCGGCTCGGCCTTAGATGTCAATGATATTCCGCGCGATGTGGCTGTACGTACTTATGATGTAGAACTCCAAACCAGTACTTTCGGGGCGCGCCAAAATGTATGGAGTGCGTATATTGAAGACGCTATCACAGTAACTAACCGCCTCAAATTCAACTTCGGCCTCCGCTACGACTACGACAATCTCTCCCGAAGTGGCGATACCAAAGGCGATCGCAACAACCTCGCCCCACGCCTTAGCTTCAATTATCAACTCAATGACCGCACTGTGATTAGGGGGGGCTATGGTCTATTTTATGACAAAATCAAATACTCTGTTTACAGCGACAACTTGCAGTTTAGCAGTACTTCTACGGATTTCAAAAAGCAGTTGGCCGAACTCCAACGCCTCGGCCTACTCGACCCCAACGCCGACCTCAATCGCATCACTTTTCCGGGCAATATCCGCGCTACGGCTCCCAATGTGCGCTATTTGGAAGGCCCCAGCTATGAGCAGCTTCAAGGCCGTCGAAATCAGCAATTCAATGCCAACCTGCGTGTGATGAACCCCAATGGCTGGGATAATCCTTATTCGCATCAATATTCGGTAGGCATACAACACAAACCTGCCAGCGATTATATTTTTGGGTTGGACTTGGTACATATAGCTACCAACAACCTGTATTATATCAGGAATCTCAATCCTGCCTCGCCTTATAGATTTCAGAATGACAAAGACGTGAAAGTCCGCACCGTAGCGCAGGGCGATTTGACTCGCCCTGTGCCTATACGCTCCGACCGCAATGGCTTCTATGCGGTGGCAGGACGCGACACACTTCGGGGTATCGCTCGCAATGTATTCATGACCGAAACCAAAGGTATCGCCCGTTACTACTCGGCCAGTGCTACTTTCCAAAAACTCAAAGGCCACGACAAATACGCCTACCGATTGGGCTACACCTTAGCCAGCATCAAAAGTAATACGGGCGGTATCAACACCCGCGCTCAAGATTCCAATGACTTCGACTTTGAGTACGCCTACGACAACAACGACCGCCGTCATGTACTCAACGCCATGTTTGCGTACTATCCGTGGGAAAACTTGGTTATCTCGCCGGCGTTCATGCTACAAAGTGGGCAGCCTATCACGCGCTTGGCCGATGCCAAGGTATTTGGCACTACCGACCTCAATGGCGACGGTGAGAGCTTTGGCTTTGCCTCCGACCTCTACCCCGGCGAACGCCGCAACAGCGACCGCCTGCCCTGGGCCAAAACCCTCGATATTTCGGTACGTTATACCATCATGGTCAAACACAAACCACGATTGGAGTTTGAAGCCGATGTTTTCAATGTACTCAACACCCAAAATTTGTCAGGTTTCAATGCTACCTTTGGGGCAAGCAATCAGTTCCAACTGGGGCCAGTGGGTACACCGCTTGTCGTTCGGGCGGCTGGCCCACCCCGTCAGTTTCAGTTTGGGTTGAGGTATTTGTTGTAGTATTTTGTTGTAGTATCCCCAGCCTAAAGGCATGGGGTTTAATAAAACACGTATGCAATTAGACATTCAAAAAACCGACGAATTGGCCGAATATTTAGCAAAAAAAGGCTGGCTTACCCCCAATGAATCTATCCAATCACTTACCAAACCGGGCGAAGGCAACATGAATTATACGCTGCGAGTTACGACCTCACAGCGTACATTTATCATCAAGCAAGCACGACCTTATGTAGAGAAATACCCCCAAATCGCTGCCCCCGACGAGCGGGCGGTCATCGAAGGTAGATTTTATAAAAAAACACAATATTTGCCTTCGGTAGGAGGAATGATGCCACGATTGTTGGGCATGGACGAAGCCTCCAAAATCCTGCTGCTCGAAGATTTGGGCGAAGCCAGCGATTTTACGGTACTGTATCAAAAAGACCAAAAACTCACTTCTACTGAAGTAGAGGCGTTGGCGCAATATCTCGTAGCGTTGCATCAAGGTAGCTATCAATCGCAGCCCGATGCTGTTTTTGCCAATCGTCAAATGCGTGCGCTCAACCATGAGCATATTTTCAATTACCCATTCATGGAAGAAAATGGATTCGATTTGGACCATATTACTGAAGGGCTACAAATGGTGGCCATGTCGTACAAAACTGATACTCAACTCAAAAAAATCATAAACGACTTAGGTCAAATGTATTTGTCCGACGGTCATTTCTTACTCCACGGTGACTATTATCCCGGTAGTTGGCTGCGTACCTCGCAAGGGGTAAAAGTCATAGACCCCGAATTTTGTTTTTATGGCCCTGCCGAGTTTGACCTGGGTGTGATGACCGCACATTTGATGATGGCGCAGCAAGAAGAAGATACGATTCGGCAAGTGTATCAAAGCTATGGACACATCAACAATCCACGCTTGGTAGATCAATTTACGGGTGTCGAAATCATGCGGCGGTTGATAGGACTGGCGCAGTTGCCACTATCGTTGAGTTTGTTGGACAAAGAAGAACTCTTGGAGCAAGCCTACGAACTGGTGATGAAGTAAGTATTTTCGGCATACATTTGCCCCACTACTTCTCTGATATGCGTCAAAGCTACATTGATTTCTTCGTCGGTAGTCATGCGCCCCAAACTAAATCGTATCGAAGCATAGGCTTGCTCGTCGTTGAGGCCAAGAATTTTTAGTACATGAGAGGGCAGCACCGAAGCTGAAGTACAAGCCGAACCCGTCGAAACTGCCACGTCTTTGAGGCGGAGAAGTAGCTGCTCGCCGTCCAAATGGTCGAAACAAATGTTGGTCAAATGAGGGAGGCGTTGGGTGGGGTGTCCATTGCGAAAAGTTTGAGGAAAATGATGCAGAATATCATTTTCTAATCTATTGCGTAGTAGAGTCAATCGAGTGCTTTCCTTCGTCATTTCATGTTGAGCTATTTCACAGGCTTTTCCCAACCCTACGATACCGGGGACATTGAGCGTGCCAGAACGGCGGCCTCTTTCGTGCCCTCCACCGTCTATTTGAGCCGTCAAGTCAATGCCATTTCGCACATACAATGCTCCGACACCTTTGGGGCCATAAAGTTTATGTGCCGAAAGACTCAACAAATCAATGTTTTCTTCTTTAACATTGATAGGTATTTTGCCTACAGCCTGTGTAGCGTCGGTATGCAACAACCCACCGGCACGATGCGCCACTTCGGCGATCGAACGAATGGGCTGTATGACCCCGATTTCGTTGTGGGCGTACATGACCGATACCAAAATCGTATCCTCGCGCAGAGCCTCCGCCACTTGCTGTGGAGTGATGAGGCCGTCGGGTGAGGGAGTCAGATACGTTATTTCAGCCCCCATTTTTTGCAAGTGTTCGCAGGTGTCGAGTGTCGCTTTATGCTCGGTAGCTACGGTGATGATATGTCGGCCTTTATGGTTTAGTTTCTCAAAAACCCCCTTGATAGCCAAGTTGTTAGACTCAGTCGCACCGCTCGTAAACACCATCTCCTTTTCGTGGGCATGAATCAAAGATGCTACTTGCTGGCGTGCCGTAGCTACGGCTTCTTCGGCGAGCCAGCCGTACAGATGCGTTCGACTGGCGGCATTACCAAAATTCACGCTGAACCACGGTAGCATGGCTTCCAGTACGCGCTCATCTACGGGCGTGGTGGCATTGTAGTCTAAGTAAATGGGCAGTCGCATGGGGATAATGGGTCAATTTGAAAATTTTCAAATTTGAAAATTTCACATTCCTTTTTCAAGATGGTTTTGGTGTAGGCCGCCAACGAAACGAACGCTCATCAATGGCGCGCATCGTACAGAGGATACCGTCGAGGTGGTCGTATTCGTGCTGGAGAAGTTCGGAAAGATCATCTTCAAGCAACCATTCCTGCGGCTGCCAATGTTGGTCTAAAAACTTGATTTTGATGCTTTTGTTTCGTCGTAGCTTTACCAACAAATTGGGCAACGACATACAGTCGTCCCAAAGTTCAAAAGTTTCAAGACTTCGCTCAACGATTTCGGGGTTGATAAAAACCGTAGGCGTGTCATTGATGTTCATGTAAATAAGCCGTTTCATATAGCCCAACTGTGGTGCGGCAATGGCTCGCCCTGCTTGGTAAGTAGCCCGAAACTCCATAAGGGCCTGGTGCAAATCGGCTACCATCTGCGCTACCAGTGCTTTTTCATGCTCCTCCACCGGTGTACAGATTTCATATAAACGTGTATCGCCCAATAGCAATATGTCTTTCAATCCTTTCATCGAATCATTTGACAATAAGAAACCACAAATTTGTTAAAAGCGACTGAAAATAAAAATGTTACTTGCAAGCGTAATGACTCAAAATGTAAAAACAAGTCAAATGACAAGGAAATTATTTTTCATAGCCATTGCATTAATGGAACTATTAAACCCATCAAAATCAATGGCACAAATTGTCTGGACAAAACATCCGACCCCTGTATTAAGCAGAAGTGCAACTTTCCCCGATTGGAAGGCATTAGCAACAGGTGATGCCTGTGTGATAAAAGATAATGATACATTAAAAATGTGGTATTCAGGCGTTGGTTGGCAAACAGGGAGTGACCCATGTCCAAGAGTAAGAATTGGCTATGCATGGTCTTTAAACGGAATTAATTGGAATGAATATCTGGGAAATCCTGTTCTAAACATTAGTTCAGACACTTCAAAATTCGATTCTGACGGTGTAGAAACGCCCACTGTTATTAAGGATTTATCTGCTCCCGCAAATCAACGCTACAAACTTTGGTATGCAGGTAGAAAAGCGAAATGTAGTCCCGTTAACGACCATAAATTTGGCTATGCGTATTCTCCTGATGGAATAAATTGGACAAAATATTCTGGCAACCCTGTTCTCATACCGGGAAGTAATTCAAGTTGGTTTAACACCTTTATTTCCAGCCCCAGCGTAATATTAGATGGAAGTATTTATAAAATGTGGTTTACTGCACCTGACCTTGTCTTCAATAGTCAACCAACAGACGGGAAAGGTAACATTGGCTATGCAACATCTAATGAGGGAATAAATTGGACGGTTCACCCTTCGGCAGTATTAATTGCTGGAGACCAGATGAATTGGGATTCTGCAAGCATAGCAGAGCCAAGTGTGGTTAAAATTGGGGGCACTTATCATATGTTTTATTCGGCACTTGACCAATGGACCGTTGAGAACTTTCAAGTAGGCTATGCAACATCAACCGACGGAATAAACTGGACTAAATCAACCCAAAATCCTGTTTTGCAAATCGGAACTGTTAATCAATGGGACAGATTCTGGGCTGCACATCCCGCAGTTATACATGACGGTTTAAACAATAAATTCAGAATGTGGTATACGGGAAGAGACACAGCGACAATAACTTCACTTACGGGCTATTACTGGGACATTGGATATGCAGAAAGTACCTTTATTACAGA
>JBKBKL010000075.1:0-18538 GCA_046294665.1 Runella sp.
ATCTATTTTACCATTTCTCTTTGCGTTAAATGCAATTTTCGCGAACTCACCTGTTCGTTTTGAATGGTCTAAATTGAATGGGACTATTTGTAAGTTTCTCAAAGGAAGCTCGTGAACATTACCACCGACACAATACTCCGCAATGCTGATTGTAGAAATCATCATCGTAATTTCTTTCTGTAAAAAGTATCGAAAATATCCGTCAGCATTTTTGAATAACGGGTCACTCTCATTTAGAAAGCGAATAAAGAAACTGGTATCAAGTAAAACAGCTTTATGCGTCATATCCACCCCTTATTTCTTTCAACCATTTGTCGGGGTCTATGCTGCCAAGCCAAGATTTTTTTGCTTTGTCCCGAAGTGCTTTTAAATATATCTCGTCATACTTTGGCTGGTAGTCAACCAATTCTATAAACTTTAATGTTGCTGTGTCAATTTCTCCTGTTTCAGAATGTTGTTTACCTATCGCTCTAATACCAAACGTCTTGTAAAGCAAGTTTTCGTCATATTGCTCAAGAAAGCTAATTGGTGTTTGAATTCTAACTGTTCCGAGTTCTTCAGTGAAAACGTGAATATTAGCTTTGTCCTTACCACCTGCATTTGTAACCTTGCCGTAAAAGTAAAATTCAGCGTCAGCCCAAATTGCTTCTGTTCTGTAGTATCTTGTTGTTTTATCAACTCTCACTTCGTTTGTATTGTCGAGTGATGTTTTGATGCTAAAAACATAATTTCGTTTTGTCGCTATATCTTGAATGTTTTCAAATGCTTTTGCAGTCCCTAAGTCAAGAAAGTCAATATTTTGAACTTGGTTAACCTGTCCGATTATTGCGTTAAAACCGATGATATATTGAATTGAGGTTTTAAGAATGTGTTTTACAGAACCTTCTTCAATCTTGTAACTAATATTCGGTCTGTCTCTCTTGTCGCCCGGATAAAGCAAGTTTTCGGCATTTTCTAGAATAGCGATAATCTCCCGAATGTCGTAATTGTCGGGTGATAGGTCAAGGTTTCCCTTTGAACCTGTTATTCTTATCTCTATGAAGCCAATTTTTTCCACCTTACAAAGGTAATATTTTTAGGAGTTGGTTAGTCAATTTTTTGTTGTTACTTTCTTGCTCGGTTGTCGTTTTAGAATGACCGATAACGGTGCGGGGATTTGCGCAGTGTTTTCACCGAGCCGAGCGGAGCGAAGGTGAAGGGGGAAACATTGCGCAAATCCCCAGTTGCACGAAGTGCCGGAGCTTTGCGGAGGCAGTTCGGGTAACTGGGGATGGAATCCCCGCACCGTTGCGTCGAAATGCCGGAGCGAAGCGGAGGTATTTCGACGCAACGGTTTCGGGCTTTGCGTTCGGGCGGGTTTCGGAGCACAAAACTGTCAATCAGCACTGAACTTGAATAGAAGCACAAAGCTCCAAGTTTGCACGTCACCCCGCCTGACGCAAAACCCGTGTTAGTGGCAGGTTTTTGCCCATATGTAAGCTCTTTTGCTTTCATATTCTTTGTCTTTGTATGGCTCCCTTTCAATTAAGTCAATGATTTCAAAACCCGTTTGTTCTAAAAGTTCTTTTATTTTTTCTGTCTGCAAGGCATAGAAATCAATATTTACTTTTTCGTCAAAAAAGCTGTCCATATGAACGGTATAATCACCAATGTGAAAGGAAAATAAAAACTCTCCACCTTGAATGAGTATTTTGCTAATTTCCTGAAAAGCTGTCTTTATCTGTTCGTAATTAAAGTGAACAATTGCATAGAATGCTACCGCAGAACCAAAAGATTTTTCAGGAAAGTTCAAATTTAACATATCAGCAACTACAAACTTTATACTTGGATATTGTTTGTTTGCAACCTTAACCATTTCAGGTGATATGTCTGTTCCAAGAACATTTATAACTCCATTGTCATAGAGAAATTTTGTTGTCTGACCGGGTCCGCAACCTAGGTCTATTAACTGTCCTTTTGTCCGATTAGTTTGGGCAAACGCTTTTAAAATTATTTGGTCAAAATGCTTCCAGTCAAGTTCGTTTTTAAACTTGTCGGCATACTTTTCAGCCGTCTTGTCGTAACAGTCAATTATGTCTTTTCTATCTTGCATTTGCTGCGCCTATAAAATTGCCACTAACGGCGCGCGTGTTTGCGAAGTTTCTTCCCGTGTAGAAAACGGAGTTTTCGGAGCGGGGAGGAATTTCGCAAACACGCTGTTGGCCGATGGGAACGAACGTAGTGAGTGAGCGTCGGGCAACAGCGTGTGGAACACGCGCGCCGTTGGCCAAGAGAGCGAGCGAAGCGAGTTCTCTTGGCCAACTCGCTAATATACGAAAGTATCGCCGTAATTATTGTATTTACTTGAACTTTTCAAATATTTTACTGTAATATTGATGCCGTAATTTTTGTATTGTTTTGTCATCACTTTTGACACTGCAAGCATAAAAAAGATTTTACATCTTTCCAAATTATTTCTTGGAGGGGTCATTTTTGTCTAAATTCAGAGTATTGAAAGGGCTTTTGATGTTTCTTTTTGAGGGTGCGCTTACTCCTTGTGATTCGTGTTTGAAGCGTAACTCCCAATACGTCAAAATGCCAACCCACTCCATGCTTTGGGTACAAAATCTTGACACAAGCCAGCCCAATAAAATCATCAGTCCCTAAAAACCCTGTAAAGTATTTTCCTCACAATAGCCTGTACTTGCTTGCCAGCCTGTATCCAAAGTAGGGTCAGCATCAATAGCAATCCAAACATAATCGCAAAACCTGCATAAGTGCTTCGGAGGAGTTCGTTGAGCAAAACGGCCAGCATGATAAAAGCAAAAATACTCGTCAACGATGCCAACAAAAGCAGGACAACCAAATAAATAAGCTGTACCACAGCCCGCTCGAGGCGTTCTTGGGTGTCGGTCTTGAGTACGTTGAGTTGGGCTTCGAGGTATTTGTAGAGATACGTTTTGATTTCTTCGATTTTTTGGAGCATACGTATAGTTTTTGGGGGGTGAAGAATTATTTTAGCACACTAACAATTATACATAAAACTCTTTGCCCTCACAATGCGTTAGGCATAATGTAATATTTTTCATTCTCTGACATGGTTGTCCCCTATAAAGATAAAACCTCCAGTAAGCGCGAACAAGTAGCCGATATGTTTGACAACATTTCGCCCAAATACGATTTCTTGAATCGTCTTTTGAGTGTAGGAATTGATGTTTACTGGCGGAAGCGAGCTATCAAAATGCTCAAAACCGAAAACCCACTAACGATTCTCGACATCGCTACGGGTACGGGTGATTTTGCCCTCGAAGCAGTAAGCCTCAAACCTCAAAAAATCGTGGGAGTGGATATTTCGGAGGGAATGTTGGCGGTAGGCCGCGCAAAAATCAGAAGAAAAAGATTGGAACATCTTATCGAACTCCGCAGTGGCGATTCGTCGGCATTGCCTTTTGAGTCTGACTCCTTCGATGCTGTGATGGCCTCATTTGGAGTACGCAACTTTGAGCATTTGCTGGGGGGGCTTACCGAAATGTACCGCGTAACCAAAACAGGCGGCACTTGTGTGGTATTGGAATTTTCAAAGCCCAAAAGTTTTCCTTTCAAACAATTATACAACTTTTATTTTCGTTACATTTTACCGTTGATAGGTCGAATCGTATCGAAAGATGCTTCAGCTTATAGCTACTTACCGGAGTCGGTGCAAGCCTTTCCCGACGGGCAAGACTTTTTGAAAATTTACCAACAAGCAGGTTTTAAAAACACAAGATGTATTCCACTCACCTTCGGTATTTGTTCGATATACGTTGGCAAAAAATAAGGCATTGCATTATTATAGGGTTGCTTTTGCTGATGGCTGCTGAAGTTCACGCCCAAAACGCTGTCTATCGCCGCAAACATTTAGAATACTACGACGATAAACCGATACATTACGGCTTTCTGTTTGCTGCGCCTTTTACTCGCTTTCATCATGTACACAACAACGCCTTTTTGAGGCAAGACTCCACCAGCCGCATCACAGCACCTACGACTACAGGGTTTAGGGTGGGCTTTGTGGTCAATGCCTATCTGACGGATCATTGGGACATCAGAAGTACACCTACCATAGCCTTATACGATCGGGTGATGGAGTATGAGTATGCAAGAGGGGGCAAACGCCGCGAACTTCGTGAAGCCACTTGGCTCGAAATACCGCTATTGTTCAAATACAAATCCCAACGCCGCCACAATAGCCGAATGTACATGATTGGTGGGGCTACTCTCGGCCTCGAAACCAACGTGCGCCAGCGAATCCCTCAAGGCAACGAACGCCTCAATACACGCGGCACAGATTTAACGATTGATTACGGTTTCGGGTTTGAACAGTTTTTGGCATATACCAAAATATCTCCAGAAATCCGATTTTCACACGGCATCGTCAATCTTTACAATACAACAGACCCCCTCAGCAATGTAGGAGGTATTCGACGACTGACTTCGCATACGGTATCGTTATACATCATGTTTGAATAAACCGATTGTTTTTCCAAACTTTGCAGCATATTCATCAACGTTTCAAGACTATGCAAGAACCAACTCTTCTCGATGAAATTCCCTCTTTGGACTTAGCTGATTTCACCTCGGGAGATATTTCACGCAAAGCACAGTTTGTAGCTGATTTGGGTAATGCTTTCAACAACATCGGCTTTGTTTGTATCAAAAACCACGGTCTTAGCGAAACACTTCGCTCCCAGCTTTATGAAGCCGTACAAGCCTTTTTCCAACTACCTACTGAAAAAAAACAGCAGTACGAATTTTTAGAACTCAACGGTCAGCGAGGCTATATCGGTAAAGGACGCGAAAAAGCCAAAGGCTTCAAAGTGGCCGATTTGAAGGAGTTTTATCATGTAGGCCAGCCTCAGCCCGAAGGTGATATGCCCGCCAATATATTCCCCAGAGAAATCCCAGATTTTGAAAAATATACCCTCGAAGTATTCAAAACCTTTGAAAATACAGGCAAAACACTGCTGCGGGCTATTGCGTTATATTTGGAGTTGGACGAAAACTATTTTGAAGACAAAGTACGCAATGGCGACAGTATCTTGAGGGCGTTGCATTACTTTCCACTCGACCCCGACACCGTACCCGAAGGTGCAGTACGTGCCGCCGCTCACGGTGACATCAACCTCATCACGCTGCTGATGGGGGCAAGTGCAGAAGGACTGGAAGTGCTTCGCCGCGACGGGCAGTGGATACCCATTACGGCCTTGCCTGACCAAGTGGTAGTAAACGTAGGTGATATGCTCGACCGCCTCACCAACCACAAGCTAAAGTCCACGATACACCGCGTGGTCAATCCACCCCGTGAGAAAATGAATACCTCGCGCTATTCGATTCCGTTTTTTATGCACCCTCGTGCCGACATGGATTTGACTTGCCTGCCAAACTGCATAGATGCCCAGCACCCCAAAATCTATGTGGACATGACCGCCGGTGAGTTTTTGAACGAACGTTTGATAGAATTGGGTTTGAAAAAGGTGTAGATAGGGTGGTCAGTAAGTCAATAAGTCAATAAGTCAATAAGTCAATAAGTCAATAAGTCGTAAGTCAATAAGTCAGTAAGTCGTAAGTCAATAAGTCGTAAGTCAATAAGTCGTTGGATTTTTGTTCTTGATATATTTTTCCTGCAAAAACTGTGGCTGAAACTGTACTTCATGCTCCTGTCCGGCGTATCCGATATCTCATTTTTTTGAAAGATGTGCTGGTCTTATCATGGACTTGCTTCGGTGGTCCACAGGTACATTTTGTGATGTTTTTGGAGCAATTTGTACGCAAACGTCGTTATTTGACCGAAGCCGAACTGATTGAATTACAGGCACTTTGTCAAGTTTTGCCTGGCCCTACTTCTACACAAACTATCACAGCACTGGGGTTCAAAATCGGTGGCCCCAACTTGGCTTATTTGACCCTGCTCGTTTGGGCATTACCGTCAGTATTGATCATGACGACTGCGGCATTGGGAATCTTTTGGTTGGACGATCAGCAGATTTCGCTGCGTTTTATGCGCTTCGTTGAGCCTATGGCCATTGGTTTTTTGATTTTTGGAGGATATGTCATTGGCCACAAGGTCATCATCAACCGTACCCATTGGCTGATTATGATGCTTGGGGCAGTTTTGGCATTTTTTTTCCCTTCGCCTTATATGACTCCCGTGGTCATCGTGCTGGGAGGTTTGATAACCTCGCTCCAATTTCGCAAACTTCAAAAAATGGAAAAAACGCCGATTCGTATCGAATGGGCTAATTTTATTCTTTGGCTTGGGGTATTGGTTGCGGCAGCGGTGTTGGGCGCAGTTACACATTCTTTGCCTGTTCGGTTGTTTGAGAATTTTTATCGTAATGGTAGTTTGGTTTTTGGCGGTGGACAAGTACTCAACCCGATGCTTTACACGGAGTTTGTCGAATTTAAAAAATACCTCACACGCCAAGAGTTTTTGAGTGGTATGGCCTTGGCGCAGGTGATTCCGGGGCCGGTGTTTTCAATAGCCAGCTACGTGGGAGTGTTGTCTATGCGTACTGTAGAAAGTACACTGTCGCCTTTGTGGGGGAGTTTGGCCGCCTCGGTAGGTATTTTTTTGCCCGGTACGTTCTTAATTTTCTTTGTATATCGTTTTTGGGAACAACTCAAAAAATACCGCCCCATACGTGCATCACTCGAAGGTATCAATGCCGCCAGCGTTGGGCTGACGGTTTCGGCAGCTGTACGTATGCTCTTGCCCATAGCTACCGAGGCTACTGCTATCTTGACGATTTTGGCTACGTTTGGTCTGCTATATTTTACCAAAATCCCCCCTTATTTGGTTATCTTAGGAGGCATTTTACTGGGTATTTTGCTGTAAGTCATTCTTCACCACTTCAAAGAGGGGGAAAGTATCAAGAATTGTAATGGGAATTTGCCCATAAACCCTTAAAAATTCAGGCAATCATCGGAATCTAATCAATTACACCAAAATCGTCGCTTGGTTCGTATGTGGACTGTTGCCAAAAGTAAAATCAAAAGACTGTACAAAAACTAACAAATCGTTAATCTTTTATTCAAAATTTGATTTTTTGACTTTTTACATCAAATTTTACTGTACGTAACAAACATACACCCTTAACATACTTTGACTATGGCTATTTCTTTGAATATCAATGACAAAAACTACACTCTCGACATAGACCCCAATATGCCGCTACTCTGGGCTATACGAGATTTTGTAGGTTTAAAAGGAACCAAATTTGGCTGTGGTATGGCACAATGTGGGGCTTGTACTGTGCATCTCAACGGCCAGCCTACACGCTCTTGTGTATTGCCTGTGCAGGCGGTGGCAGGTCAAAAAGTTACCACTATCGAAGCACTCGGCACCGAACAGCGTCCTCACCCTGTGCAGCAAGCATGGATAGAAGAGCAAGTACCCCAATGTGGCTACTGCCAATCAGGTCAAATCATGGCAGCCGTGGCACTGTTGAGAGATAAACCCCAGCCCACCGATGCCGACATCAACGCTGCCATGAACGGTCATTTGTGTCGCTGTGGCACCTACGATCGTATTCGCAAAGCCATCAAACGTGCTGCCAAAAGTAATCCCTCCAAAGCCGAAATGGGTGGCGGCAAATAACGAACCTTAACCAAACAAAAGACATGAGCAATCGTAGAGAATTTATAAAAACATTGGGGCTATCATCGGCAGGGTTGATGATGGGTCTTTCGGCTACGGCTACTCCTCGCCCCATCAATTTGAGCGGCAAAAGTCCTTCGGCTTTGGCCTTAGAAATCAACCCCTTCATCGTCATTGAGCCTAACGGACAGATTATCCTCATCAACCCCCGCCCTGACATGGGGCAAGGCTCTACCCAAGCGGTACCTTCGCTCTTGGCCGAAGAACTCGAAGTGCGCCTCGACCAAGTAACCATCGCCCAGTCAGACGGCAAAGGCAAGTACGGCGACCAAACCTCCGGAGGCAGCAGTAGTGTACGCGCTCTTTGGCAACCTATCCGCAAAGCTGGAGCCGCCGCCAAAGAAATGCTCATCAAGGCCGCCGCCCAACGCTGGCAATTGCCTACCACCGAATGTTATGCACACGAAGGCAAAGTTATCCACAAACCCAGTGGAAAAACCTTGACTTACGGCGAGGTAGCCGACGATGCCTCCAAACTCGAAGTACCCCAAAACCCTACCCTCAAAGACCCCAAAGACTTCAAAATCGTAGGCAAATATGCTCCCCGCCTCGATGTACCGTCGCGCGTTACGGGTACTGCCGTCTTTGGCATAGATGTCGAAGTACCTGACATGGTGTATGCCGTGATGATTCACAACCCTACGCTTCATGGCAAAGTAGTAGCCATAGACGATAGCGAAGCACTCAAAATCAAAGGCGTACAACGAGTGATGAGATGCCCGCGCCCAATGCCACACCGTACTTCGGAAGCAGTAGCCGTCATCGCCGACCACTACTGGGCAGCTCTTTCGGCCAAAAACAATGTGAAAGTAACATGGGACAATGGGGACCTCCCCCAAACCATGACCACGGCCAATTACTTCAAACAATGCCGTGAAGCGGCGACCAAAGAAGGGCTGGTAGCAGAAGACAAAAGTAATTTTGCCAAAATATATGGAGCAGCAGCTCGCAAACTCGAAGCCATCTATGAAACGCCCTTCTTAGCCCATGCCCCCATCGAACCCGAAAACGCCACCGTACACGTCAAAGACGATGGTAGTGTCGAAATTTGGGCACCCGTACAAGGGCCAGACTGGGCCATGCGCGATGTAGCCGGCTACCTCAATATCAAACCCGAAAAAATCAAAATCAACGTAACTCTCCTCGGGGGGGCATTTGGACGTAAGGCTTATCACGATTTTTTGCTTGAAGCCTGCTACCTATCACGTGAACTCAAAAAGCCCGTAAAACTCATCTGGACGCGCGAAGACGACATCACCCAAGGTCCCTACCGCCCCGGTATGATAGCTCGAATGCAAGGAGGGATAGATGCCAAAAACAACATCGTGGCCTATCATCATCACCCCATTGGGGAATCTATACAATTCCAAGTATTCAAAGCCCCCAACAACAAGCCCGATGACTGGATTTGTGGCGAATTGAGCCAGGAAGAGCAGAAATACCAAATCCCTGCCTACAAAATCTCTTTTACGCACGTTCCTACCGATATACCAGTAGTTTGGTGGCGGTCGGTGTATGCTTCCAACTTTGGATTTAGCCAAGAAAGTTTCTTCGACGAACTGGCCCATGCCGCCCAAAAAGACCCCCTCAAAGCGCGTTTGGAACTTCTCTCTGATGAGCGTTTCAAAAAAGTGTTGGAAACCTTGGCCGAAAAAGCTAAATGGGCCGAAAAATTGCCCGCTGGCAAAGGCAGAGGCTTGGCCATATTCAAATCTTTCGGGAGTATCAGCGCGTGCTGCATCACCGTAGCCAAACAAGGCACGGGCATCAAAATTGAAAAAGTAGTATCGGTCATAGACTGTGGGCATTATGTCAATCCCGACAACGTCAAAGCCCAAACCGAAGGAAATATCGTCATGGGGCTGACGGCAGCCATTAAAAAGGGGATTACGTTTGCCAAAGGCCAAGCCGAGCAGACCAATTTTCACCAGTACCAAATCATGCGTTTTGGCGAGATGCCCCCCGTCGAAATCCACATCGTGGACAGTGGCGCAATGCCCGGAGGAGTAGGCGAGCCGGGACTGCCCCCCGTTGCCCCAGCCCTTACCAACGCCATCTTTGCCGCTACCGGAAAGCGTATTCGGCGGCTGCCCTTTGATTTGGCTACTTTATCCTAACAACCCTCTTGAGTTGCATTTACCAGCAGCGATTTTGAGGTTTCTTCTGTGAAGAAACCTCAAAATCGCTTTCTTAATTTATAGTTTTGTATCCTCACTTCTAAACAATCATCAAAAAGTGGCAAAGAAAATCATTCAAATCGCCAAGGCTAAAACAGAGTTGAGCAAACCCCAGAAAGAGTTCAATCGCCTCATCAAAAAAATCGAAAAACTCGAAACCGAACTCAAAGACTTCCGAGAAGGCATGGAGAAAATCCAGCAAAAAATGGCCACAGACCTATTGCCTATTAAAAAGGAATATTTGGAGCAACGTAAAGCCTTAGCTGTTTGTTATGACCGAGCGTATGATTCGGGTTTTTTCAAGAAAACTGAAACCAAAAAATTGACACATATCATCACAGAAATTTGCCTTGAAGTACTCGAAGAAGAAGAAAATGAGGAAATGGAAAGGATTTATGATAAGTATAATCAAACCAGCTATAAAGAAGAAACCGCCCAAGCTGAAGCCGAACAGGCCGATATGCTCAAAAATATGTTTTCGATGTTTGGGATTGATATGGAAGACGACATAGACCTCAAAGACCCCGCAAAGTTTCAGGCACAAATGGCTCAAAAAATGGCCGAGCAAAGGCAGCTCTATGAAGAACAACAACGCCAAGCCGAAGAACGTCGCGCCCGCCGACCCAAAACACAGAAACAACTCGAACGCGAGCAAAAAAAAGAACTCGAAGCCCGCAGCATCACCAAATCGGTACGCACGATTTATATGGATTTGGTCAAAGCCTTCCACCCCGACCGCGAAACCGACCCTGCCGAGCGCGACCGCAAAACCCAGATCATGCAGCGCGTAACGGAAGCCTACGAAAAAAACGATTTGCTGGCATTGCTACGACTCCAGTTGGAGTTTGAACGCATAGATCAAGAACACATCGAAAGTTTGGCCGAAGACCAACTCAAAAATTACAACAAACTCCTACGCGACCAAACCCAAGAGCTTGAGTACGAACTCGAAATGATGAAGTCGCGGGCGGCCATGATGATTGGTCAGCCCCCTTATATGACAAGCTCTATTTGGAGTTTACAGTATGCTCTCGATAAAGACATCAGCGAGTTTAAGCAGGTCATCAAAAATATCAAGCGCGACCTCAAAAGTTTTGAAGATTACACAGCCTTAAAACACTACCTTAAAAATTACAAAATCCCCAAGCCCGGCAAAGACGACAACCCTTTTGATTTTCTATTCTGAAAAATCTCTAACTTTGCGCAAAACTTAAATTTTAATCGTCACCATGAAAAAAGTCATTCTTACTGTATTGGTCAGTGTAGCGGCTTTGGCTACACAAGCTCAAGACCAATACTTTGGCCAAAAAATCAAAGACAAAAAAGCTATTCCTGCTGCCGAAATACCCGCCAAAATGGGGAATCAAGAAAAAATGAACGCTAAAGTAACAGGTACTGTTGAGTCAGTATGCCAAGCCAAAGGCTGCTGGATGAAAGTAAAAACCACCGACGGCCAAACCATGCGTGTAACGTTCAAAGATTACGGCTTTTTTGTACCCAAAGACATTGCCGGCAAGACCGTAGTCTTTGAGGGAGTTGCCCAAATGAAAACTACGCCCGTCTCAGAACTACGCCACTATGCCGAAGATGCCGGCAAAAGCAAAGAAGAAATAGCCAAAATCACCGAACCTAAGCGCGAACTGACCTTCGTAGCCGATGGCGTGATTGTCAAAAAATGACCCAAGCAATTTTCAAAAACGCTGGTAGTGGATTTTGTCCCTCTCAGCGTTTTTTTATTTCTTATAAAAACCCTCGCCACATCATCAAATCACCACAACACCCAAATCACCAATGACCACAGAACAGTTGAAAGACTTGAAGGCCCGTGTTTCGGCCTTGGGGAGGTATCTTTGACTACGATACCAAGAAAGAACAACTCACTGAATTAGAACAAATCCAAAGTCAGCCGGAGTTTTGGAACGACAACACCAAAGCCGAGCAGACCATGAAAGAAGTGCGCGCCCTCAAGGGCTGGACCGAAAGCTACGAAGCCGTAGTACGACACCTCGGCGACCTCGAAACCCTCCAAGAGTTTTTTGAAATGGGCGAAGCTACCGAGGCCGAAGTAGAGACCGAATACCAAGCGACTCTCAAAGTACTCGAAGAAGTGGAGCTAAAGAAAATGCTCTCCAACGAAGAAGACCAACTCAATGCCGTACTCGAAATCAACTCCGGCGCAGGCGGTACCGAAAGCCAAGATTGGGCCGAAATGCTCTACCGAATGTACGTACGCTGGGCCGAAAAACACGGCTACAAAGTAACCCAAATAGACTACCAAGAAGGCGACGGCGCAGGTATCAAGTCGGCAGCCATTCAGATAGACGGCCCACAAGCCTACGGCTATTTACAGTCCGAAAATGGCGTTCACCGATTGGTTCGTATTTCACCTTTTGACTCCAATGCCCGCCGGCATACCTCCTTTGCGTCTGTGTATGCGTATCCATTGATAGACGACAGCATCGAAATCGAGGTCAATCCCGCTGATATTGAATGGGATACGTACCGTTCGGGAGGAGCAGGCGGCCAAAACGTAAACAAAGTAGAAACGGCAGTACGCCTACGACATAAGCCTTCGGGGCTGATGATAGAGTGCCAGCAGGAACGTAGCCAACACCTCAACCGCGACTTGGCCATGCGGTTACTCAAATCGAAACTCTACCAAATCGAAATCGAAAAGCGCAATGCTGCACGTGCTGAGGTAGAAGCCTCCAAAAAGAAAATTGAGTGGGGGTCGCAAATTCGCAACTACGTCATGCACCCTTACAAACTTGTCAAAGATGTGCGTACCGGCGTAGAAACCTCCGACGTACAGGGGGTCATGGATGGCGATTTGGACGAATTTATCAAGGCGTATCTGATGCTGCAATAAGTGAACTTTCCGAAAGCCAAAAACTTTCGGAGAGTTACTGTCTTTCTTTTCTACGCTCGTCCCTTCGTGCCTTATTAAGTTTTTCTACCGCTTCTTTGGCTTCTTTCACTTGGCTTGATTTTCGTTCGCCACGGTCTATGGCCGTCTTGTAATATTCCAAAGCCAAAGGATAATTCTTTTCATTTTCGGCTATACGACCCATACCTATCAATGCCGACAAATAATAGCCCGATGTGAAGGCTTTGGTTTGGGTGGCAAAATCAATCGTTTTTTGGTAATATTCTTTGGCTTTTGCTACATCGCCATGATAATGATGCGCATAGTACGCCATCACATAGGCGGCATTGCGCCCACCTACTCCTTCGTAGCCCGCCATTCCCCGGTCTATTTTGTTCAAGATACTTTGCGCGATTTTTTCAGCCTCGTCGGTGTATCCTCTCACAAAGGCTGAACGCAGATAGTACCGCTCAAAATAAGGATTATCGGGGTAGGTTTTCCATGAATATTTAGCCAAATCGTAAGATTTATCATACTGGTTTTCATATCCATAAATCTGCAATAGAAAATACCGCGCCTCTGTGCGAGTGTAGAAGGCGTTGTTGCTTACTTTTTCAAGTTGTTGAATACCCAATTGTTTATTGCCTTTTGGGAAAAGCCAAAGAATGGGCTTGAGCAAAGGATAATTGTCGGGAATCCAATCGGCAAAATAATTGAAAAGCCCATCGCCAAAGAGCAATTCGGGGCTTAGCTCGCCTTTGCCTTTGCAGCGTTCTAAGTATTTGAGGGCATTTTTACCGGCTATCGTGGCCCGCGACCAGTGTTTTCGCTCCGAATGAATACGCCCTTTGAACGCATACGCTGCCGCCAGAAAGAATGAGGGTTCTACTTTGTTTTCTTTGGAGTCGTATAACTTCTCGGCCAACGTGATGCACGTATCCATCAGTGCCAAGCAGCGCGCATCGTAGCGGGTGTCGTCGGTGTTGGGTACGATTTTCCACCATTCGGCCAAGCCCATCAAAAAATAGGGCATCGGGTGAGAGGGGTAGCGGTAGCGCAACCAACGAAACTCGGCATCGGCATCGGCAAATTTAAAATTATACATTTTATTGATGGCTTCCGTAGCTTCAATCTGAATACCAGGATTTGAAAGGAGCATTTCGTATTTGCTATCGAAATCGGCAGAAGCATACAACTGCCCTACTGCTTGGGTCGAACTCAACCCAAAGCCAAAAAACAATAACCAACCTCCAAAAGCCAATAACCTTTTATCCTTTTTCATGGTGTTTGTTTTATATTTGAGCCACTTTCCGAAAGTTTACAGTAAGATTAACGCACATTAGCTCGTAGCAGTTTATCAATCGTTTTCTTTTTTCAACCTCAAGACTCAATATGCACTCCATCAAAGGCAAAACATTTGTGCCATTTATCGAAAAACAACGCTTAGAGGAGCGTATTGAGGAGTTGGGGCGCAAAATTAGCGAAGATTACGAAGGGAAAAACCCCCTTTTGGTCGTAGTCTTAAATGGGGCTTTTATGTTTGCATCAGATTTGATGAAAAACATCAGCATACCCTGTGAAATAACCTTTGTGAGGGTATCATCTTACACTGAAACCAAATCTTCAGGCGAACTGACCGAAGTCTTGGGCTTGAAGGAGTCTATCCGAGGGCGGCACGTCATCATCGTCGAAGACATAGTGGATACTGGACTGACGATGAACAAACTCCTTTTTCAGCTTTCTATCCAAAAGCCGGGTTCGATTCAAGTGGCTTCCTTACTTTTCAAACCCGAAGCCCTCAAAACCCCACTCAATATCAAATACGTAGGCTTTGAAATCGAAAATAAGTTTGTAGTAGGCTATGGCCTCGACTACGATGAGCAAGGCCGCAATATCCCAGAGATTTATGTCTTGAAAGAATCGTAGCTCAAAATCAACAAACCCTTAAAAACCAAATATTTATGAAATTTGAAGAATATGTCCGGCATGATGCTACTGGTTTGGCCGAATTGGTAGCTAAAAAAGAAGTCAGTGCCTCCGAACTGCTCGAAACGGCCATCGCCCGCACGGAAGCCGTCAATCCAAAAATCAATGCTGTTATTACTAAACTCTACGACCAAGGGCGCGAAATGCTCAAAAAAGCCCCCGAAAACGCACCTTTTGCCGGTGTACCGTTTCTACTCAAAGACCTCGAAATCGAATGGGCAGGCACACCGCTCAAATCAGGCTGCCGAGGCTTCAAAAATTATGTTTCGACCGACGACAGCGAAATCGTCAAACGTTTCAAAAAAACGGGTGTCGTTTTCTTTGGAAAAACCAACACCCCCGAATTTGGCCTCACGCCCTTCACCGAACCAGAAACAGAAGGCCCTACCCGCAATCCATGGAACTTGGCGCATACGTCGGGTGGGTCGAGTGGTGGGTCGGGAGCAGCCGTAGCGGCAGGTATCGTACCCATGGCCTCTGCCAGCGATGGCGGTGGCTCTATTCGTATCCCAGCTTCCAACAACGGCTTGGTAGGACTCAAAACCTCACGCGGGCGCATCTCGCTGGGACCGCGATTTACAGAGTTGTGGAGCGGGGCAGTAGTTTCTTTTGTAGTGAGCAGAAGTGTACGCGATTCGGCAGCCATGCTCGATGCCATTCACGGCCCTTCGCCCGGCGACCCTTATTTCATGCCTGCACCCGCTATTTCATTTACTGAAAGCATAAAAACTCCTCCTAAAAAACTCAAAATTGCTTTCAATACAGACCATGTGTATCCGCACTTGAAAGTGGACGATGAATGTAAAAAAGCCGTAACCCACACCCTCCAACTCCTCGAAGACTTAGGCCACAGCATCGAAGAAGTAAAACTGCCCTATACGCCAGAGTTTTTTACGAAAGTATTCGTACCAATGGTCGTGGGCGAAACAGCCTCGGCTATTCGGCAGTTGTCCACCTATCTGGGCCGAAAAGCCACCAAAGAAGATATGGAGATGAATACATGGTTTTTGAGCCGTTTGGGCGAAAGTTATACGGCAGGGGAGTTTGCTTTTGCCAAATTGGGCTGGGCCGAACTTTCGCGCAAAATGGGTGAAATGCACCTAAAATATGATGTATTCGTGCAGCCTACGCTGGCGCGCCCACCGATACGAGTAGGCGAATTGCAAAATTCCAAACAAGAAAACACACTCCTCAAAATCGTCAGCTCGCTGGGGCTTATCGGTAAACTCAAAGGTGGTAAAGTTATAGACGATTTGGCCGAAAAAACCTTTGGATACATTCCTCATACCCCTGTGGCTAATGTAACGGGTCAGCCGTCGCTTTCGCTACCAATGCACTGGACACCCCAAAACTTGCCTGTTGGAGTGATGTTTACGGCTGCCTTGGGCGATGAAGCCCTGCTGCTCCAACTGGCCGCCCAAATCGAACAAGCCAAGCCGTGGTTTCATCGTTTACCTACTATTGACTAACCACTAAAAATGTCTGAATTTCAAGCCTATCTTACGCTCGGCTTCGAGCATATCACCGACCCCAACGGCTACGACCATATCTTGTTTGTGGTAGCCCTTTGTGCCATTTATGCCTTCAAAGACTGGAAAAAGGTACTGATTTTGATTACAGCCTTCACCGTAGGACATTCGATTACGCTGGCGTTGGCGACACTGCATATCCTCAAATACAGTACCGCCTTGATAGAGTTGCTGATACCGATTACGATTCTGATTACCGCTTTGAGCAATTTCGCCGAATCCGAAAAAGGTCAGCCTCAATCGGCCAAATTACGCTACTTACTTGCCGTAGGCTTCGGACTGATTCATGGCATGGGCTTTTCCAATTATTTACGAAGTTTGCTCGGTATGCAAGAAAGCATCGTCATGCCGCTTTTTGCGTTCAATGTGGGTCTTGAAATTGGTCAGTTAGCTATCGTAGTCATAGCGTTACTTATTTCAACGGTTTTTACTGGCATATTCAAAATCAAACGGCTTACTTGGAATCATGTCATTTCGGGTATTGTGGCTGGTATGGCTTTGTCGCTGATTCTCAACAACGAACTATTTCGTACTTGGGCAGGACTATCAGTAGAGTAATGTCGTCAAAAAAACAGTAATCGTCTAATTTACAGAAATATATTAAAAATGCTGCCTTATTTTTGGTAAAAAAACAATCACCAAACCCATGCTAAAAAGACTCCTTTTTTCCTTCATTTTTCATTCGACCTTCATTATTGGATTCTCTCAAACCTACAACGCCAACAACCGCTTCGAGCAATTGGGAACCATGCTCCCCACGCCCAATAGCTACCGGACGGCCTCTGGCGCACCCGGCAAAGACTACTGGCAGCAACGCGCCGACTACGACATCAAAGTAGAACTCGACGATGAGCAGCGAAAAATCATAGGCACCGAAACCATTACGTATTTCAACTATTCTCCCGACGAACTCAAATACGTTTGGCTTCAATTAGACCAAAACCTTTTTCAAAAAGGCTCTATCAATGCCCTCTCCCAAAACAATAGTATCCAAAACCAAATGTCGTTCAATGCGGCACGTGGACTAAACGCCCCGAGTTCGGTGCGTACCAGTATCGTCAGCGACAAAGAGTTTGGCTATAAAATCACAGGAGTACGCGATGCCAAAACCCAACAACCCCTCAAATACACCATCAACAATACGATGATGCGTATTGAGCTACCCTACTCGATTCGTACGGGTCAGAATTATGCTTTTCAAGTGGACTGGAGTTATTTCATTACAGAGTATTACGGGCGGTCGGGGTACGAGTTTTTTCCGAAAGATGGTAATGCCAACTATTTCATTGCCCACTGGTTTCCACGTATGGTAGTTTATGACGACGTGAACGGCTGGCAGCACAAGCAGTTTTTGGGACAGGGGGAGTTTACCCTCAATTTCGGCAATTACAAAGTAGCCATTACCGTACCCAATGACCACGTGGTAGGAGCTACGGGCGAACTCCAAAACCCAAATCAGGTACTGACCAAAGAACAACTCAATCGCCTCGAAAAAGCTAAATCGGCTACACGGCCTGTAATGATTGTCAGTCAAGAAGAAGCTGAAAAGGCTGAAAAAGGAAAACCTACTGGCAAAAAAACATGGATTTTTAAAGCCGACAACGTCCGCGATTTTGCCTTTGCAAGCAGCCGTAAGTTCATCTGGGACGCAATGCAGATAGACCAAGCCAGCAAAAAAGTAATGTGTATGTCGTTTTACTCCAAAGAAGGCAACCCTCTCTGGGGACAATATTCTACTATGGTGGTTGCTCATACGATTCGTACTTATTCAAAATATACCATAGACTACCCCTATCCAGTTGCTATTTCTTGCCATGCTACACCCGGTGGAGGCATGGAGTATCCGATGATTTCATTCAATGGTGGTCGCCCCGAACCCGACGGTACGTATAGCGAACAAGTCAAATACGGCATGATAGGTGTCATCATTCACGAAGTGGGGCATAATTTCTTTCCGATGATTGTCAATTCGGACGAACGCCAATGGTCGTGGATGGACGAGGGGCTGAATACTTTTGTGCAGTATCTTACTGAAAAAGAATGGGATCGCGACTATCCGACACGCCGAGGCGAACCCCAAAACATCGTCGAGTACATGAAAACCGATGCTACGCAGCAAGTGCCTATCATGAGCAGTAGCGACAACATCATGGCCTTTGGCCCCAACGCCTACGCCAAACCCGCTACGGGCCTCAACATCTTGCGCGAGACCATCATGGGGCGCGAGTTGTTCGACTACGCCTTCAAAGAATACGCCCGCCGCTGGGCTTTCAAGCACCCCACCCCCGCCGACTTCTTCCGCACC
>JBKBKL010000076.1:0-18287 GCA_046294665.1 Runella sp.
TTTGTAGTAAAGAAATATCCCCACAAATACCCCCAAGCCTCGGAGAGGCGCAAGATTTGTAGTAAAGAAATATCCCCACAAATACCCCCAAGCCTCGGAGAGGCGCAAGATTTGTAGTAAAGAAATATCCCCACAAATACCCCCAAGCCTCGGAGAGGCGCAAGATTTGTAGTAAAGAAATATCCCCTCAAATACCCCCAAGCCTCGGAGAGGCGCAAGATTTGTAGTAGAAAATGTCCTCAATCTTTCTTGGGGCATTTTTTGCAATGCTTGCCTTTTTTCTTGTAAGCTTTGCAGCATTTCTTGAAGTCGCAGTTCAATACACACCTTATTACGAAAGGATTTAAATCGAAGAATTTATCGCAAGATTCGTCAGAGGCAAAACCAAATGGAGTGTCGGTCAAAGTCATGTTTTTAACAAACTATTTTTTATAAACTTACGCAAAAGTAATTTATTTAGATTTATTACAAATTAAAATAGACTTAATTTTTTGTAATGTTTGTCTGTACATCTGTGGGAGTATGGTTAAGTTTAAAGACTAATGTTCTTTATTGACTATGACATTTTCCTCACTTCGTATTTTATTGTTGGCAAGTATTCTTTTGGGCTGTGTCGAAGAATATGATATACGCTACAACCTCGATGCCAAAGTCTTGACGGTAGAAGGTTTCGTAACAGAAACCCTCGGAGGTACACAAGTAAGTATCAATACCTCGGTAGGCAATGGCGGCAACAGCTACTCCGAGCCGCTCAAAGGCTGTACGGTAGAGTTACTTACCGACAATGGTACAGTGCCGTTTCGCGAAGTAGTAAGTGGTGTCTATGCTCCTGCGGCCACTTTTCAAGGACAATCGGGCAAAAGCTATCAACTACGTTTTCGTACGCCCGACGGCCAGACGTACCTCTCTTCCAAAGAAACCCTGACGACTGTTCCGCCTATCAAAAAAGTGTATCAGACCTTCGACCCCAAGGGGCTACTCGACCGCACGGGTCAGCGGGTATTGGCTTCTACCTTCGATATATATTTAGATTTTGATGACCCTCGTGAAACCCAAAACTTTTATTTGTGGCGGTGGAAACGATATGAGTTTCAGGATATTTGCATTACGTGTGAAGGTGGAACGCTCAATACTAACGGCGGGGTATGTATCAAATCCAACGCCCGCAATCCACCTACCTACGACTATCAATGCGACCGCCCTTGTTGGGAGGTGTTTTACAATCAAGATGTCAATATTTTTTCTGATGTTTTTTCCAATGGTCAAATGGTACAAGGGAGGCTCATTGCCAAAGTGCCGTTTCATTCGACTCAAGGCTGCCTGCTCGAAATAGAACAGATAGGGCTATCGAGAGAAGCCTTTTTGTACTACCAACTCCTACGCGACCAAGTACAAACCACAGGCACGCTCACCGATACACCCCCCGCGCCTATCATCGGGAATATTACAAACATCAACAACCCTTCTGACAAAGTGGTGGGGTATTTTGGCGCAGCCAGCAGCCAAAAAATAGCCTATTGGGTAACGCGCAACGAACGCCCCGACGGGATTAGGCGGCCTTTGCTTGGTCGGCCTACTTTACTCGAAGAACCCACTCCTTTCCGTCCACCGGTTTATCCTTGTGTCATGAGTCGTACACGTACTCCCATACGCCCCGAAGGATGGCGGTAAAACTGCCACTGAACACTCATTCTTACATCATACATCATATATCATACATCATTGATGCTTTCAAAATTTCTACTTTCTCTTTTTTTGATTGTCATGGTGGTACTGAGCAGTTTTGCTCAACGCCCCAAACAAGCCCCAGTACGGCCGTTTGAGTTTAGTGGTATCGTGCGCGATTCGCTTACAGGAGAGCCTATTGCCAATGCTGCCGTGCGCATCAACTTCGATAAAATCGGACTTTATACTGACTCTATGGGTACGTTTTCTATCATGCTCACAGGGGCAGAGTATGTACTGATTGTTACGCGATTGGGCTATCGGCCTTACCGGCTCAAGTTTACCCTCGACCGCGATATGAAGTTGAACATTCCGCTGCTCAATGTAGCCAGAGAACTGGAAGAAGTGGTGATTTCGACACAGGCCGTTGATGAAAATGTATCGCGGCCACTACTTGGAGTAACCCAACTCAACATCAAGACCATCAAAAAGCTACCCGCCATCATGGGTGAGGTGGACGTATTGCGAAGTTTGCAGATGCTACCGGGCGTTACGTCGGTGGGGGAGGCTTCCAATGGGGTCAATATTCGAGGAGGAGCGGTAGATCAAAACCTCATTTTGCTCGACGATGCGCCTATTTTCAACCCTACACATTTATTTGGGCTATTTTCGGTTTTCCCGCCCGATGCTGTATCGAGCATGGAACTCTACAAAGGCACTACCCCGGCGCGATTTGGGGGGCGGGCGGCAGCAGTGCTTGATATTTCGATGTCCAATCCTAGTTTGGAGAAATTTAGCCTCCAAGGGGGAGTCAGTTTTGTGGCCAATCGCCTCACAGCCGAGATTCCATTGGCCAAAAACAAAGTAGGACTACTCGTAACAGGACGCGGGGCGTTCAATGATTTTGCGTTTCAGTGGGGACCCGAAAGACTCCGAAATATTCGTGCCAATTTTGGTGATGCCGCCGCCAAGCTATTTTGGCGTATCAACGACAAGAATACCTTTTCGTTTTCCAATTATTTTAGTACCGATTTCTTTCAGACGGACTTGCTCGGAGGTATCAACAACATCAATTCTACCTCTACCCAATACGCCTACCGAACACTCAATTTTACGGGCAAATGGTTTCATGCTTTCAATGACCGCCTCAATATGCAGACGACAGGCGTGTACAGTCAGTACAATCCAGAAATCTTGCTGCCCGAAATCAACAGCGACAATAAGGTAACGATTGGCTCGCAGATATTGCAGCGACAACTCAAAACCAACTTCAACTATCTGCCCAACCGCCAACATAAAATCGAATGGGGTATGAATTTGACACATTATCAACTCCAACCCGGCGAACTCGACCCCGGTGCCAACAATCGCGTCAATCGCCAGCGTGTACCTACCGAAAATGGCTTAGAGTTGGCCCTACACGCCGAAGACGAAATCACGCTCAACCGCAAAACGACAGTTTCGGTGGGGGTGCGTTATTCGTATTTTATGGCTCTGGGGCCAGCTACTGTACGTACTTACGCTGCGGGTAGTACACCTTCTGAAGCTACGGTCTTAGACTCGCTTTTGTATGGCCGTGGGCAAATCTCCAAGACTTACGGAGGCTTCGAGCCGCGTGTGGGCTTACGCTACAATCTCGACGACGAGTCGTCTGTCAAACTGGGTTTTAATGTCATGCGGCAGTATTTGCAGGTGGTTTCCAACACTACCACACCGCTCCCTACCTCGCGCTGGAAGACTAGCGATGCTCACATACGCCCTCAAGTAAGTCAGCTTTGGACAGTAGGCTACTTCAAAAACCTCAAAAGCAATATCTACGAGTTTTCGATAGAGGGCTACTATCGCACCACCACCAATGTCCTCGATTTCAAGCCGGGAGCTGATTTTTTACTTCAAAATTTCATCGAAACACAAGTACTGCAAGGTATCAGCAAAGCGTATGGAGTAGAAGTAATGGCCACCAAAAAGAAAGGAGAGTTTACGGGTTGGGTCAATTATACCTATTCAAGAGTACTCAATCAAATCAACGAAGGCCCACGCTTCACTGAGCGTATCAACGACGGCAGATGGTACCCGGCCAATTTCGACCGTCCGCACAATCTTAATCTTTCGCTCAATTTCTCTGAAAACAAATACCATACATTCTCGCTCACGTTTACATACGGTACGGGTCGGCCTTATACCATTCCCAATGGTTTTGTGAGTTTTCAGGGGAGGTCGTATCCCTACTATGCCGAGCGCAACCAGGGCCGCCTCAAAGACTACCACCGCCTTGATTTCTCTTGGCAAATCAACAACCCTTCGCTCAAAGACAAACGCTGGGTAGGCAACTGGATATTTACGGTCTATAATCTCTATGGCCGCAAAAATCAGTACTCGTTGTTCATTCGGACGCAAGGCACGGCCTACAATACCTACCAACTCCAAATTTTTGCTGCTCCGATTATATCGCTGGCCTACAATTTTAAGTTTATGTAAGTGGACCTACGAGTCGGTACACCCTACATCATACACCCTACATCATACATCAACTTTTTACACCGTTCTTCCCAATTTGTAGGGTTCGATTATCAAAATCTTTCCTAATTTTATAATTCAATTTTCCTATTACTCATCAATCATCACTAAAAAAGTGGCTACTCAAGAACCTCAAAAAAGTAAATTTGGTGGCTGGCTTCGCGATATAGCAGGCGTTTTTGTAGTTATGGACGACGACAAAAAAGCTAGTGTAACATCAACAACCAACGCCAATACACCTCAACCAACGCCGCCCTCCCATGTCCCTCCCAAACCGGTCTTTTCGGCTCCTGCCCCGAGCGATTTTGTGGAAGAACTACGCCAGCGTTTCAAGAAAATTTTGGAAGAAAAAAACCAGCCCGGATTTGATTTCTACGAGTTTTCGATGATGCTCCTGCGTACTACCAACACGCCTTCGGTCGAGCATTTTAAGACAGCTTATGAAGGGGCCAAATTGCTAAACCCCAACTGCAACCAAGCCTTTCTGCTCCAGTCGGCACAGTTTTATAAGACAGAATTGCAGAAAGCCTTTGAGGCTACCGTACAGGCAGGAGAGCAAAGAAAACAGACTTTGGCCACTGAAAAAGAAAACGAGCAAAAACAACTCAACCAAGAACTCCTACAAATAGAGCAAAGGCTCACTGCCCTCCGACAAGAAATAGCCAAACTCGAACTCACCCAACAAGAAAAAAAGGCTGCTTTGAGTGGTATCGGTGAAAAATTTGAGGTGCGCTTTGAAGAAATCGAACAAAAACTCGCTGCAACACTCGCTGCCAAAGAAGGCGTAGCGAGCGAAATCACCCTCATCGAAAACGGCATCAAACAGTACATTTCATAATCAAACTTTCCAAAAACAATGAAACTCACAACACCCGGCAAAATTTTACTTACACTCTTTATTGCTGCCATTTTGGGAGCGGGGTATTATTTCTTTGCTCCCAACAAAGACGGAGAAAATACCGCATTCTCCACTGAAAAATTTGGTTTCAACAAAAACAACGAAACCACCACCGAAGATAACATGGCCACCGACGACAACGTGGCTACCGATGAAGCTACTTCTTCTGCTTCGTCGAGTAGTACGAGTGGAAGTAGCCGTTCGTTTTCGTACTCTGCCCCCGTGCCTGTTGAGGGTAAGTTGAAAGGGGTCGTCGAATTGGGGGCCAGCGGTTTCAATTCGTTTATTGTCAATATTGACAAACAAAAAAACTGGAAACTCGAACACGCCGAATTTAACAACAGCTTGGTACTCGAAAACATGGCTACCGACTACGACATTCGCTCTGGCCTCAAAAAATACATTGGCTCTATGCTCGACCACGGCGTAAGTGGCAAAGACATTCATTTTGTGGTGAGTTCGGGGGCATTGAAGGCCGATGTTACTCAAAAAATTATCTCTGTACTGAAAAGTATGGGCTATTTCGTCAATACCGTTACGCCCGAAGAAGAAGGCCGTTTGGCTCTAAAATGTGTACTGCCAGCCAGCTTTGAAGACAAAGCCTTCGTGGTGGATATTGGCTCTGGAAATACCAAAATCTCATGGAAGGCCAATTCGAGTGTAGCCGCTCTCGAAACCTACGGCTCTAAGTATTACGACAAAGGCACAGACCCTGCCGTGGTGTATGAAGATGCAAAAGCCAAAGCCAAGCAAATCCCCGCTTCCAAAACGCAAGTGTGTTTTATCATCGGTGGAGTGCCTTTTGAGATGGCCAAAGAAATCCGCAAAGGCAAAGAACGCTACACCGTACTTAATGCTCCCGATGCTTATAAATCGGACAAAGCCAAAACCAAAGCGGGCGTAAACATCTACAAGGCGATTGCCGATGGCACGGGCTGCAAGCAGTTTGTATTCGACTGGGACGCAAACTTTACGATAGGCTTCCTGCTGGGACTCAAATAGCCAACTGCCCAAAGCACTCACTTGTTGCTAAAAAGAAATAAATCCTGTAAAGGGGGATTGGATTAGCACAAGAAAAACTTATTTCGCCCCCAGTCCTTCATAGACTACTTGCATGATAGCGGTGCGGACGTTGAGGGTAGTGAGTTTGTTGTTGTCGCGGGTGGGATAGACACGATTGGATAGAAAGACGTAGTTGAGGTTGTAAGCAGGGTCGTTCCAAAACATAATCCCCGTAAAACCCGTGTGGCCGTAGCTTTGAGGGCTGGCACTACGCGGGGCGTTGATGTTGTTGGGACGGGTGGGTTTGTCCACTCCAATCCCACGACGTGAGTTGTCGTACTGGTAACGCGTAAATTCTTCTATTGTCTTTTCACTCACTAATTGCTCACCGCCATAATACCCTTTTTGGAGGAAAAGCTGTGTTACTTTCATCAGGTCGTTGGCATTGCCAAAAAGCCCCGCATGGCCACTCAAGCCGCCAATCATGGCTGCACCCTCATCATGAACGCGCCCGTGAATGAGCGTTTGACGGAAGAAAGTATCGCGCTCGGTGGGAGTGATTTGGTCTAAGCCATAAAAACGTCTTGGATTGAAAGTGAGCGAGTTGGCACCGATTTTACGATAAAAATTTGATTTCAAATATGTTTCAAAATCTTGGCCTGTGAGTCGTTTGACAATTTGAGGATAAAGATAGAACGACAAGTCGCTATATACATACTCCGCTTTCTCGTTGAGGGGCGAATCTTTGATGGCTTTGAAAATTTTCTTGTGATAATTTTTGTGCAACCAAAGGCTGTCTGTTACTTCGATGGTATAGGCTCCTACGGGTTGTTTGCCCCAGCGGAAGGTATTTTTCTTCCAAGTGCCGTCGGGATTTTTGCAGTCGCGCCAGAAAGGTATCCATGCTTTGAGGCGCGCTTGGTGAGTGAGTACATCGCGCCATACGAGGTTGGCTTTGTTGGACTTGCGGTAGTCAGGTAGGTAGTCTTTCATGGTAGCATCGAGGCTGAACTTGCCCTCGCTGTGGAGTTTGGCCAACGCCAGGGTAGAGGCCGCGATTTTGGTAACAGACGCGAGGTCGTACAACCTTTCCCCAACAGGGAGGTAGGGATAATTACCCCATTGGGAGCTTTGTGGACTATAACTTTTCCTGAAAAATACCTTTCCGTCTTTGGCCAACTGTACTACGATGGTGGGTGTGGCTCCTTGAGCGATGGCGTTTTGTGCGATGGAGTCAATTTTGTGCGTCAGCCATTGGCTATTCAAACCCACTTCCTCGGGAATGGTGTATTTGAGGCGGCCAATGGCAGGAATTTCGATTCCGGCACCATATTTGAAAGTTTCATTGACTCCCACAGGCAATTTGCCTTTGGCAGGAATAGCTCCAAAAATCATCTGCGCAGCCAATTCTTCGGTAAAAGATGTAAGTTGATAGGCCATGACCAATCCTTTGGCATTGGAGATGCCTTCGAGTTTGTTGAGGGCGTAGGCATTGCCAAAAACCGTAATGATACTGTTTCCTGTATTGGCCATTTCTTTGACCCAAGAAGCCGTAGTAGGCTGTATGCCAAAATTGGTTCCGGGGCGAATATTGTTGAGATGTGCTCCCACCAGTACGACATCATATCCCTTGAGTTGGGCTTTGATGGCAGCCTGTACACTATCGGGAGTCTGTGAATGGACTACAAAATGGTCTATTGAGGTGTAAAGCGAAAGGGTTTTTTGGAAGGTAGTCTGCACCTGACTCACCGCCCCTCTCTCCTTTCCAAGGAGTGAGGGAAAGAGAGGCAGTAGAGGCGACTGTTCGTTGCGAGTACCCAGAGCCACAGTACCGTCTGAAGTAGTGGTGGTGGTAGCCGGGGCATCAGTCAGAGATACCGATGCGATGCGGATTTTGTCTAAGTTTTTGAGAGGCAATATATTATCGTCGTTTTTCAGTACGGTGAGAGCGTTTTCGGTTAGTTGGCGATTGATGAGTTCGGCTTGTTTGTCGTTGATGTCTTCGATGAGGTTTTGGGTAGAGATAGGTTGGTATTGGTCAAGCCCTACCCATGCTTTGGCAGCCAGTACTTTTTTGACGCGGGCATCTATTTCGGCTTGGCTGATACGCCCTTCGGCAATGGATTTTTTGATTTGGGCAATGGCCGCAGGCACGTCGGGGCTAAACTCCAGTATGTCCATGCCAGCTTCTAAGCCTTTGGCATCGCCCGTGCCATTGGGGAAATACTTGGTCAGACCCTTCATGTTCATAGCATCGGAGTAAATCAACCCTCGAAAGCCGAGTTCTTGGCGGAGCAAGCCTGTTACGATAGGTTTCGATAGCGTAGAAGGTACGTTTTTGGCAGTATCGAGCGCAGGAATGGCCAAATGCGCCATCATTACCCCGTCGGCTCCTTTTTCGATAAGTTGGCGAAAGGGATACAATTCGACCGAATCTAAGCGCGCGCGAGGGTGCGGTATGAGCGGGAGGTCGTAGTGTGAGTCCACGCCTGTATCGCCATGCCCCGGAAAATGTTTGATAGAACTCAACACGCCTCCGTCTTGCATTCCTTTCATGTAGGCATACGATTTTTGATATACTTTTTGGGGATTTTCGCCAAACGAACGGAAATTGATGACGGGGTTGTTAGGGTTGTTGTTTACATCTACCGAAGGCGCAAAATTGATATGTACGCCCAAACGGCGCATTTGTTGTGCCAGCGATTTGCCCATTTTATAAATCAACTCGTCGTTACCTTGTATAGCTCCGAGCGTCATTTGATAGGGAAAACGTACCGTAGAGTCCAATCGCATGGCCAAGCCCCATTCGGCATCCATTGCTATCAAAAGGGGAACTTTTGAGATAGCGTTGTAGTAGTTGGTGAGTTGGGCTTGCTGTACGGGACCACCCTGAAAAAATATGACACCGCCTACCTTGTAATCTTTGATGTATTGTGCCACTACCCTTGGATTGGTGAAGGTGGTGTCTATGATGACTCGTTTGGGGTTCATGGGATAGCCATGAGCTGCTACCATGATGAGTTGGGCGATACGCTCATCGGGTGTGAGGGCATTGAACACCGAGTCCACCCAGCGTTGGTTGGGGTTTTGAAGGAACGGAGGAGTAGTACGCTGCGCAAGGGAGGAGTGGTAGGGGAGGAGTGATGATAGGATAGCAAAAAGTAAGAAAGCTAATCTACGCAGCAATATAGTTTGGCTCATGGGTATTTTTTAGAAAGTTTACTTCATAACGACAAAGTTAGGAGTTTTGGCAAAACTTTTATCCAAAATATATAACCAACACAAACCACCAATCTTTACATTTGTTGGCTTTTCAAATCATATATTTCGATGATTACTCGAAAACTCTACTACCGAATCAAAAATACAAAAGATAGGCTCGTCCGGTCCTTGCACGACTTGTTGGAGGAGGTTTCATTTTATTGGGGAGGTTTGGTTTTTCTGGTGATTGTCTATGATTTGGGTTTTCGACATACCATTTCTTACCTGTTTTTTGCGGTTTGTTATTTGCTATATTTATGGGTATTTACACTCACTTTGGCATTACGAAGTTTGCGTTTTCCGAGTAAGAAAAAGCAGCAAAACTGGGCGCGGTGGGGATTGGTACTTGTTTTGTTGCTATTTACTTTTTATAAGTTCATTCAATTAAGAAACCAACCGATTTTAGGCTCTACCAGTTATTATTTGGGGCTTGGATTGAGCGGTATTTTGATTCTCACCGACGTATCTCGCAAAATCCTCAATATCTATTCCCGTCGTTTCAATCCAGCGTTGTTGTTTGTGGTGAGTTTCGGGGTGTTGATATTGCTGGGTACGGGGCTACTGATGCTACCATTGGCTACCGTAAAAAACATCAGTTTTGTGGACGCGCTCTTTACGTCGGTCAGTGCGGTCTGTGTTACGGGGCTGGCTACGGTTGATGTAGCCACCGAATTTACTCGCCTCGGCAAGGTGATATTGTTGGTTTTGATTCAGTTGGGAGGATTGGGCATAGTGTCGTTTACCAGCTTTTTCGGGTATCTGTATCAAGGTGGTTTTTCGCTCGACAATCAGTTGTTTCTCAAAGACATTGCCACTTCCGAACGCCTCGGCGATGTCTTTCGGTCTTTGGTACGTATCATCGTCATCACCTTTAGCATCGAGGCGTTGGGGGCGATTCTTATTTACGTAACAATAAGTCCGGAGTTGTTCGAACATTCGAGGCAACAATGGCGATTTGCTATTTTTCATAGTATTTCGGCATTTTGTAATGCGGGTTTTTCGATTACGCCCAATGGCCTCTTCAACGAAGACATTCGCTATGACTATGGTTTTCAGTGGGTGATTATGTTTTTGGTCATCTTGGGGGGGATTGGTTTTTCGATTGTTACCGATTTTTATTATTACCTCAAGCATTACGTTCGGCAGTTGTATTTCAGGCTCAATTACGGCAGCCCAATCGTGTTTATGTCGCGGTCGGTGAGTATCAATACGCGCTTGGTGTTGTTGCTGACAGGCTTTTTGTTGGTTTTTGGGTTTGCTACCTTCTTTTTGACAGAGTACAACAACCTTCTCAAACAACACACCACCTTTTGGGGAAAACTGACGACGGCAGCGTTCTCGGCAGTTACGCCTCGTACTGCTGGCTTCAATACTTACGATATGGGGCTGATGCAGCCTGCTACCATTTTGATTTTTTTGGTGATGATGTGGATAGGAGCCTCGCCGGGTTCGACAGGCGGTGGTATCAAGACCACTACCTTTGCGGTGGGGCTGCTCAATATCTTGAGTTTGGCCAAAGGCAGCGACCGCTTGGAGGTATTTGGCAGGCGTGTCCCCAACGAATCGGTACGACGAGCGTTCTCGATTATGATGCTCTCGCTGCTCCTCATCGGGCCTGCTATTTTGATGATTACGATTTTTGAACCTGATAAACCGCTGATTAGTATTGCCTTTGAGTGTTTCTCGGCTTTTAGTACCGTAGGATTAAGCCTCAATCTTACCCCTACTTTTGGTACAGCCTCCAAAATCATCTTGATGCTACTGATGTTTGTGGGGAGAGTGGGTACTTTTACACTCTTTGTGGCCTTTGTGCGGAGAGTGCGCTATACCAATTATCAATACCCCAACGAAAATATTTTTATCAACTAACGCCTACCCTTCGTTTTCGAGGGCGATTGAAAAAAAATAAACTACCAAAAACATGAAATTTTTTGTCATTGGACTCGGCAATTTTGGTTCTACCCTTTGCACCAATCTGACCCGTATGGGGCATGAAGTAATCGGTGCCGACATCAACAGTGCCAAAGTAGAGGCTATCAAAGACCATATTACCCATGCGGTTTGCATGGATTGTACCGATATTCACAACCTCCAGAATATCCCCCTCAAAGACATGGACGTGGTGGTGATGGCCATTGGAGAGGATTTTGCTGCTTCGGTGCTTGTTACGGCCTATCTCAAGCAGCTACAAGTCAAAAAACTTATCGGAAGAGCTTTCAACGATGTGCATCGTACTGTCATCGAGGCATTGGGCGTAGATGAGATTCTATTTCCGGAGCAAGAGGCCGCCGAGCGTACCGCCAAAAGACTCACCCTGCCCATGCTCGACAACTCCGTCGAAATCTGTGAGCGTTCTGCCATGATGGAGCTGACCATTCCTCAAAAATTCTATTATCAAAAACTCGAAGATACAGGCCTCACCGATGCCAAAGCCCTCAAAGTGGTCGCGTATGTCAAAATCAAATCTCAAAAAAGCCTGCTGGGACATACCCGTCAGGTCAAAGAACTGGAACTGGACGTATCGCCTCATCATCAACTCCAGCCGGGCGACAAGCTCATTTTGATAGGTGATGCCAAAGAGTTGAAGAAGATTTTGGAAAATTAATCTACTCTACAAAACTTGCGCCTCTCCGAGGCTTCAGAGAAGCTAAACATAGATACTAATCAAACATTGCGTTTTCAGACTTCCCTTAGTCAGTATCGTCCAACTCAAAAATACTTTCGATAGGCTTGCCGAATACCCGCGCTATCTTCATAGCCAATACCGCCGACGGAACGTATTTGTTGCTTTCAATAGCGTTGATAGTCTGACGAGATACTTGCACGCGCTCGGCCAGTTCGGCTTGGGTGATATTGAGGATAGCACGTTCTATCCGAATGGTATTTTTCATACACTCCTCCTTTCTGCTGTTTTTTCGAGGTAAGGCTTCACGTACAAAATCGTGTTGAAACGTATTACAAACAACACCAATGCCGAAAACATATTTATATATAATACTGTGAAATAGTCGGGGCCATAAATCAGTAAGGTAAATAAAATCAATAAGATAGCATTGATCAAAACACCCCATTGTAGCGACTCCAATCGCACTTTGGCGACCCACTCATCTTCGATTTTTTCGCGTGAAAATCCCACTAACAATAACCCTGTGGTCAGTAAAGTTACGATGAGTTCGTCAGTAAGGTTATTTTCATGAAAATAAGATTCATTCCACCAACTGGGGAATGAAATCTTTGATAACCACTAAGTCACTTTTTATCAAATAAATAATTCCATACACCAACATCGGTACAGTGAGAAGCCAGCCGATTCGCTTGTAGCTGTGCGGAAAAAGAAATCTGGTTTTCATCGTTTCTAAAAGGTTTTAGTGAATTTGATGTATTAACGTACAAATGTAATGTATTTTTTATAAAATGTAAAATAAATTTTACATTTTGGCAAAAATTTTTTCCTTTTCAAGTTTATTATTGGAAACTAAGCACCATTACCGAAAAACAGATGAATCTGTGATTTCTTACTAAACCGTTTAGGTACTATTTTTGGGAGGTACAGAAAACACACAAACACACAGGACTCTGTGAATTCTGTTAGAAAAAAGCTGCATTTACTCAGTTTACGATGTGGTTAGTTGGGAAATATGAAGAATCGCTAATTCCACTTTGCCAAAAACTGCCCAAAAGACTCCTTGTATTGGTCGCTGACGGGAATCGTTATGTTGCCGATTTGGACGCTGTTGCGGGTGAGGCTATGTACTTTTTCGAGCGATACGATGTACGAACGATGAATCCGCATGAAGCGTCGAGCAGGGAGTTTTTCTTCGAGAGCTTTCAAACTCGTCAGCGACAAAATCGGCTTGTTGCTACTTTGTAAGTGTACTTTTACATAATCTTTCAGCCCTTCGATATACAAAATATCATTGAAGGCCACCCTTACGAGTTGATACTCGACTTTTAAAAACAAGTATTCGTCCCCGGCCTCCGAAGCAGCCGTCATCTGGGTTGTAGAGGTAGGAGTATTTTGCTGAAAAAGTTCAAAATACGATTTAGCTTTGGTGGCAGCCCTCAAAAACTCCTCATAATTGAAGGGTTTGAGCAAGTAGTCCAATGCGTCCACTTTATAGCCTTCGAGAGCAAACTGGTTGAACGCTGTCGTAAAAATAATCCGTGGGCCAGGTTTGCTTTGAGAGGCTTGGCCCAATACCCGCGCCAACTCTATGCCCGTAAGGTCAGGCATTTGAATATCCAAAAAAATCACGTCCACTTGTTTTTCGTGCAGTGCCTGCAAAGCCTCCACCGCACTCGAATACTTACCTACAAGGTGAAGAAAAGGCGTTTTTTCGATAAACACACCGACCAATCCCAACGCTAAGGGTTCGTCGTCGACAGCGATGCAGTTGAGTTTCATGCAGTTACAGGTTCTAAAGTTTTGGTTTTGGCAGTCGAGAGTTGAAGTTTTACCACAAACTCCTCTCCCTGCTGCCCCGATTCCAGTTGGTATCGGTTGGGATAAAGCAAATCTAAGCGACGGCGCGTATTGACTAATCCAATGCCATTGCTTTCCTCCAAATTTTGCGATTTATTTTCAAATACCGAATTACGCACTTCTACTGAAAGTTGATTTCCTTCCTGCTCAATCGAAATATTAATAAAACTTTCCTGTGTTGCACTGATACCATGTTTGAAAGCATTTTCGACAAACGTAAGCAGCAACATCGGAGCTACGGCAATATCTTGTAGAGGTTTCGGATAGACGAAGTTTACTTTGACTTTGTCGGTCAATCGAAGCTGCATAAGTTGGATATAGTCTTGCAAAAAGGCGATTTCCTTGCTCAAAAGGGTAGTCGTTTCTTGGGTTTCATAAAGTACATAGCGCATCATACGCGACAGCCGGTGCAATGCCTCACGGGCGGTATCGGCATCTATCATTGTGAGCGCGTAGATGTTGTTGAGGGTATTGAAAAAGAAATGGGGGTTGATTTGAGCTTTCAAAAACGAAAGTTCAGAACTTACCTTTTCGCGCTCCAACTGCTCTTTGATTTGGGTATCTTTTTGCCACTTCTGTACCACCGTGATACTCGTACTTGCCCCCAAGGCAAGCATCGAATACAAAAATGTAAACGAATCAAAACGGCGGGGGCGATTGGGATTGAAAGGTTTTTCGGGGTGAAGGGCTTTGTGCCAAAGTTCGGGCAGGTTGAGCCATATTTCTACGAAATTGATAGTCCAGTAAATCGTAACAACTACTCCACCAATGGCCAATATATAACCCAAAGTATGATTTTTAAACAACAATTTGGGAAGCAAAATATGCGAATTGAGGTAAAAAGCACCAATCAATAGCCCGAGTAGAATCCACTGTTTGATCCAAAATTCGTTGGGTATATCCACACTCCAGCCGCGAGGCTGAAAAAGTAAAGGCGGGACAATCAATGCCCAACCCAAAATGTGGAGAAAAACAGGTAAATAGCGGCGATGGGGACGTTGAAGCATATCTTAGAAAGTCGGAAAAAGTCAGAAAAGGTCATAGAAAGACTGAAATACACATAATATTGGTATTGAAACACAGAGTGTTTGTATTTGAGATTGATAGTTTGCGTTTGAAATTGATTGAAAGTTTGCGTTTGAATCAGTGATAGGATAGTTTGCGTTTGAAACGCAAACTTCAGAGAGAAGCGCGTTTCAAACGCGCATCATCACAAGCGCATCATCACAAACCATCATTCAAACTACATAGACTTTAGAAAAACTCTTACAATCCTAATTAAATTTTTTCAAGAGAGTCTTATCAATCGCCCAAAGACGGCCATTTACCGATAGTTGGGCAATTTTTATCCCTCAATGACCTTTTGAATCCTTTATCTGCCCCCAAACGATGAGTTGTCGGCTAAAATCACCCTTTCTATCGGTACAGGCTTGAGGGTGGTCTATTGTATTTTTTTGAGAAACAAGGCGGTGTTTGTTTTGTGTCGTCCAATCGCAAGGACATCAAAAATAAAGATTGAAATTACAAAACAAAAATACAATGCAAAAGCTATTCGCCTCCGCCCTTATCTTCTTGGGAATCACAGCCGCCCAAGCCCAATTCCCCGGCGCACCAACAGGTTCAGCCAACGGACGCAGCCAAAACGCTTCTACTTCTGTCAATCTCGAAAGTACTGCCCCCAAAGGCAACGCCAAAATCACTGGTACATTGACAGACGCTTCTGCGGCAGCCGTAGAGTTTGCGAGTGTAGCTCTATACAGCAAAGCCACTGGACAAGCAGTAGATGGCACCATGGCCGACGAAAAAGGAAAATTCGCCCTCAAAAACATCGCTGCCGGTGAGTACAAACTCTTGATTTCGTTTATTGGATTCAAAGAAAAAGAAATAGACAACCTCAAACTCACCAAAAGCCAAGAATTGGACTTAGGCACGATTCAACTTGAAGCCAACGTCAAAACCCTCGATGAGGTAGTCATAACAGGCGAACGCGCACTCATCGAAGAAAAAGTAGATCGTATGGTCTATAATGCCGAAAAAGACATCACTGCTCGTGGGGGTGATGCCGCCGATGTACTCAAAAAAGTACCCATGCTTTCGGTGGACTTAGACGGCAACGTGTCGCTTCGTGGTAGCCAAAGTATCACCGTCTTAATCAACAACAAACCTTCGACGATTTTGGCCAGTAGCATTGCCGATGCCCTCAAGATGATTCCGGCAGATTTGATCAAGTCGGTTGAGGTCATCACCTCCCCTTCTGCCAAATACGATGCCGAAGGTTCTGCCGGAATTATCAACATCATCACCAAAAAATCTACCCTTCAAGGACTCACCCTCAACACCAACGCTGGTATCGGTGCGCGTGGCTCTGACTTGAGTTTGAATGGTACTTACCGTCAGGGCAAACTGGGCGTTACGCTGGGAGGCTTTGGTCGTGCCTTTTACAACAACGCTGCGACCTCCCTTAGCCAAAACACCCTTCAAAATGGCGTTTTTGTTCAAACTCAACAAAACACCAATGCTTTCGACAATGGCCTTTTCGGTCGCTACAATTTGGGCTTTGATTATGATTTGGGCAAAAACCAAGCCTTGACCGCAGGAGTGAGCTTTGGTACGCGCAATTTCGTCCGCTCACAAGAGATGACCACCAACCTTCTCCGCGACGGCCTATTAAACTCGACATCGCTACGCAACGTAACCTCCAAAGACCTCTCCAACAACGTGGACATCAACCTCGACTATATCCGCACTTTCGACAAACCCGGCAAAGAATGGTCTATCTCGACACTTTACAGCCGTAGCAACTTGACCAACAATTTCAATGCCGACTTGCTGACCGAAACAAGCAGTTTGTTGGCTCGTCAGAAAAACCTCAACCACAACCTCAACCAAGAGTTTACGCTCCAAACCGACTACCAAACACCTATCAAAAACAACCAGATGATAGAGTTTGGAGCCAAGACGATTGTACGTCAAGTCAATAGCAATTTCAGCTACTTTACCGCAGGTGCTACGGGCGATTTCACCTTAGACACCCGCAACCCCGCAGGATTGCTCAATTATCAGCAAAATATCGTAGCCGGGTATGCCTCTTACACCTTTAGTACTGCCAACAAATACACTTTCAAGGTAGGTTCACGCTACGAATACACCAGCATCAATGCCGCCGATCAAAATAGCATCATCAATATCCCGAACTATGGCGCGCTCGTTCCCAGTTTGAATATCTCCAAAAAAGTAAGCGATGCCACTACGCTCAAGTTTGCCTACAACCGTCGTATCCAACGCCCCGGTTTGCAGCAGTTGAACCCCAACTTCAATGCCGCCAACCCCCAAAATATCACTCTCGGTAATCCTAACCTAAACCCCGAACTGACCGACAACGTAGAGTTGAGTTTGAGTACCAATATCAAAAAGACGTACTTGAGCGTGTCGGTGTTCAACCGCTCTACCAACAACAGCATCATGCGTGTAAGCACCCTCTCTGATACCCTCCCTGGTGCCATCGTTACGACTTTCCAAAACATCGGGAAACAACAAGTAGCTGGTGCCAACGTCTTCGCCAATGTGTATCTGACTCCCAAATGGACGCTCAACGGTGGCATAGATGTATTTTACAATACCCTCGAAGGCAAAGTACAAGGCATAGACGGCTCGTCTGTTACGGCCACCAATGCAGGCTGGGTAGTAGGTGGGCGACTCATGAGCAGCCTTGCCTTAGACAAAGGCTGGACTGTACAAGCCAACGGCGGTATGCGCGGCAACCAAGTAACGTTGCAAGGGGTACAGGGTAGCTTTTATATGTACTCGTTGGGTGTGAAAAAAGACTTCAACAACAAAAAAGGCAGCTTAGGATTGGCGGCAGAAAACTTCTTGGGAGGTATGACCATGCGCTCGACAGCCGTATCGCCACTCTTGAATCAAACGTTCGTAAACAACATTTACAACCAAAACATCAAACTCACTTTCAGCTATAAAATCGGCAAAATGAGTCTTGCTGCTCCCAAGAAAACCAAATCGGTCAAAAACGACGACGTGAAAGAAGGGGGAGAAAGTAGATAAGAGTCTTGGGTCTTGAGCTTAAAGATTTGAAAAGTAGATAGATAAAAGTCAAGTCAGGCAGTGGGTATTACCTACTGCCTGCTTTTTTATTTTTTGAGGCGGTCATATACCAACTGAATGATGCCGTCTTTGAGTCCTAAGTCAGGAACGATGATATTTTCGGCACCTGACCACCGCATAGCCGAAATATAAATATCGGCAGCGGGTACGATGACATCGGCGCGGTCGGCGTTGAGGCGTAGTTTGTTGATACGTTCCTCAAAATTAAAAGAAGCGATATAATCTCTCATACGCTGAAGTTCTGAAAGGACAGTAGTAGTATCATTGATTTTGGATACCAAATTGAAAAGTTTAGAGATATTACCCCCCGTACCTACGGCAGTTACTTTTTCGGTCGTATCT
>JBKBKL010000077.1:0-18173 GCA_046294665.1 Runella sp.
TGCTGGGGGGGGCGGGGTATTTCGACTCGGTAGCGGGGCTGATTTTCTTTTTGCTGGTAGGTAAATGGTTTCAGCAGCGAACCTATTCTTTTTTATCGTTTGAGCGAGATTATAAGTCGTACTTTCCGATGACGGTAACACGCTTGGATAGCCTCGACCATGAAACGCTCATACCCCTTGACCACCTGCGTAAAGGAGACCGCATTGTGCTGAAAGACGGTGATTTAGTCCCTGCCGACGCACTGCTGTACCGTGGACAAGCCAATATGGATTACAGCTTCGTAACGGGGGAGGCAACGCTCGAAACCAAGCGAATCGGCGAGTTGATTTATGCTGGTGGCCGACAAGTAGGCGAACGTATCGAAGCAGAAGTAGTCAAAGAAGTATCTCAAAGCTATCTGACTCAACTCTGGAACAATGACGTATTTCGTAAAAATCAACCCAGTAGGCTTACTACATTTGCTGATGCCGTTGGTAAATATTTTACGGTAGGGGTTTTGACATTGGCAACGGCAGCGGCTATTTATTGGTATTTCCAAGACCCTACAAAAGCCCTTCACGCCTTTACGTCGGTGTTGATTATTGCTTGTCCTTGTACGCTGGCATTGAGCTATCCGTTTGCGCTGGGCAACGGGCTACGGATTTTTGGAAAATGGAGATTTTATTTCAAAAGTGCCGAAACCATCGAAACTTTAGCCCAATGCGACACTTTGGTATTCGATAAAACCGGGACCCTCACTACTGGCAGAGCTTCAGCGACTCAATTTGTGGGTGAACCTCTTACTTCTGTCGAAAAACAGTGGGTAGCTTCTTTGGTAGCTTCGTCAGCCCACCCGATTGCCCGTCAGATACAGCAGTTTTGTCAAGTTTCAGAGCTTTTAACCTTACATTTTTTTGAAACCACCGAAGGCAAAGGAATCGAAGGGGGCTGTGAAGGGCAGTATTTAAAATTAGGGTCGGCGGCATGGCTGGGGATACCTGCCGTTACGAATCAAAATGGGAGTGTTTCGTTTTTGGAAATCAATGGCAAGATTCGTGGCTATTTTGTCGTACCCAATCGCTACCGAGAGGGGCTTGACGAAATGCTGGCTGCGCTTCACAAAAATTATCAAATCTACTTGTTGTCAGGCGATAATGAATCAGAAAAGCCCAAATTGAGCCGCTGGTTTGAAGCCGACAAAATGCGTTTCAACTGCTCGCCTCAAGACAAACTCAACTTTGTCAAAAAACTCCAGGAACAAGGCGCAAAAGTAGCCATGATAGGCGATGGCCTCAACGATGCTGGTGCACTCAAACAAGCTGATGTAGGTATTGCTTTGACCGAAAACACCTTGCAGTTTACGCCATCGAGCGATGCCATTTTGGAAGGAAATCAACTCCCCCAACTTCCTAAGTTTTTGGGATACAGTCGTTATGCCTTGCGTCTGATTCGGTTTAGCTATCTATTTTCTCTCTTTTATAATTTTGTGGGGTTGTATTTTGCCCTTCAAGGTGATCTTTCTCCTATCATCGCTGCTATCCTCATGCCCCTCAACTCCATCACCCTCGTAGCGATTGCGTCTTTGGGCATGGTATGGAGAGCTAAATACTGATTTTTGTCAGTTTTGAAGCCAATATTCTTTTGGTTTAGGTCTGAGGGCTATCATAGTCAAGCCGCCTCATTTGTGCCAATTTTGAAATGCGATAGATACCAAAACCCCCTATCCAATCCGACTTATGAAAACTATTTTGGTGCCCACAGATTTTAGTGAAAACGCTTTTCATGCGGCCAAATATGCAGCCGTTTTAGCCCAGCAATACGATATGGGATTGCGCTTGGTGCATGTGTTTACGTTACATATCGTCAGCGAAATTCCTCATAGTTCATTCATAGAGGCCGAAATCAACCGTCAGCAACATGATGCCGACGACAGTATGGCCAAATTCAAACAAAAACTCGCAAACGAGGCCAATATTGATGCTCGACGCATTGAAACTAAAGTACTATCTGGGTTTCTGGTCGAGCATATTCTGAATTATGCCGAAAATACCGACGTAGCCATGATAGTTATGGGTACACGTGGAGCCAGTACTTGGATAGATCGGTGGCTGGGTACCAATGCCCAGCACATCATGGAGAAAGCGGCCTGTCCGGTATGGGTGGTTCCTTCCAACACGCCGCTGACCCCTCCCAAATACGTCATTTATGCCAGTGATTTCAGAGGAGATGAAGTAGCCGAAATCAATACTATCTTGCCCATACTCCGCCCACTTGGTGCAAGACTTACGGTAGTACACATCAGACCTGACGATGCACTCACGATAGGAACTGAACTGGAAGATACGCTCAAAGAACTACGTCAAACTTTTAAGAATGAGAACGTAACAGTCAAAAACCTCAATCGGCGGACTATCACAGGGGGGCTGAAAACTTATCTCAAAAATCAAAAGCCCGATTTATTGGCGGTGATGCGCACCGAGCGTGGTTTTTGGGAAAACTTATTCCTCAAAAGTATCAGCAAGCATTTTGTGCAAGAAGCCACCCAGCCAGTTTTGGTCTTTAAAGTAAAAAGTGAAAAATAAAACCCCAAAGCTCAATATGTACGTCATCTTTTTCATGATCGGAGTGAGCCTTTGTATGGCGTTAGGATTTCTGGGGGCGTTTTTGTGGTCTATGCGAAACGGCCAAAATGATGATTTACATACGCCTTCTATCAGAATCCTAACAGACGAAACCAAATAAATCAACCTTCCAAATTTTATAAACTATGCAAGCAGTTACCAATATCGAAGAGTATCGAGTTTCTGGCCCGAACCTTGAGAAATTTGAGTACGACAATCAAATCGTACGAAATTTTGCCTTTGCCACTATCATTTGGGCCGTGATTGGGCTTTTGGTGGGGGTAATCATCGCCACCCAATTGTTTTGGCCCTCAGCCAATGTTACACAATATGGCACTTTTGGGCGGCTAAGACCTTTACACACCAACGGTGTCATTTTTGCGTTTGTCGGCAATGCCATCTTTGCAGGGATTTATTATTCGCTCCAACGCCTCTGCAAAGCTCGAATGTTCAACGATTGGCTCTCCAAAATTCACTTTTGGGGCTGGCAGTTGATCATCTTGAGTGCGGTGGCTACACTTCCGTTGGGAATTACCACTTCCAAAGAGTATGCCGAACTCGAATGGCCTATTGATATAGCCATTGCGCTGGTATGGGTGGTGTTTGGTATCAATATGATGGGTACTATCATCAAACGCCGCGAGCGGCATATCTACGTCGCGATATGGTTTTACATAGCTACGTTTGTTACGGTAGCCATGCTCCATATCGTCAATTCGCTCGAAATCCCTGTGAGTTTCCTCAAAAGCTATTCACTCTATGCGGGTGTGCAAGATGCGTTGGTGCAATGGTGGTATGGCCACAATGCTGTCGCCTTTTTCTTGACAACTCCTTTTTTGGGGCTGATGTATTATTATCTACCTAAGATGGCCAATCGTCCGGTTTATTCTTATCGGTTATCTGTTTTGCACTTTTGGACTTTGATTTTTATCTACATTTGGGCAGGTCCACACCATCTATTGTACAGTAGTCTTCCCGATTGGGCGCAGTCGCTGGGTACAGTATTCTCAGTGATGCTTATTGCGCCCTCTTGGGGAGGTATGATCAATGGCTTGCTTACTTTACGTGGTGCTTGGGACAAAGTACGCGAGGACGGTCGCCTCAAAATGATGGTCGTAGGGGTTACGGCCTATGGTATGGCTACCTTTGAAGGGCCAATGCTTTCGCTCAAAAATATCAACGCCATCGCCCACTTTACTGACTGGGTACCTGCCCACGTACACGTAGGGGCATTGGGCTGGAATGGGTTCCTGTCGTTTGCGATGATGTATTACATTATACCCAAAATTTATAATACACAATTACACTCCAAACGCTTAGTCAATGTTCACTTTTGGTTGGGTACATTGGGGATATTGTTTTGGGCTATTCCGATGTATATTTCGGGCTTCACACAAGGCATGATGTGGAAAGAGTTTACGGCAGAAGGAACACTCAAATATGGCAACTTCCTCGAAACTGTCGTGCAGATTATCCCGATGTACATGATGCGGGCTTTTGGTGGAACACTGTATCTTGTGGGAGCGATCATCGGAGCTTACAATATCTTCAAAACAGCAGCTCAAGGCTCTCTGGTAGCCAACGAAAAAGCAGAAGCACCCGCTCTCCCCAAAAAATTTGTAATCGAACACGAAGAAGACCGTTTTTGGCATCGCTGGCTGGAGCGTAAACCCATGCCATTGCTGGTGCTGTCGCTGGTGGCGGTGGTCATTGGTTCTGTCATAGAGTTGGTGCCTACTTTCATGGTCGAATCAAACGTGCCGACCATAGCTGCCGTACAACCCTACACCGCCCTCGAACTCGAAGGCCGCGACTTGTACATCAGAGAGGGCTGCGTGAGTTGCCACTCGCAGTTGGTGCGTCCTTTCCGCTCCGAAACCGAACGCTACGGCGAGTATTCCAAGGCAGGCGAGTTTGTCTATGATCACCCCTTCTTGTGGGGTAGTAAGCGTACCGGGCCTGACTTGCACCGTGAGGGCGGCAAATACCCCGATTCGTGGCAGTACTATCACTTGATAGAGCCTACCAGTATGAGTCCGGGGTCTATCATGCCCAAATACGATTGGCTCAAAGACCAAAAACTCGATTTGAGTCAAACCTCCAGTAAACTGAAAGCTATGCAAACATTGGGCGTGCCTTACTCTTCGTATGATGTGGACAGGGCAGCACAAAATGCCAAAGACCAAGCACAGAAAATAGCGGACAACTTAACCAAAGAAGGGGTAAAAATAGAAGCTGACCGCGAGATCATCGCCATGATAGCCTATCTCCAACGCCTCGGTACAGACATCAAAAAACAAAATTGAGTTTTGGATAGGCATTAGAATTAAAGCCACTTTTTCAAGGCTCAAGATTCAAAAATCTAAAAAATCAAGACTAAAATGTTCAAACAATTCATACAAAACGTAGCAGGAGCCGATGTACCGATGATTACATCTATGCTCATCTTCATTATCTTTTTTGTAGCGGTAACGATTTATCTCATCATCGCAGACAAAACCTATCTCAAACGCATGAGTGAGCTACCGCTCGAATCCGATGGCAGTGTGGCCGAAGAAAAAATCATTAACCCTCTAAATCTGAATTGATTATGACAAAGCCGATCGAATCCCAAGAACTTTTTTTGCTGGTGGTGCTGATAGCCGTTGCTTTTGGTACATTGGCACTTCTTGCCGTAACGATACAGCTTTATTTTACATTGAAGCGTATCACCAGCCCGGCTCAAGAAACTACCTCCCAGCCACGTCGTTCGTGGTGGGATAGGTTCATTGACCTAAAGCCACTTTCTCAAGAGAAAGACCTCCAGATGGCCCATGCTTACGATGGTATCAGAGAATTGAAAAACTCAACGCCGCCGTGGTTTATGTTTTTGTTTTATGGCACTATCGTCTTTTCTGTGATTTACGGCATTATTTATCATGTAATAGGCGATGGTCAAACCATGCTTAATGAATATAATCAAGAAGTAGCCATAGCCGAAAAAGTGCGTGAAGACTACCTCAAAAAAGCAGCCAATGCCATCAACGAAAACAACGTAACTCTACTGACCGATGCCAATGCGTTGGCCGAAGGCCAAAAAGTATATACGCAAAGCTGTGCCGCTTGCCATGGCCAAAAAGGCGAAGGGGGAGTAGGCCCCAACCTTACCGACCCCTATTGGCTACATGGAGGAAGCCTCAAAGAAGTATTTCATACAATTACGGAAGGAGTTCCCGAAAAAGGTATGATTGCATGGAAGAGTTCGCTCAATCCTCTCCAAATTCAGCGAGTAAGTAGCTTCATATTGACGTTGCAAGGCACCAATCCTCCCAATGCCAAAGAACCTCAAGGAACGCTGGTCAAAAATGAAAACACAACAGAGGGTAAAGAAACTGCAATGAATCAATAACAATCAAAGGATAATCACCATGAAAGCTCCACAAATCCATACCGACGATTTCCGCGATACGCTATCCAACGTAACCGAAACTGGTAAACGTATATGGATATATCCTCGTATCGAAGTTGGGCAGTTTTATAAATTACGTACTGCCGTAGCATGGGTATTGCTGGGGGTATTGTTTGGCCTTCCATGGCTCAAAATCAACGAAAAGCAAGCCTTCCTCTTCAATATACTTGAGCGTAAATTCATCATTTTTGGAGTTACATTTTTTCCTCAAGATTTCCATTTGGTAGCTATTGGGCTGATTACTTTCATGGTTTTTATCATTTTGTTTACGGTAGTCTATGGGCGAGTCTGGTGTGGCTGGGCTTGCCCGCAGACTATTTTTATGGAGATGGTGTTTCGTAAAATCGAAAACCTCATCGAGGGCGACCACAATGCCCAACGTCGCCTCGATGCCATGCCGCTCAACTGGGAAAAATTTCGCAAAAAAGCACTCAAGCACAGTATATTCTTCGCGGTATCGTTTCTGATAGCCAATACTTTTTTGGCCTATCTGATCGGGAAAGACGAACTGATTCGTATCATCGGTGAGCCGCTTTGGCTGCACTGGGGTAAACTGCTAAGTTTACTCATTTTTACCTCCGTGTTTTATTTTGTATTTGCTCGTTTTCGTGAGTTGGTTTGTATAGTCGTGTGTCCGTATGGAAGATTGCAAGGCGTTTTGTTAGACAAAAAATCTATGGTGGTAGCTTACGATTGGGTACGAGGCGAACCACGTGGTAAAAAATCAAAGCAAAGGGAAATAGCTCCTTCAAAAGGAGATTGTATTGACTGCGGGATTTGTGTACAAGTTTGTCCTACGGGTATAGATATTCGCAACGGCACGCAGTTGGAGTGCATTGGCTGTACGGCTTGTATTGATGCCTGCGATCATGTAATGGACAAAATCCAACGTCCGCGTGGACTCATACGCTACGACTCGCTCGATGGTATTGCCAACGGCCAACGTAATATTTTCTCGACTCGTGTCATGGCCTATACGGCTGTACTGGCTGCTTTGTTAAGTGTGTTGGCCTTTTTATTGCTTACTCGCAACGACTACGAAATGACACTTCTACGCGCCCCCGGCTTGACTTACCAAATCCAAACTGACGGAAAGGTGTCCAACTTGTACCATCTGCAAATTGTCAATAAAACTTCCGATGAAGTAACCCCACAGCTAAAAATGAACAAGCAGCAAAATGGGGAGGTACGAATCGTAGGGCAAGCTACCAAAATCGAGCCTTCGGAAGTAGGAAACTTGACTTTCTTTGTTGATAAACCTCGTCGAGAAATTCGGACAGGATCACAACCCATAGAGGTAGAAGTTTGGATCAACAACCAACATCAGCAGACTCTCAAAACGACGTTTTTAGCACCATAATTATCAACAACCTAACCACTCAATACTCATGCCTTGGTCAAAAGCTATCATACTCTCATTCGTACTTTTTGTAAGTTTTATTGCTGCCCTTGCCTACAAAATGATTACGGCCAAGGTGGACTTGGTCAGCGACGACTACTACCAGCGTGGGGTAGCTTTCGATACGCACATTGAGCAGCAAAACAATGCCGCTCAACTCAAAGTGGTGGGTTTCGATGCCGCCAAACAAGAACTACAATTTCATTTCCCAACATCTATTGAATCTGGCCAAATCGTATTTTTCAGACCCAGCGACCGAAACCTTGACTTTCGGTTGCCTATCAAGCCTTCATCAGACCCAATTTTTAGCTTTTCTACACGTGCTTTAGCCAAAGGCCGATGGAAAATTCAAATGACTTGGAAAGACAATTCACGCGAATACTTTTCAGAACAAACGATTGATATATAAAAATGCTTTTCATAGCCTTCATCACTGGCTTGGTAGGAAGTCTGCACTGTGTCGGAATGTGCGGGCCGCTGGCGTTGGCATTGCCCGTAGGTCAGCATCAAGTACTGATCAAACGTTTGGTCTATACGTTCGGACGTATTTTATCTTACGCTGCGCTTGGAGTGGCCTTTGGTTTAGTTAGTGAGCAACTTTTTTGGGCAGGACTTCAGCAAAAGATTTCGATTTTGGCAGGGGTCATTCTTTTGCTTTTGATACTGCTGCCGTATTCGTCGGGTCATCATTTGGTAGGAAGTTGGATTGGAAAATACAGCCGTCGTTTTTTTGAGCGTCCGGGTTTGAGAGGTTTCTTTGGCGCCGGCCTACTCAACGGACTCCTGCCTTGTGGTATGGTCTATGTGGCATTGACGGGGGCTGTGGCTACGGGGTCATGGCAAAAAGCAGTGCTATTTATGATTTTTTTCGGTGTAGGCACTGCCCCCCTACTGATTGCAGTAGGGCTTTTGAATCGTTTTTTGACTTTAAACCTCCGGCGGCGGCTACATCGGGTTTTGCCTGTTTATCAGATAGTTTTGGCTGTTTTTTTGATTATACGAGGTCTTAATCTGGGGATTCCCTACCTAAGTCCTCATGCTACTGAAGGGCTTTCCGAAGGGCAAGTGAGCGTTTGTCATTCCACTCCCCAACGTTGAATTTTATTACATTTGCAGACACCAATGACCCTTTACATGTCTCCTTTTTTGGATACCCATTATCACTTTGAAGAACCCTCCGAAGACACTCCTTTTGAGGCATTGTTCAAATATGCTGCCATGGGGATTGTGCTGGTCAATCAAGAGGGGATCATTCAACGGGTCAATTATTTTGCCGAAAGACTTTTTGGCTATGGCCGAAACGAACTCGAAGGCAAAAGTATCGAATCCTTAGTACCCGACGATATACGCCATAAGCACAAGCAGTACCGAAAAAATTATGTGGCCAATCCTCAAATCCGACCTATGGGGGTAGGACTTGACCTCAAAGCCCAACGTAAAGACGGCTCAACATTCCCGGTCGAAATCAGCCTTAGTTTTTTTGTACAAGGCCATTTGCCCTATTTTATTGCTTTCGTCAATGATACCACACGCCAAAAAGAGGCTGAGTCTGCGCTCATAGAGCAAAAAAACCAAATCGAAAAACTCAACCAAAACCTCGAAAAAGAGGTCATCAATCGTACCAAGGCACTCATCGAAACCCTCGAACGCCTCGAAGCCTCCAAGCAAGCCCTCGAAGAAGCTCTCGAACGGGAGAAAGAACTGGGCGAACTCAAATCTCGCTTTGTTTCGATGGCATCGCACGAGTTTCGCACACCTTTGACCAGTATTCTCTCGGCAGCACAACTCATCGAAAAGTATATCAGCGAAGCCGATCAACCCAAACGCGAGCGGCACCTTCGACGTATCAAAACAGCCGTAGGCAATTTGACCGATATTTTGGAGGAGTTTTTGTCGGTGGGTAAACTCGAAGAAGGAAAAATAGAAGCGCGGCGAGTGGAGTTCAGTTTGACGGAACTGCTTTCGGAGGTAGAATTAGACCTACAATCTATCCTAAAACCTCACCAAAAACTCATTTGTCAGCATACCGGCCGCCAAGAATATTTTTCTGACCCCTCCCTGCTTCGTAAAATCATCATCAACTTGGTGTCCAACGCTTGTAAGTTTTCGCCCGAAGGAAGCGAAGTATTGGTCAAAACCAACCTCCTCGATAATTCCTTGACGCTCCAAGTGATAGATCAAGGGATTGGTATTTCGGAAGAAGACCAAAAGCATTTGTTTGAACGGTTTTTCAGAGGAGGCAATGTTACGAATGTGCAAGGAACGGGGCTGGGGCTTCATATCGTGGGGCGTTATACCGAACTGCTCAATGGCCAAGTAACGATCAAAAGCCAACTCAATGAAGGTACTACCGTAACGATTGTTTTTGAGTCATCATCAACCTTAAACATTCAATAGCCCATGAAAAAAATCTTGCTTATCGAAGATTCTGACGATATTAGAGAAACAACCGCCGAACTGCTCGAATTGGCCGGCTATGAGGTTGATACTGCCGAAAACGGTAAAATAGGCGTAGAAAAAGCCCAAGAAAATAAGCCAGATTTGGTCATCTGCGACATCATGATGCCTGTACTCGACGGCTGGGGGGTATTGCATATATTTAGCCAAAATGCTGATTTACAAACCATTCCGTTCATTTTTTTGACAGCCAAAACCGAGCGCACCGATTTCAGAAAAGGTATGGAAATGGGAGCCGACGACTACCTGACGAAGCCTTTTCAAGAAGTCGAATTGCTCAATGCCATCGAGCGGCGATTGCAGAAAGTAGCCTTGCTTTCGCGCCAAAACCCCAAAGAATCTTTAGATAATTTCTATAACGAAGCACGCCAAACCACCGATTTGGCACAAATCCTCTCACAACAACGCAAGCCTTATCATTACAAAAAAAAGCAACTGATTTATCACGAAGGCGAAGACCCCATCAAATGTTTTTATTTGGTGTCGGGAAGGGTAAGGCTCTTTCAACTCAACCGCGACGGCAAAGCCTTCACTACGGCACTCTATGCTCCGGGGCAGTTTTTTGGGTATGCGGCCCTCATCGAAGATACCGAGTACCAAGAAGCCGCCGAAGCACTCGAAGATGCCGAAGTCTTGACCATACCACGTTATGAATTTTTGGAGTTGCTCACTCGCAATCAAGAAGTGGCTCGCAAATTCATCAAACTCTTGGCCAACGATGTGCAAGAGCGTGAGCGGCAGTTGGCACAGATGGCCTACAACTCCATTCGACGCCGCACGGCTGATGCGCTGTTGGCTCTTTCTCAAAAATTCAAATCCGACTCCAGCGCGCCCTTTTCCATCAAAATCTCCCGCGAAGATTTGGCCTCGATGGTAGGTACTGCCACCGAGTCGCTGATTCGTACCTTGAGCGATTTCAAATCCGAACGACTCATCGAAACCCGTGGGGGAGAGATTGTCCTGCTTGATGAACTGAAGTTGAGTAAAATCAGAGGGTGAAAAGCGTCGTTTTACGACGACTCGAACAATGGTACATACGTACCTATTCGCTCAAGCAAACCTTGTTCTAAGTCTTTCCCCGATTGTCGCCAGGTTTCTTTTCCATTAATGATTTCAATAAATAAAGGCAACTGCTCCGAAGTAACTCCAAAGCTATTGGCTACTTCGGGGTTGGTATGTGCCTCAATAGGTATAAATTTAACAGGGGCTGCAAGTAAGGATTTGACACGCTCCACAAAGGCAAGTTGTTCTCGTTTGTTTTTTTCATAAAACGAGATGATGACTACCGAAGATGAAAGCGAAGGGGGGAGCATATTCTTAAAACTTTGCGGTTTGGTCAAAACAGTAGATTTCTTTTCGCGCTTCAAAAATAGCTATGATACGTATCGCCAAGCGATGTTTTTTGTGAGTTACAAAACTGATTTTTATCAATCAAAAACGTACTGACAAAAGTTGGCTTCACAGCTGACTTTTGTCATGTTTTGCCTATTTGTCTTTTGCGTGTTTTGTATGTTCTCTGTCCAAAATTTCAATTTTTGATGCTATGACAACACAACCTTTGGTCGAAAAATACAACGTAGCCGCGCCTCGATATACGAGCTACCCTACGGTACCCTTTTGGAATACAGCTACTTTCTCCGAGCAAGCATGGCGTAAGAGTATCCTACAAGCCCAGCAAGATGAGCCAACAGGGGGCGTAAGTTTGTACGTGCATCTGCCCTATTGTGAGAGTATGTGTACCTTCTGTGCTTGTCATAAGCGTATCACACACAATCATGGTGTAGAAGAACCCTACATCGAAGCCGTCTTGAATGAATGGCGTATCTATCGCCAACTTTTCAAACGCACACCACATATCGCCGAGCTACACCTTGGAGGCGGAACACCTACCTTTTTTTCTCCTCAAAATTTACAAAAGTTGGTTGAAGGGCTATTGGCGGGGGCAAGTATAGCAGCCAATGCGGAGTTTAGTTTTGAAGGCCACCCCCAAAGTACCACTGAGGAGCATTTGAAGGTTTTATATGAGTTGGGCTTCAGGCGTGTGAGTTTTGGGGTTCAAGACTACGACCCGATAGTACAGTTGGCGATCAAGCGTATTCAGACTCCCCAACAGGTAGCCAAAATCACCGCCAAAGCGCGTCAAATAGGCTATACTTCGGTAAGCCATGATTTGGTAGTGGGGCTTCCTTTTCAGACGGCAGAGGGTTTCCAAAATACCATCAAGACTACGTTGGCACTCCGCCCTGATAGGCTTTCGCTATACAGCTATGCACACGTGCCGTGGCTCAAGGGTAATGGGCAACGGGGCTTCGATGAGAACAACCTACCCACAGCATCACAAAAAAGAACATTTTATGAGATGGCACGGCAGACATTTGAGCAAGCAGGCTACCGCGAAATCGGTATGGATCATTTTGCCTTACCCAATGACCGCCTTTTTGAAGCCTTAGAAAATAGATGCCTGCATCGCAATTTTATGGGCTATACCCCACAACCTACACGCCTATTGATTGGGCTGGGAGTTTCTTCTATCGGCGATTCTTGGCGGGTTTTTGCCCAAAATACCAAAGACGTGGACGAATATATCCATCTGACCAAACAAGGCATACTTCCTCTGCTCAAAGGACACGTTTTGTCGGATACCGACCTCAAAATCAGACAAATGATTCTTGATTTGATGTGTCTGTTTGAAACCCACTGGACTCCCGAAATTTTTAGTGAAAAGCAACGTTCCATTATTTTCGACCAACTGCGTCAGTTTGCTGCTGACGGGCTTTTGGTTTTTGATGATACGAGTTTGCGAATCCTCTCGCAAGGCCGGCCTTTTGTACGCAATATCAGCATGATTTTCGATGAATATTTGGCTAATGGCGAAGCCCCACACGAACGGGTGTTTTCTAAGGCGATTTGAAATGTCCTACCGGCGGTTATCCTCGCCCAATACCATGCTAAGGTAGCTTTCGTAGCGGCTAAGGGCGATGTCGCCAGCTTCTACGGCGGCTTTGACGGCGCAGCGGGGTTCGTCTATGTGGAGGCAGTTGTTGAACCGACATTCGCCCAAAAGCTCGCGCATTTCGGGGAAATAATGCCCTATTTCTTCTTTTTCGATTTCGATAAGTCCCAATTCTTTGATGCCGGGAGAGTCTATGATGAATGTATCGGGGCTTATCTCAAACATCTCGGCAAAGGTGGTGGTATGTACACCTTTGTTGGCAAAAGTCGAAACCTCTTTGGTACGAAGGTTGAGGTCGGGAGCTATGGCATTGAGTAACGACGACTTGCCCACGCCCGAATGTCCCGATAGTAGCGATACCTTTTTGTCTAAGGCTCGCTGAAAGACTTCGATACCTTCGCCTGTTACGGTAGAGGTGATAAGACATTGATAGCCAATGTTTTGGTAGGTTTCGATAGCTTCTTGTTGGGAGGCTTTGAGATAATCGTCGAACAAATCTTGCTTATTGAATACAATCAAACTCGGTATCCGAAACGACTCGGCCGTAACAAGCAGGCGATCTATGAACCCCAGCGAAGTACGCGGAAAAGTAAGCGTAGCGATGACCAAGAGTTGATCTACATTGGCGGCCAAAATGTGTGCATGTGCAGTTTTATGCACCGAAGCCCGCGTGATATAATTTTCGCGGGGTTCGATGTCGGTGATGATGCCTGTATGGGCTTCTTGGCCTTCGATTTCCCACTGTACCCAGTCGCCTACGGCGATAGGGTTGGTTACTTTCAGACCTTTGATTTTGAATTTACCCTTGAGGCGGCATTGCCACACTGCACCGTCGGCATCGCGTACATCATACCAAGAGCCTGTAGAGCGTACCACCAATCCTTTTTGCATAGAGAAGCCATTTGTTTGTTTGAGGCGTGAAAACTTGGCGGTAAAGGTACGCTATTTTTGCTTTTTGGCCATTTCGAGGGCTTGTGTTGTGATGTGGTATTTGACGAGCATATTAGGCACTTCCCAAGCGGGGAGGCAATTGGCGGCTTTATATTCTAAAAAACGCTCCAGCACTTCGCCAAAATGCGCCTCGTGGCCTGTGCGGTAGCGGTCTGGTATAACGACCAGCCACTCATTGCCTTGCTTTTGGAGCATGATGCCTTCGTATTTTTTTTGTAAAGGTGCAAAAGCTGCTTGTATCTCCGCATCAGATACTCGAAGGGGTTTGATGTAAAGTTGGGGTATGAATTTTTCGGCCTTGCCTTGACGGATTTCGAGGTTTGCCTTTGTACCCCGCATGATAGAGTAGTGGGTGTCACCTCCTTCGGGTATGCTGTAGTTCCAGAGTACTTTCACTTTGGCATGAACCCCCTTGAGGGTATAGTCTATTTCGCCATTGGCAAACACATTCAGTACATCGTCTTTTAGGTCTTTTTGGAGATAGTCGGGAAAAGAACTCAAGCCTGTAACTCCCTCAAACTCCTTGGGAGTCATGGTCGTAGGCCAGCGTTTGGCTGATAAAAGTCGGGCATCGGTGGTATTTAAAATTTTGTCAGGGAAAGCCGCCCACTGTACCAAGTCCACCAAGTGGGTGGTTACGTCCACGATGCCCTCGCCTTGCTGGGCTACGTCCATAAACCATGCGGGGCGTTTGAGCGGTGCGCCCGATACATACTTGAAAAAATGATGCACACTTTCTTTGACTACGGCGGGGTTTTGGAGTGAGCCTTTTTCTAATTGTCCAAAAATGGAAGGTATTTGAGAAAGCTCACGCTGGAGTAAAGTAGTGATTTCTGACCTCTCTGTCATGATGTCGTAGAGGAGAACATTGTTTTTTTGGGCAGTAGCAAAGGCTTTTTTGAGGGTTTGGTAGCCTTTGGCATCTATGCACATGGGTTTATCGGCCAGTACGTGCATTTTGTTGGCTACGGTTTGGTAGATGTACTCTGTTTTTTTGCCGTTGTTGCCAGCCATGACCACTACATCGCCCTTTTTCTCGGTGATCATTCGTTGGAAAAAATCATCGCCACGATACACTTCTTCTTTCCATTGGGTGGGGTTTTGGGAGCGGTTGTTGTAGCTTTCGATGCGTTTGAGGTGTTCGTTGAGGTCGTCGCCGTCAGGGGCATAGACATAGACTGTTGGCGAGAGATTGGGTAGCATGGTTTTTTGAACCAATGCCGCGTGAAAATGCCCCGGATCTAAGGTAATGAGGCGTGTTTGGGTATTGTTTTGGGCAAACATGGGTAGTGCAAACAATAAACCTAAACTGATGGGAAAACAATTTTTTATCATGGGGAGTGGATTATAGTTTAACGTAATTCGTTCCGTAAGGTTTTCTTTGGGAGCGACTTAGCATTTTGTTGGCTTCGTCATCGTTTTTGAAACGCTCTTTGGCGGGGTCCCAGTAGAGTTTTCGTTCCAACTTCATGGCAATATGTGTAATCAAACAGACTGTACAAGCACGATGCCCTATTTCGGCAGGGGAGAGTACAGGCGTACCATTGATGATGCCTTCGAGCCAGTTGAGATGGTGTTCTTTGCTGACTTGGAGTTTGAGTTCGTTTTCACCGATGACCGATGTCAGTATCTTGGGGTCGCTGGCATCTAAGGCTTTGCTGCTTTGCTGGCGTGCTACGGGGTCGCTGGCAGAGGCTTGGTAGTCGCCGCGAGATACCCAAATCCAGCCGTCGGTGCCTTCGTAGCGGATACCATTCGGGAAACCTCCACTGGTGTACATCGTGATGCCGTTGGCGTATTCGGCTTTGGCCATAAAATCGCCGTGGACATTCCAAAGCCCTGACTTAGGAAACTCTGCGGTGGCTTGCACCGAAACAGGCCCTGTAAGCTCGGTGTCCATACCCCAAGCAGCAGAGTCGTAGTGGTGCTGCCCCCAGCCTGTGATCATTCCTGCGCCATATTGCTCTACCCTCAACCAGCCCGGGCGACTGTAGCCTTTTTGGGGGTGTACGCCAATTTCAGTGTAAGGAACGTAAGGGGTAGAACCAAGCCAAGCGTCGTAGTTGAAGCCTTTGGGGATGGGCATTTCGGGAGCAGCAGGGCCGGCTGGATCACCCGGAAGACCGATTTTGACAGTGTGGAGCTTGCCGATGCGGCCATTGCGCACCAACTCGGCAGCTATCCGAAACTGCGACGACGACCGCTGCTGTGTACCCGTCTGAAAGACAATGCCTGTTTTTTTGATAATATCACAAAGCTGACGACCTTCGGCTATGGTAAGCGACGTAGGCTTTTGGAGATAAACGTGTTTTTTGGTCAAAGCGGCTTCGATAGCAGGTTGGGCGTGCCAATGGTCGGGCGTAGAAATGAGTACCGCATCAATGTCTTTGTTGAGGAGCATTTCGCGGTAGTCGTCGTACATTTTTACGTCCACGTACTTATCGTTGCCTGTTTTTTTGGCATAATATGCTTCAATAAATTGTTTGCCCTCCACGAGTCGGTTGCGATCTACATCGCAAGCAGCTATGACGCGCGCTACCTCATGCTGCATCGTGCCGGGCAAATCATGCTCACGAGCTATACGCCCACAGCCTATTTGGGCTATATTAATTTTGTTGCTGGGGGCATTTTTGCCCAGTACAGAAGCGGGTACTATCGTAGGAATCCCGATAGCGGCTATGGCAGATTGTTGGAGAAAGTCGCGGCGTTTCATAAGTTTATTTTTTGTAAATATTTGAGAGAACGGTTGAGCACCTACGGCGCAATCAACTAAAATCTTTTTGGTTTGCTACCTATATTAAACCCCTAAAGGGGCAGATTACCTGCTATTCAGTGAGCATCTGTGCGAAAAAACCTATACCCATCTGTATGAAACAAAAATGGCCTAAAAACTTGATTTATATTTTTCAAATTGCTCGGCAATATTGGCCATTAGGTGGTCGCCGGCGTGAACGAGTACACGATAACGTAGCCGAATGGTTTGCCCTTTGTTGAGGACTGTACCCACTTTTTCGTCTTGTGGCCAAAACATGGGCGTAGGCGAAAAAAAGCCATAGTCGCGTGTAAACCAAGGGGCCGGATACCACGCATTGGAAGGGTGCTGGAGAATGGCCATACCTTCGATGCCGTTGCCACGCTTGCCATAAAAATCCATCCAAGCGGCGCGTTTGCCGAAAGTTTCTTTTTCGCCTTTTTCGCCGTTAGAGTTGATCATGGTGCCTCCGTTGATTACGGCCAGATCAGCATCTATACGACCGCTGAAAAGCGAATGGTTGGTTTTTTGAATCGTTACGTCTATGAGTGCTTCGAGCGTGATGTCGAAGTCTATTTGATACAAATCTTGCGATGGTGCCGAAACCGTAATCCGTCGGCTATCTTTGAGAGGGGAGGGGGCATTGGGTCGTCGCCAAATACACTCGTCTTCGATGATGACTTTTTCGCCTTCGGCTTGTAGCAAGTCTGCCCGCAGCGAAAGGATTTGACCGCGTTCGAGTCCTTCCTGCCAATAATTGCCGCCATTGACAAAATCGCAGCCAAAAAACAACGAACTATGGTGCGGATAATTGGCATTTCGCATCGAAGTAACGCTGGCTTTGGAGTGGCCATTGACTGGAAAAAAGAACGGGTATTTTTCTTCTTGCGAAAAAATATAACTCGTAAACAAATTGCCATTGATGTTTATGTCAATTTTAGAACCTGTTTTGGTGGCTTTGAGAGGAAGGTTGTATTGAGCGTAAAGCATTGAGTCTTTATGCCAAACAAGAAAAATCAACAGCCAGCCGATGAGGTGAGGTTTCATTTCAGTTTTCAATCAAGTTTTCAAACTTACTTTTTGTGCTATTTTTTGGGCTTTGAGGGCCAGTTCGGTCGCCAATAAACAATGCGCTTGGGTCATGGCCGTTTCGGTGCGGTTGAGTACATCGTCCACAAGTTGGCGGCCATAGGGCAGATCTACGTCTTTGCAGTCTATGTAGCGAGTTTCTTTATTGTCCACCAAAAAAAGGTGATTGCCACCGATACGGTTGCTGCCGATGTCAATGTTTTTTCGGATTTCTATGAAGCCTTCTGTCCCCAAAATCGTCAGTCGGCCATCGCCCCAAGTTTTGAGGCCGTCGGGCGTAAACCAATCTATGCGTACATAGCCCATGCCACCATTGCCACGTACCATAGCATCGCCAAAGTCCTCAAATTGAGGGTATTGGGGGTAATGGGTGTTGCCTACTTGTGCGGCTACTACCTCTGCTTGTGTGGAGTTGGTAAAGTACAAAAACTGGTCAAACTGGTGTGAGCCGATGTCGCAGATGATGCCACCGAAGTATTTTTTGTCAAAAAACCATTCAGGCCGCGATTTGAGATTCATGCGG
>JBKBKL010000078.1:0-17846 GCA_046294665.1 Runella sp.
CAACCCCAATTATACCCCCAGCGGTGAACCTACCTTCGTAGTTTTGACGTTGGACAAGATAGCCAATTTGTTCAAATAAGCCTCTAAGCCATGTTCAATCTTACGCCTGTTGTTCGTACTCTGCTTATCGTCAATGTTGTTATTTATTTTTTGCAAAGTTCTATTCCTTTGTTAGTGCCGATGTTTGCGCTGCATCCTATCATGGGCGATGGATTCATGCCACACCAGTTTGTCAGTTATATGTTTTTGCATGGTGGAGGGGGGCATTTGTTTAGCAATATGCTCGGCCTTTTCTTTTTTGGGCCGTTGCTGGAGCAGCATGTATTGGGTACAAAACGTTTTTTGATTTTTTATTTCACTACGGGTATTGGCGCAGGACTACTGTATGCGGGTATCAATTTTTATGAAACCTCGCAGTTGCAGCAAGCCGTATCTCTTTACACTCAATACCCATCTTCCGAAGCCTTTTTAGATTTTATAAGCCGCTTTGCCCCCGAAATGAAGCGTGGGTTGTTGGAGTTTATCAACAATTTTGAAGAACAACCCCAGAACACATCGTATATCAATGAGAGTGTAGGACTTGTCAAAGAAGTATATCAGCGGCGGATCAGTATTCCGATGCTGGGGGCTTCGGGAGCTATTTTTGGCATTATTGCTGCTTTTGGGCTGATCTTTCCCAATATGGAAATGATGCTATTGTTTTTTCCGATACCCATAAAAGCCAAATATTTTGTAACTGTTTATGCCCTTTACGAGTTATATTCAGGACTGTACGTCAAAGATTCGGGGGTGGCGCACTTTGCCCATCTGGGTGGAATGGTTTTTGCCTATATTTTATTGAAAATTTGGCGTTTGCGAAGAATGTACTGATTTGGCAGTTTCTGCTTTTTTTTCTAATTTTCAATCCAAAAAACTGGCAATTGAGATGAGCAGTATATTGGAAGACATAAAAAGGGAGTTTTCAAAGTCTGATAATGCAGTCATCAAACTCATTTTGTTGAACGTCATCGTGTTTGTAGCGATGGTGGTCTTTTATGTGGTTTTTACTTTTGGACAGTACCCTGCTTTTTATGAATGGATTGTTCAACAACTGCGTCTGCCGGCTCAGTTTTCGGCCTTCCTTTATAAGCCTTGGACGCTGATTACCAATTTTTTTGTACATCAAGGTCCATTTCATATTTTTTTCAACATGCTGTCGCTTTATTGGTTTGGGCGTGTGTTGGAAGAGTACATCGGCAGTCGTCGGCTGGTCAGCATTTTTATACTGGGAGGGTTGGCAGGGGGACTGGCTTTTTTGCTGCTCTACAATACCTTGCCTTACTTCCAAAATCATCTTGATACTGGTTTGATAGGAGCTTCGGGGGCAGTCTTTGCTATTATTTTGGCAGCGGCTACACTCCTACCCGACTATACTTTTTCGCTGCTATTGATTGGCCCGGTACGCCTAAAGTATATTGCTGCCTTTTGTATTATACTTTCTATGGCGCAGTTGGTGGGGCCTAATGCCGGTGGCAACGTGGCTCATTTGGCAGGTGCATTGCTTGGGTTTGGGTTTATCAAATCCCTCCGAGCGGGCTATGACTGGGGCAAGCCCATTTACGCCTTGAGTACTTTTTTTCAGCGACTTTTCACCAAACACTCCACCGTACGAGTACCTCAACGCACCCGTGCTGCTACCACAACCCAAACTCGGCGATTTGAACGTACTCCCGACCATAGTACCACGACCAGTATACCCAACCAAGACGAGATAGATGCTATCTTAGATAAAATCTCTAAATCGGGCTATGAAAGCCTCACTCGCGACGAAAAACAAAAACTCTATCAAGCAAGCCAACAGTAGAGTTGACTACTTAGAATAGTAACTGCCTTCTTTTTTCGTAATTTTGCCGAACACTTTCATCGGCAAAGAAGTTATAGGGTTACGTTTCGTTATTTAGATTGTCAATACTATGCTCATTTCTCCAGGAAAACTGCTTGCCCAAATCCATACTCCTGAGGATTTGCGGGCTTTGGATACCTCCCTACTACCACAAGTTAGCCAAGAACTCCGACAGTACATTATAGACTTAGTATCGGTCTGTGGGGGGCATTTTGGAGCAAGCCTTGGTGTAGTTGAACTTACCGTAGCCTTGCATTATGTTTTCAATACCCCTTCTGACCAACTTGTATGGGACGTGGGGCATCAAGCCTATGGCCACAAAATATTGACAGGCCGCCGCGAGCGTTTTCACACCAATCGTCTATATGGAGGTATCTCTGGCTTTCCCAAACGCAAAGAAAGCCCCTATGATGCCTTTGGAGTAGGACATTCCTCTACTTCGATTTCGGCGGCTCTGGGTATGGCTGTGGGAGCGCAACTGGAGGGGAAGTTAGACCAGCATAGTATTGCGGTCATTGGTGATGGTGCCATGACAGGCGGCATGGCTTTTGAAGCCATGAATCATGCAGGCGCACTCTCCAATACTAACCTGCTCATCATTCTCAACGACAACTGCATGAGCATAGACCCCAATGTAGGGGCATTGAAAGAATATTTGACCGACATCACTACCTCACGCACTTACAACCGTGCCAAAGAAGAAGTTTGGAACCTACTGGGTAAAATGAGTCAGTTTGGCAAAAGCGCACGAGAAATAGTATCAAGAATCGAAGATGGCCTCAAAGCGAGTTTACTTAAACAAAGTAATCTCTTTGAGTCGCTCAATTTACGCTATTTTGGCCCCATAGATGGCCACGACGTAGATCATTTGGTAAGTGTACTGCAAGATTTGAAAGAAATACCCGGCCCCAAACTCCTACACTGCGTAACTGTGAAAGGGAAAGGCTTTGCCCCTGCCGAAAAAGACCAAACCAAATGGCATGCCCCGGGTAAGTTTGACAAGATCACTGGCGAGATTTTCAAGAAAATACCCGACAAGCCCATGCCGCCCAAGTACCAAGATGTGTTTGGGCATACGATTGTAGAATTGGCCGAGAAAAACCCAAAAATTGTGGGCGTTACGCCCGCCATGCCGTCGGGGTCGTCGCTCAATATTATGATGAAAGCCATGCCCGAGCGCGCCTTCGACGTAGGTATTGCCGAGCAACACGCCGTTACGTTTTCGGCAGGTATGGCTACGCAAGGGTCAGTAGTGTTTTGTAATATTTATAGTACATTCATGCAACGTGCTTATGACCAAGTCATTCACGATGTGTGCTTACAGGAACTTCCCGTCATCTTCTGCCTCGACCGCGCGGGTTTTGCAGGGGCTGATGGCCCTACTCACCATGGAGCGTATGATTTAGCCTATATGCGCTGTATTCCGAATATGATTGTGGCTTCTCCCATGAACGAGCAAGAGCTTCGCAATCTAATGTACACTGCTCAACTCTCCGAAACTCAAAATGGAAAGAAAGCCTTCACGATTCGATATCCTCGTGGCGAAGGTGTAATGCCCGAGTGGCGTACTCCCCTCGAAAAAATCGAAATAGGTAAAGGACGTAAAATCAAAGATGGCCACGATGCCGCGATTCTGACCATTGGCCACATCGGCAACTATGCCCTACAAGCCTGCCAATGGCTCGATAAAGAAGCCCTCAGCGTGGCACATTATGATTTGCGCTTTGTTAAACCCCTCGATGAGGAGTTGCTGCACGAAGTTTTCCAACGTTTCGATAGAATCATTACTGTAGAAGATGGCTGTATCCAAGGAGGCATGGGAAGTGCCGTACTCGAATTCATGGCCGATCATGGCTATACTGCCAAACTCAAACGCCTCGGTATCCCCGACAGAGTAGTAGAGCATGGCGAGCAACTCGAACTCCACCGCGAGTGTGGCTTCGACCCCGAAGGTATCGCCCAAGCCGTACGGCAGATGATTTTGGATACGGTGGTCGTATGAGTAATGCGTAAAAAAGTTTTTGTTTCAAACGCATTATCAAAACTGCTTATTGGCTAAGCGAAACTTCGTGATTTATAATTGTCCCCAAAAATCACCTAACTTTCGTCCATGAAACAGATTTTACTGATTTTGGGATGGGGGTGTTGGGTGTGCCAAGTATGGGGGCAAACGTTCACACAAACAGTGAAAGGGCAGGTAGTAGATGCCGAATCGCGGCAGCCGCTGGTGGGGGCTACTGTCTTAGTTATGGGAACAGTCCCCCTTTTGGGAGCTACCACCAGTTTCGACGGCTATTTCAGAATCCCCAACGTTCCCGTAGGGCGACATACTTTGACGATTACTATGGTAGGCTATGAAAGTAGTAGTTTGCAAGAGTTGGTAGTAGGCTCAGGGAAAGAAATCGAACTCCATATCAAATTGAGTGAAATCATTCACTCACTCCAAACCCTAACCGTCAAAGCAAATAACCAGCAAGGCAATGCCCTCAACGACATGGCCACGGTGTCGGTACGAGGTTTCTCGGTCGAACAACTCAAACGCTTCAGCCCAGCTATCAATGACCCCGCCCGTATGGCCATGAATTTTGCAGGAGTAGCTGCCAACAACGACCTCAATAATGGCTTGGTCATCAGAGGCAACAGCCCCAAAGGGGTACTTTGGCGCATGGAGGGAGTAGAGATTCCCAATCCCAACCATTTTTCGGAAGAAGGTGCCACGGGCGGTGGTATTAGTGCATTGAGTGTCAATATGCTGAGTACTTCCGATTTTTTTACGGGAGCGTTTCCGGCAGAATATGGCAATGCCACCTCGGGGGTATTTGACCTCAAACTCCGCAAAGGCAACCAAGAAAAACGCGAGTACTCGATACAGTTAGGAGTCATGGGGGCAGATATAGCCGCCGAAGGCCCTTTTTCTCAAAAAGGCAAGTCGTCGTACTTGGCCAATTACCGCTATTCTACGTTGGCAGCGTTCAAGCATTTGGGTATCAACATAGCAGGTACAGCCACGCCCGAATTTCAAGATGCCGCTTTCAAATTGTATTTCCCGATAGGTAAACAAACTACTCTCTCATTTTGGGGAATGGGTGGATTGAGCCAGCAGATTCGCGCCCGTGCCGATCGCGACGAAGCCTTTCATTCTGACCGTGGCGTAATGGGCCTAAACCTCGTACACTTTGTGTCTGACAAATCTTTTCTCGATGCCACTGTTAGCTGGGCAGCCAGTCGTACTACTTTCGAGAATAGTTACCGCCAGCAACCCCGCCGCCACAAAGAAGGCTATACCAACACTGCCCTGCGAGTATCGTTGCAATGGAACTACAAATTCAACGCCCAACATTCGCTTCGCTTGGGGAGCATTGTGAGCCGCTTAGGATTCGATTTATTCAATCAATCATCTGACAATCAGCGCACTACGACTCGTCTTAACCAACAAGGTGAAACATTTTTGCTGCAAGGCTATGCCCAATGGAAATACCGAATTACGCCAACGCTCACGCTCAATTCGGGGCTACATGGTACAACACTTTTGCTGAATCGTCGGGCAGCGATAGAACCCCGCGCGGGGCTACGCTGGGCTTTCAAGCCTCAACATTCGCTCAATGCCGGCTTTGGTGTTCATAGCCGCATCGAGGCTATCTCTACTTATATGGCCGAAGTACGCATCGGCGACAACCTTACTGCTCAAGTAAACCGAAACCTACCGCTCACACGCTCTACGCACGTAGTGCTGGGCTATGAGTTTCGCCCCAAAGACGACTGGAAACTTCAAGTCGAAACTTACTACCAACGCCACGCCAATGTACCCATTGGGCCGCCCAATACCCGAAATCTTTTTCTCCGCACCGAGTCGCTGCTCAATCTAATGAATGGATTTATCACCGATTCATTGATTGGTGAGGGTACAGGCCGGAACTATGGTCTTGATTTAACTATCGAGAAATCATTGACTGAAGGAGTTTATTTTTTGGCAACGGCCTCATTTTATGAAGCCAAGTACACCCCGCGTGATGGTAGGGAGCGAAACACACGTTTCAACGGCAATTTTGTGAGTAATATTTTGCTGGGGAAAGAGTGGAAAGTGGGCAAGCAGCGCAACCATATTTTTTCGTTTATCGGGCGGAGTGTATGGGCAGGAGGCAATCGCTACACTCCTATCAACTTGGCCGAATCGCAGCGACGCAATACCACCATACGCTACCAAGAGCGCGCTTATGAAGCACAATTCCCCGATTATTTTCGGGTAGATGCCCGTATGAGTTTTACCCGCAACCGCCGCAGGGTTACTTCGACTTATTCGCTCGATTTACAAAATATTTTCAATCGCCTCAACGCACTCAATGCTGTTTATGATTCTTCTACCAAAAATATTAGATTTGACACTCAACTTGGCCGAATTCCGGTGCTGAACTGGCGGCTGGAGTTTTAGACTACCTATGGAGTAATCATCATAAAAATACATTTTTCTACTAACCTACATGAAAAATATCATTTTCATTATTGCTACCATTTTTACGCTTTGTGTTATACATGATTCCTTTTGCCAAACCATTGACAAAAAACTCACTCAACAACTCCAAGAGGCCGTGAAAGGATTTCGGGGCGAAGTGGGCATTTATGTCAAAAACTTGAAAACCAACAAAATAGCTACCATCAACGCCGATACGATTTTCCCTACGGCCAGTTTAATCAAAGTGCCTATCATGTGCGGGCTTTTTGATAAAATAGTGAAAGGAGAACTCCACTACAACGCTACCCTCACCTACCGCGACTCTCTCCACTACGACGATGGCATCGTAGGCTCGCTGCGCGATGGGGCCAAAATCAGCCTTAGTACAGTAGTGATGTTGATGGAAACCATGAGCGACAACACCGGTAGTCTTTGGTGCCAAGCCTTGGCAGGAGGGGGCAAAAGGATCAACGAATGGCTTGCTACCAATGGCTTTGAGCATACCCGCGTCAATTCGCGAACACCCGGACGTGAGGAGGCTCGCAAACGCTACGGCTGGGGACAAACTACCCCCCGCGAAATGGCGGAGTTGATGGTGATGATTCGGCAAGGCCGTGCCATAAGCCCTGATGCCTCTGATAGAATGTACCGTAATTTGGGACGGCAATTTTGGGACGGTGAAGCCCTCTCTCAACTTCCCCCCGATATTCGTTTTGCCGCCAAAAGTGGGGCCGTCAATCGCTCTCGCTCGGAGGTGGTACTGGTACACACTCCCCGTGGCGAATATGTATTTTGTATCATCACCAAAAACAACCAAGACGAAAGCTGGACTTCGCAAAACGAGGGCTACGTATTGATACGTCGAATCTCAAGATTACTGTGGAAGTACTACGAACCGCGCTCCAAATGGCAGCCCCCTGCCAATTTTGAGAAGTGGTATCAAGAGGCCGTAGAATGATTGGGTAATGCCTCATTACTGATTTCTTTCCTTTTTCTGTTGCGTTCTTTGGAACGCTCTATGGTTGCCTGTCGGTAATTTTCGTCGGTATGATAGCGACTTCTGGCCCGCTGGAGGGTCTTATCTCTGTAATCCAAGTCAGTATGGTAACGACTTCGATAGGTTTCTTGAGCCTTTTGTCGAAAGTCTTTGTCCTCTTGATATTTTGCCTTCAGCTTCTGTAAAATTTTCTCTTTGTTTTTCTCATAATACCTGTTTGCCATAGATTTGATGGTTTGCTGATGTTATGTAAATGGCTGTTTAGCACCTACGGTGCAGGGTAGCCAAGATATTTTTCGACACCTACCGATATACAACCCCTCATGGGGTAAAATACGTTAGAAAACGCGGGACTTCCGAAGATCAATTGCCTCAATATAAAAAAGTTTTTCGACTTTTCGGACTCACTCTAAAGACCCATTTTTTATTTATAAAAGCTACTATTTTGCAGCACTCGTTAGCACAAAGTTATATTTACCTTTTTGATTCAATACTTTGTTTTTCAATACGATACGCTGTACGGGGCGATTGTCCCACTTGGTTTTGAAACTTCGGTATTCGGGGCCGTCGGTAGAGAGTTGTTCGAGCGTAGCTTCCCAAATTTTTGGGTCATACTGCAATATAAACCGCTGTCCATTGGTAGTTTGAATACTTATTTTCCCTGCCGAAGCCAAATCTACAGTACAGACTGTGATAAAAGCATGAACCAACGACGAAGGCTTTTGTTCGAGCCAATACTCGTCGGCTATTTCTACTTGGTTTTTGAGGCGGTTGAGTTTTACGGTGCGGTTATAGGTCTGTATGCCCGCTTCTTTGGGATAAGCGGGTGCTATGTCCATTTTGAGAGTAGCTTCTTTGTCGTTGATGGTACTACTGACATTTTTGGCCTCGTAGGCTCGTCCAGCTTTTTGGCCGATGCCGTTGATAGTAGGCAGGTTGTGGTTTTCTGATTGTGTAAACCAAAGCTGGTACCGTTGTGCCGAAAAAGTTCGGGCTGTGTAGTTGCCTCGCCCTGCATCTATGATAACAGGCTCGCCGTTGGCATAGACCAAGAAGTCGCCTACGTCGTTGTGATTGTGGCTTTCGGCATTGTGGCCGCCGTGAGTCGCCAAAAACAACCCTCCTGCCGACCGTGCCGTCAGCACTTGAATATCCGCCAGCCAAGCGTCGTCAGTAGGTTGGTAGGGCTGGGTGGGTTGCATACTTTTGATAGTTAGCAAGTTCCAAACCCTACGCATTCGATGAAACCCTCCATTGGAAACGGCTGCTGGAAATGTTTTGTAAGCCCAAGCACCGAAGGCGGTGAGTTGGGGGTCGTTGATTTTTTGACCGAAGCGATAGAGCATCAATCCGTCGGGTTTGAGTTTGGGGTCGGCATCGGCAAAATTGACGAAATAGTCGTGGGATACGTGGGTTTTATAAACGTAGGAAGCCATTTTTCGAATCAGAGGGTCGTTGTAAATCTGAATGTAGCCTTTAGAGGCGTGTTCGAGCCATTCCAAGCAGTCGAATACACAAGCCCCCGCTGCAAACCAATAGCTCGGCCCTTCGTCGCAGCCGCCGTCGTCGCCGAGGCCATTGAGGTACAAATCCATACCGAGCATGGCTTGGTGCAACATCTCAGCGCGCCGATTTTCGTCTTTTTCGAGTAGCAGAGTCGCCGTTATCCAGTTGGACATAATCCACGGGTTCCAGTTGTTGACGGGCTGTGTTTTGCTCATCCATCCATAGCGATTGGGGTTTTTGAGCATGGGTTCAAAAAGCCGTCGGTTGGTTTCGTAGTAGATTCTTTTGCGAATCAAAGGGTTGATTTTATCCAATTTTTCTCCCACAAAATAATCGGTCAAAGCTACCACACTGGCAGTTTCGGCATCAAATAAGTCCACGATAGGGTCTTCGACATCGGGCAAACCCGTACCTCTGATATGGGCAGGTACTCCCCAGTAGCTTTCTTCGCAGATAGACCAGAGGCCATTGAGAATGGCTTCCGTAAAGCGGCCTTGGTCTTCGATACTTTCGGCCAACACCAAATCCATGAGCGCGTTGCGCTTGCCAAATGAGATTTTGCTGTGCCGCTCGCGGTCGCCGCTACGCACAAAATCGAGTGATACAGTAGCAGATATTGGCTCAAAAGTGTAAGAAAGTGCCTCCTCGCCTGCTTTGACCAATCGAGTTCTGATAGAATCCGGTATTTGAGCTTGCCATTCGGCAGGGGTTTTGGGGTAGGGTTTGAACTGCCCAAAAGGTATCAATTTACTTTTCACTTCCGCCAATGAGTACTTTTGGCCTAAGATATTCCGTGGAAAAGGCTGCGACAAAACATTGATGCTAAAGCCTAAGCATAGCAGCATGATTTGACAGCATAAACAAGAAAAAAAGGAGGGTTTCATATTGCGGAAGATGTTGGAGAGATGTTTTTAAAAGTTCCTGCAATGATTTTCCTAACAATCATTCAGACAAACTTCTATCTTTGTTTATCAAAATGCCTACCCAACTTCCTATGAAAGACTCGTCAAAGAAGGTTAAATATCTGTTTTGGGCTTTGTTTTTAAGCTCATTGATGGCCGACAATATATACGCTCAAACCAATTCTACCGATAGCCTCAAGCGGTTGCTGACGCAGCCCATACCCGATAGCAGCAGAGTGCTGATACTCGACCAGTTGGCGAGGTCGTTGATGTACTCAAAACCACTCGTAGCCATGCAGTATGCCCAAGAAGGGCTGACATTGGCCGAAAAAAATAAGTACTCCAAAGGTATTGCTCGACAAATGAACCGTATCGGTACAATTCTTAGGATTACGGGCAACTACCCCAAATCTCTTGAAATGCACCTTAGCTCACTCAAAGTTGCAGAGGACAATGATGATTTGGACGGCATGGCGCGTACACTCAACAATATTGGCAATTTGTATTTGGAACAGAAAGACTTAAAACGAGCCAATGAGTATTTTTTTAAAGCCAAGGCTACGGCACGACAAATCAATGATGAAAATTTGATTGAAATATCTCTCAACAACATCGGCTCGGCTTATGCGCTCAACAATCAGTTGGATTCGGCGCGTATTTATACACAGCAGGCTTATGAAATGGCTCTTAAACACAAAAGCCCTAATCTGAATGTGATGCTCATGACTCTGGGCAATATCCACTATCGAATGGGGCTGTTGCCCCTTTCGTTGGAGTACTACCGCACGAGTTTGCCATATTCCAAAAAAGTAGAAGATACCCGTATTTTGAGCCAAACGTATTTTGAAATGGCACAGGTATTTCGGCAAGCGGGCAATCCAGACTCCTGCCGCCACTATGCCGAAAAATCGCTCGAAACGGGCAAAATAGCCAACAATCCCAAGAATATATACGATGCCAGCCTACTACTTTCTGAACTCTACGAAGGACGCAACGACAAGCAAGCCCACAAATATTTTAAGCTGGCCATTGCGACCAAAGATAGCCTGTTTAACCAAGAAAAAGTAAGGCAGGTTCAAAATTTGAGTTTTGCCGAGGAAATACGCCAGCAAGAAATCACCAATGCCAAAATAACTGCCGAAAAAGAGCGTCAAGACAATCTCCAACTTATTGCGATTGCAGTCTTTATTGTGCTGTTTTTTTTAGTGGTGGTGCTATTGAGCCGTTGGCGCAACTACGCCCGTATTACAGAGTCCTTGGGCTTGGTGGCTTTGTTGTTGTTTTTTGAGTTTATCAATCTCCTGATGCACCCTGTCATTGTGCATGTTACGCATCATACACCTGTGTATATGCTGCTGCTATTGGTACTGATGGCTTCTATTTTAGCTCCCATGCACCACTACCTTACGCATTGGATCAAAGAAAAACTTATCCCCCGACTACCGGTACGGCGTGGACGCAAGCCCCTGACCGCCGCAAAAAAACATACAGGACATTGATAATCTTATTTATTTGTTTATTTTTGAACGTTTTTCAACCCTTTAACTCTACCCTCATGAAAATCTCACACTTGTTTGCTTTTGCCTTGGTGTTGTTGGCTCAAGTTTCTTTCGCCCAAGGGGTCATAGATACCGAAGGCGGTTTGTTGGACATCATCATCTCACTCATCATAGGTCTGATAGTGGGCGGAGTGATAGGCTACATGATGGGTAGTAGAAAATCCTCAAAATAAACGCCGACGCGGCAGATGCTGAAAACTCACCAAAAGTGGCACTATGTGGCCGGGGTGCTTGCCGCGTAATTCAAAACCTATTTTCTTTTCTTTGTAATTGACCGCTTGGTAAGGAATCAATTCCTCCCCAAAGGCTGCTTGCACACGTCCTACAAAGCCTCCTTGCCCTTGATTGATCAAAGACACGTAGTATCGAATATCGAGTGGTATTTCTGAAAACAAAAACAAAAGATACTCTGTACCCGTAGGCTCACTGAGTCGGTAGGTCAGCCTTGACTGCTCTCCGGGCAGCATTACTTTGGTGTTGGCTCCTATGAGTGTACTAATCGAATCGGTGAGTGGATAAATAGTCTGGGTGTAGAGCTGTGGTGCATTGGCATTGAGAATATAGAGATACGACATTTTGCTCAAATAGGCACTAAACCGATAAGTAGTACCCGTCAATTGAGGTTGTAGCAATGAATAGGCGATCATACCGAGGCTGTCGGGGCGAGTATTTTGACGAACAAACGGCACATCGCTATCGGTCGTGAAAGTATTGAACTCCATGGTCAGGTCAGCAGCCAGTACGATGTCGTCGGCTTCATCTTTGGGGCGTACTACGGCTTGGTAGGCATACTTGGTGTGCTGGGGATAGTCGGCATAGCGTATCCAAAAAAAACCGTCGTCACCCCAATAGGCCCCACGGCTATTGACAGCCCGAAACGCCCCCCCAAACTTAGTATCGTCGTAGCCTACTACGCATACAGCGTGCCCACCACGGAGGCGTTTGGAGGTTTCGGGCTTCCATAGGCTGATTTCTTCTTCAGAGATAACCCCCAAAAATCGTAAAAATTTGCGCCAAAGGCTTCCCCAAAATCCTAAATTATCAATCGAAGGGGTCGTCTGAATCCCGATGACTACGGGTGTCATTTCGGCCAAGGCTTTTTTGGTAGCCAGGACTTTATTGACTGATTCGTCGAGAAAACCAAACAGCCTCACATAGTCCAGCAGTTTGGAGTCGGGGGTTGGCTGTATGGATTTGTTGGCTTCGCAGTGGGGATAGGGCTGCTGTACATAGCGCACTACCCCTTGTGTTTTGAGGTATTCGAGGGCTTGGTTGATTTCGCTGCCTTGTGAGCAGTCGCTGTCTTGAGGTTGTTTGATATTGTTGTAAAGATAGGAAGGCGAAAAACGCAAATCGTCAATCTGACTACGGTCGGTGATACCGAGGCGTATGGCCTCCAGCATAGTACGCATATAGTAAGCCGTAGAAACTCCCACACAAGTACCCAATCGCCCCTGATTTAGCACAGATGGCACATACATACTCAAATCTACTTTGGCCGGGATACTATCCTGAACCATGAAATTGACTTGTTTGCGTGGGGCGATGACATAAAGCGAGTCATTGAAATTAAGCCCCTGAGCATGAATCCCCACATTTGACAAAATGCAGTATAGATATAAAGTCGGTAATAGCTTCCTCATATTCCGTATTATGATTTACTCATAGCTTTTGCCAAATTTCAGTAACATTCATTTCCAAGACCGACACGTCCATATTTTGTACGTTACCTATTTTTATTTCCTTCAAAAAGGCATTAGGTTTTTGGAGTGTAGCAAGGTATTGTTCAGCGGGGATTCGGCTTTCTTGTTTTTTGAAAAGTGGGTCGGTAGGCGATAAGCCATTGTTCTTGGTCAAAATGACGGTAGCCCCCGGCAAAAAAATATCTTGTAAGCGGGAAAGATAGGCTTGGCGTTGGGATACTTCTCGGAGGGTAGTCAGATACTGAAAGCAAGTTTGAATCTCTCTGCTACCTACTGGGTACACAGGCACAGGTGGGCGTACACTCATGGCCTGAAAAGCCACTCTACTTGATGCAGCAGCGGGACTTTGACAATGGGCTTCTGTCCATTGTAAATCTTGTTTGTTTTGTGGCGTACTCTTCGTTCGCAAACGATAGTTCATGTAGTTTTGAACTCCTCCGAAAAATTGTCGAAAATTCGCTTCTTGAATGTCTCTTACTGTACTGTTCAAAAGCCATTCATCAAAAGACTCACTAAAAGCCCCCGTGAAAACAGATCCATACGTTTCGGTATCTTTTCTGACTACAACCACCGGAAAAACATTATAATTAACGTAGGCTACCTCATATTGAATCATTTTGGAGGTTTGTGTTCGTGCAGCACTTGCCGCTTTGATAAGACCACAATGATCTAAAAATAGGGCTTTGAGCAAAGGACGTGTCAAATCAGACTTGATAGAAAGCTGTGCGGGAGGGGGCGGGAAAGCACTTTGGGTATCTTTGAGCATGACAGCGGCCTCACGGCAGTCTGCCAAGGCCAAGCGGAGGCGGGCAGTTTTGGCATTGAGTAGGTCGCCTACCTCATCGAGGGAGAGGGAGGCCGATTGGTGATTTTTGAGTCGCAGCAAAGGGTAAAGGCTTGGGTTGTTGGGGAGGTAATACCCCAAACCCAAATAATAAAAACATATAATGTCATTGGAAGTAGTAGGGAGTTTGTTGATGGTTTTTTGGACGGCGGCACGTGTAAAATCAGCACGATTGAGATAGGTAGTTTTGATTTGAAAACCTATCCCCTTTGCCACTGTCTGGAAGAGTTGTAAAACTTTAGCTTCATCGCTAAGGGTGGCCATACCTGTTTGGGTATTCTCAATATCCGACACCAACAACAAATGCAACGTTTGGGCAGCGGTTTGTGTGCAGTACACCACAAAACTTATCAAAAGCAGGAGAGGTTTCACAACGATAAATGTTTTTGGTAAATGTATTGAAAATGAGCCACTTGTTCAATAGCTATATCAAGTTTTTACAGATTAGTACACTGTAAACTAAGTTTGTATAACTTATTACGCTCACGGAACTCACAGAAGTACACAGAAAAATTCCGTGAAATTCTGTGGTTTCTGTGAGCATAAAATAAAGTAACTTAATTTACAATGTATTAGGCTAAATCTACAAAAAACCAAAACCTCTTTGACAATTAGCTTATTTTCTCACACCCCAGTCTTTCAACGACGGAATACGGGTGTCTTTATTGACCACCACTCCTTGCGGTATCAGCGACACGGAGAGCGTCTGGGTGGTATTGGCGGGCAGGGTAGTTTCAAAACCTACCAGCGTAGTGCCAGGGTTGGGGGCATCGTAGTCGTGGGTGGGAGTCGTAGGCCAAGTTTTGAGGGTAATGTTTTGGGGGAGCGTAACCTTGAGTGTCAGCGATTTGCCATTTTGAGTAAGGATTGCCTCGCCCGAAGTGCCAATTCGTACATCGGCAGGGGTAAGCATCACCCAGCGCACCGTAGCGGGTTGATGGAGGGTTTTGATTTCATCTTTTACGATCACATACTGCTGATCCACTATCGCTACTCCTCGTTGCACCGTATTAATCTCATCTTTGTACAAAGTACTCAAATCGGTAGTAGCACTGATAAAAGGCGGTTTAGTAGTTACACTTTCGATTTTGGCATATCCTTCTACCCGCTGCAACTGGCCATTGAAGGTAAGCGTACTGTGTACAAAATTGTTGTATCGGAATACCTGCCAGCGTTGGGCGTTTTGCTCGCGCCCCCAAAGCTGTACGCCTTTCGATTCGAGCGATTCATAGTCCTGCATTCCAAAATCCATAGACCAGCGTTCGCCGAGTGCGTCCATCACAAACGAGCCTACGTCCATGTGGGCATGATTGACGGAAGGAGAGCCTGCTTTTAGCCCCACATAGATGGCATTGGGGTCAGTCCAAGAGCTACGCAGCATCGCTACGGGGGTTTTGCCTTGCCCCCACCACACCAACGACGTAGGGGTAGTCGCTTTTTCGATAGAGAGGCTACGCCCCCATACCAAAGCAGCAGGCAAGATACGATCATTGCCGATATTGGGCGTGCCGTCTTTTTGAAGTACCTTTTTGATGTTGAACAGCAACGAAGCATCTTGCGTACGACTTGCAAACCAAAATACAGCAGGGCTGATACTTTCTCTGCTATTGCCAGCATCGGCATAGTTGAAGCTTTTGCCCGACGTTCCTATCAATGCTTGGTAATACGTTGCTGTACTCAAAAAACCCGGTGCTTGCGTCAAGCCAAATTCATTGCCCAATGCTCGCTGTATGGCACTCAAAAACAGCACATTGAAGCTCGTGCCATACCCCCAATAACTATACCCTTCGGGATAGCCACCATGAGGGGCGTAGTCTTGCATAGGGAGTTTGATTGAATTGACAGCACGATCTATGATTTGTTTGGCCAGTGCTGGTTGGTCTTCATAAATAGCCAATGCCCCGTAGGTCATGCCAGCATTGCATACTTGGTTCCAGTTGTGGGAGGCCGTAAGCCAAGTATTGTAGCGGCTATCGAGGGAGGGTTCGATGCCTTTTTTCAGAATGGCTTCGCGTATTTTTTCTTTGGTGCTGGCTTGCAAATCTGCATACAGCCAATCGTACCCAATGGCTACGGCCATGGTCATCTCGCCTACGTCCAAGAAATGCGAAGGATTCCAGTCGCTGAAGGCCGATACCGCAAGCAGTTCGGCCTCGGCACGTTGGAGATACTTGCGCTCACTTGTAAGCCGATACGAATACGACAAATAAAAAATACGCCGCAGTGCCTCGCGCGACGTAGCCAGTAGCCGTCGGCCTATTTGAATGCGCTGAAGTGGCTCCAAGGCAAGCATTTTGTCAGACTCTTCTATGACTACACGATGTATTTTGGCCCAATGAGGGTCGGTAGTAATGGTTTTTTGAATGGCTTTTTCTTCACCGGCCAGCAGTAAAATTCGTGGGTGTGAGGGAAGATTTTGGGCAAAAATAGTTTGGCTCACAAGCCACAAAAACATTATTTTTTTCATCAGCAAAGCAACTTTAAATCAAAAAGAAAGCTATCCGTAGCCTTTACCCATAGAATAGTGTCGTATTTATCCTATTTTGGTTTTACCAACGATTCCCTCGCTTTCGTCCAAAGTTATTTTCCATAAATCCCTACAAGGAGTTGGCCGATGAGCAGCTTTCAAGATTTTTTGTAATACATCAGCCAATCAACTCCTGTTTTTTGGGTATTGTGTAGCGCAATTCCCACTGGCAGCAAGGGTGCCGAAGTGCCTTTCCCAAGTATAAGTGGGCTTTTGAAAATCCTGATTTCGTCGAAAAGTCCTTTGTTGAGAAAACTTTGGAGCAGTTCGCTACCACCTTCTACGATGAGCGATTGAATCTTGCGACGATGCAGATCAGCCATTAGATTTTCTAAAAACATATCGTCAAAATCTATTGGTACGAAAGTCGTTTGGCCTTTTATGTCGTTTTTGAAAGCATTGTAGCAGAGTGTCGGCTGGCTGTCGTCAAACAAATGAAGATTGTCTGAAAGCCGCAAGGTTCGGTCTAAGACGATGCGCGTAGGATTGCGCCCAGCCCAAAGTCGAGTGTTGAGTTGGGGGTTGTCGTTTTGGGCGGTGTTGGTACCTACCAATATCGCATCTTCCTCGCTGCGCCACTGATGACTCAATACTCTCGAAGCTGCACAACTGATTGCCACAGGCCGCTTGTGAGCGTTGCCGATGAAGCCGTCGGCAGTTTCGGCCCATTTTAAAATGATATACGGGCGGTGCTGGGCGATGTACGTAAAAAAACGTTGGTTCAACCGTAGCCCTTCTACTTCCAAAACGCCACACTCTACTGCTATCCCTGCATTTTTCAGTTTTTGTATGCCTTTGCCCGCTACCAAGGGGTTGGGGTCGTGGTTACAGATGATTACCTTTTTGACTCGATACTCCACCAGTAAATCAGCACAGGGAGGAGTCTTGCCAAAGTGCGCACATGGCTCCAGCGTTACATAAACGGTACTTTGAGGCAATAAATCACCCAGTCCTTTGCTCAAAACATCATGCACAGCATTGACTTCGGCGTGCCAGTGGCCATAGCGACGATGCCAGCCCTCACCGATGATACGGCCCTCATGTACAATCACACAGCCTACCAGTGGGTTGGGGCTTACATGACCGCGCCCCAGCGTAGCCAATTGGAGGGCACGACTCATCAATAAAACATCGCTCAGGGTATCGGCAGACATAAATACGTACAAGATTCAGGCTCAATTTTAGGTATTTTTGAGGAATCGGCCTACTAAACGACTATATGTGTCGTATCATTTGGCGTTTTTATTGTACTCAATAAAAAATGAATTGAGAAACTTTGGGCAAGTTAAAGTCCCTTTCTCCTTTGGGGAAAGAGATTTAGGGATAGGGGTTTTCCCAAACCAATTTTGTTTCAGTATAAATGTTAGTCATCAATCCTATCGTTGGATAGTTCTCCTCCCCCCAAATTCTAATCTCATTTTAATCAATTTTCTGATGATTTATGATTTTAGATATATATTATTGTAAATAAAATAT
>JBKBKL010000079.1:0-17841 GCA_046294665.1 Runella sp.
CGGTCAAACCTTTTTCACCTTTGGCTATTTGCCAAAACTTGATACGACTCAAACCCATAGTTTTGTAAAACTGCCTTTGGGGTTTAAACTTCAACTGGTTTTTGGCCTCCCATTTCAAGATGGCTTCCATAAGTCCGTTTTGTTGGGTTGTTAGTGTTTTCATTTTTAAAAAGCATAATAGTTATAAATGCAGTGCAATATTAATTATAAAATGATTAAAAGTGCAAATAAATATTAATATTTTTTTGCAGTTTGAAGCATATAGTAAATATCTTATTTTTGCAATTATGAATGATATATACGAAAAGATTAAAGCCATTAGACTGGCTAAGAAACTGACACAAGCTGAGGTTGCCAATAACGTCGGTATGACTCAAGGCAATTATGGTAGATTAGAAAAAGGGCTTATACAAGTTACGATTGAGCGTTTGGAGCAATTAGCCGACGTTTTTGAAATGTCAGTTGGCAATATCATCAACTATGAGTTGAACCCCTCTGAAAACACCTTTGCACAAGACAAAGAGTATTACATCAACGAAGTAAAACGACTTGAGAAACAGGTAGCCAAACTCAAAAAACAGCTTGAAGAGGAAGAAGAAATGTTTGATGATAACTCAACAAAACATTCAGAAGAAAGAGAAAAGCTAAAGAGGCAAATCCAACAACTCAAAAGAGAGAACAAAGATTTGAATGAGCGTTTGGCCGAAAAAGATAGCCTATTAAACGAAAGAAAGGAAACGATTGAAACACTTCGTAGCACTTTAAACGGACTTCTCAGATTAACCAACCCCCAAACCGACCAATCCCAATGAGTTCGACTGCACAAAGTTTTTTTGAGGTTTACAAGGCTTTACCCAAAAAAGTACAGAAGGAGGTTAAAGCGTTGATTGTAAGTAATGAACGTTTGATAGACCAAATAGAGGAAGGATTGAAAGAAGTCAAACAGATGAAAGACGGCCAACGCCCCAAAAGAAGTGTAAAGGAATTACTCAAAGAGTTGAGAAATGAATAATGTCATTTACACCGATTATTTTGCCAATCGTCTAAAAAGGTTTCTCAAAAAATTCCCAACTTTAATAGATGAAATAGAAACTTTGGCCGAAACCTTAGAGGCAGCCCCCCAAACAGGTACACCAATGGGAGCCGGGTTTTATAAGATTAGGCTAAGTTCAAAAAGCAAAGGGAAAGGTAAAAGCGGTGGTTTTAGGGTCATTACTTGTTTGGTTTATCAAAGTTCGGAAAATACTGACATTTACCTACTGACCATTTACGACAAATCGGAAGAAAGTAACATCAGTAAAGAAGAACTGGTAAAGTTATCAAAACGCATAATGAAATAGCCTCAAGATAGCTTAGTGGGGTTTTTAGTTAAAAAAAACTCTCAACTAAAATTTTTCATAAACATCTGATATACAGCGTTTTTTATCCATTTTACAAAAATTGACATTAGATTACTATTCATAAAGCGTTTTAGTCGTTTCTTTAGTTGAGTACTTAATTTTTAGGTCTAAATGTCTGATTATCAGTATATCCTTAGATTCCCCTATGGGTCACCAAGCCGACACTAAACCGCTGACTTTCAACAGGTTAGCGGTTTTTTATGGTGCAAAATGTCAAAAAACAACTAAGATTTACCCTCTTTGCACTACTTTTGGCTTTATCTTGCTTTTTGAGCCGATGAGTTAGAGCGTCTGGCAACTTCCCAAACAAGAGGCTTTATCTATGCTTTCGACTGTACACTTGGATTGGTAGTACTAAAAAGAACTGTATTTTTGTGGATACATATTGTCCATTACTGCAATCAGCAAGTTTAAGTTATCTTGAAATCACTCCTCAAAAAATTCATCAGCCCAAAAGGGCGTACAAAATTGCGAAATCTACAAGCGGCTATACGTGCAACTGTATATGGCATGGGCAACAAAGTCGAATGCCCGATTTGTGGGAGTACATACAGCCAATTTTTACCATTCAATCGCCCCAATGCCCTGTGCTATCGCTGCAAGTCGCTCGAAAGGCATCGGTTAGTATATTTATATCTAAAAAACAAAACAGATTTTTTTGATACACCCAAAAGAATACTACACTTTGCTCCCGAGAAATGCCTGCATGACCGAATCCGCCAGAATGCTCACCTCCAATATGAAACTGCTGACTTGATGACTACTTTCATCGAAGCCATTGGTGTACAGCCCGACTATTTAATGTCGGTTACAGACATTAAATTTGACGATAATACTTTCGATGTCGTGCTGTGCAATCATGTTTTTGAGCTTGTCCCCGATGATTTGCAAGGTATGCGGGAAATATGGCGTGTACTCAAACCCAGCGGCTACGCCATTATTCAAGCGGCTGTCAATAATACCTTAGACCAAACCATCGAAACACAGCAACTCTCCCCCCAAGATCGCAAGCGCATCGCTGGGGCGCATCAGCATGTGCGTCGGTATGGACGCGACTACAAAGACCGCCTCACTCAAGCTGGATTTCGAGTAGAAGTGAGCAAGTATGTCCAAGACCTCGATTACCAACGCTACGGCCTCATGCCCGATGAAGAAGTGTATATTTGTTGGAAAAACTAACACTTACGATGTCCTTCAAACATTTTGTCAGAGATAGCTGGCTCACAGCCTCTTATTACTCAGGGTTGAGCCACTTGTACCATACTTTGGCTGGCCGTAGACGTGGCATCATTTCTTATCACAATGTTTTGCCAATAGAGACATTGCCGGTCTTTGATACTTACAATGTAGATCAAACGGCTGTTGTATTTGACAAGCAGTTAGCTTTTTTGAAAAAACACTTTCGATTTTTACCTATCGAAGAGTTGGATAGTTCAAAGAAAGCAGGATTTTTTTTGACTGTAGATGACGGTATGCTCAATAACTACCAAATCTTAGCCCCGATTTTGGAAAAACATCAACTCAATGCCCTATTTGCCATTTGCCCTGCCTTCGTTGATGCCCAACTCCCGCATATTTGGCGCGACCATCTTTTTTTGCTTTTTCGAGAAAATAAAAACATCTTTTGGCTGCCCGACCATATTTCTCCTTCACTACCGCTCAATCAACTCACACGCTCGCTGAAGAAATATATTTATGACAACCAAATCGCTGATATTTATGGTTTTGTCAAAGAGCTTTGCCAAAAAAACAACTGGCCTTATGAAGCCCTGCCGTTTGAGCCGTTGAGGTATAAGTTTATGAGCTGGGAGCAAATCTTAGACTTGCAGCGTCGTGGGCATCGTATCGCTTCGCATACGATGACACATCGCATATTACGATTTCTCAACAATGAAGAAAAACGTTATGAGTTATCAGCTTCAAAAAGTCGTTTAGAAGAAAAACTAAAAACTACGATTGATATTTTAGTATATCCTTACGGCAGTATAAACGAAATAGACCAAGCCACTGTCAATATGGCCGAAGAAACTGGCTACAAAACCGCCTTGATGAACGTACAAACTCACACTTTTGACAACTTAGCCTTCGCCCAGCCTCGTTTTGCTCTGCCACCTACCACCCACAAGGCGCATTTGCACGCCATCGGTTCTGGCTTCAAATTTTTATTTCGGTAGCTTGTATGTTTATGATATAAGGATAATCGAGCAAAAAAATCACACTGCAAAACTCTCCCCACAGCCGCAGGTACGCGAGGCGTTGGGATTGACAAACTGAAAACCTTTGCCATTGAGGCCATCCGAGAAATCTAAAACTGTGCCTGCCAAATAGAGAATGCTTTTCTTGTCCACTACAATTTTGACCCCTTTGTCTTCAAACTCCATGTCGTTGGGTTGGCGTTTGGTGTCAAATTCGAGGTTGTACATAAGCCCAGAGCAGCCGCCTCCTACTACTCCTACCCGAATATGATGCTCGCTGGTACGGCCTTCTTCTTGGCGTAGTTGAAAAATTTTTTCTTTGGCTTTATCGGTTACAGTTACCATGATTTTTCAATTTTTAAAGACAAAACAGCGTTATTTTTTAAAAAGTTCGTTGATGTATATTTCAAAAGTTAATTTGCTATAATTGAAAATTATATTTGATAATATTTAAAAAGATTATTATAAAGTGTAAAATCAGAATATTATTTGGATTTTACAAAAGTGGCAACTAATATCTTGTGTTTTTTGGGCAGTTTGCGTACTTTGACGCTACAAACCAAACTATTTGTTTTGTAGTTAGTTTTATCAAATCATTATTATCAACCAAATCAACTAAACTTTATGCAAACATCTACTCGATTGTCAGTAGTGAAATGGTGTGCTTTGGGTATATGGTGGCTGCTGTCGGCAGTGGCTGTTGCCCAATCCAACATCAGCGGCACTATCAAGACACAAGACGGCACTCCCATACCGGGGGTAAATGTGGTGGTTAAAGGCACCACGATTGGAACAGTAAGCGGCGTGGATGGCCGGTATTCGATTGCCCCACGTCAAAGCAACGCTACGCTGGTATTCTCCTCCATCGGCTATCAAGCCAAAGAAGTAGCTGCTGGAAGCAGTAGTACGATTGATGTAACCTTGGTAGAAGACGTTTCCAACTTAGAGGAAGTCGTCGTAACAGGTTTGGCTACGAGCATCAAACGCTCCAATTTGGCCAACGCCGTAGGAACTATCTCGGCCAAGGAACTCATGGGTACTACCCAAATCCAAACAGTGGACAATGCCTTTTATGGCAAACTGGCCGGTGTAAATATGAATACCAACGGCGGTGCGCCGGGCGGTGGTGTTTCGATTCAGTTGCGTGGTATTTCGTCGCTGGTAGGTGCTTCGCAGCCACTGTATATTATTGACGGCGTTTATGCCAACAATGCCGTAAACCGTTCTGGACGCGGCTCCGTAACAGGCGCGTCGGGTGTCGAAACGCAAGACGATGCCTCCAACCGTATCTCTGACCTCAATCCCAACGACATCGAAACCGTAGAGGTCTTGAAAGGCCCTTCAGCAGCAGCTATCTATGGTACACGTGCCAATGCCGGCGTAATCATCATCACGACCAAACGCGGTAGTGCCGGTAAAACAAAGGTGTCGTTTGCTCAAGACTATGGCTTCGCCATAGCACAAAGGCTGATGGGAGTTGACAATTGGAATGAAGATAAAATTCGGACATTCTTCCCAGCGGCACGGCAAGCCGTAGAATTGGAGAGATTCCGCGCGGCAGCTGGTAAAACCTACGATTATGAAAAATATTTTTATGGAAATACTGCCCCACTTTCCAATACTCGTTTGGGTATTTCGGGAGGAAATGATAAAACCAAGTTTTTTGTGTCAGGGGCATTAACCGACGAAAAGGGCATCATTTTACGTACCGGATTTAAGCGGTATTCGTTGCGTGCCAACATTGACCATAAACTAACAAACGATATTACGCTGTCTGTTGGCTCCAACTATATCAATACTACATCAGATAGAGGTTTTACGGGGAATCAAAATAATACAGGAGCCAGTATCGGCTATAATATTGCCTATGTACCCAACTACTTCAATCTATTCCCTGATGAAAGTGGACGGTATCCCGATAACCCCTACTTTTCTGAAAACCCCGTGGCTGTAACTGATCGAGGTATCAACAACTCCAATGTGAATCGTTTTATACAATCGGCTACCTTAACCGCCAATTTGTTCAAAACAGAAAAGTCATTACTGAAGTTTGTGGGACAAGGTGGTTTCGATTTTACACAAAATGCTACATTAGTTTATTTACCGGAAGATTTGCAGTTCCAACGTGCACAAGGAAACCCCGGAGATGTGATTTGGGGCAAAACCGAAAACGTCAATACCAATCTCCAAATGGCATTGGTTTATACTACTAATTTAGGAAAAGTAAACTTGACTTCTCAAGCTGGTGTTGTACGTTTAAATTTCCGTGAAGACCGCCTACTCAACCGTTCTCGTGGTTTGGCAGGTGCTCAGAAAAACCTACGCCAAGGAACAGTACAAGAAATATTTGACCAACGTTTACAAGAAGTAACTGACGTAGGGGCATTTGTCCAACAAGAAGCCAACTGGGACGATAAAATCATCGGTACGGTAGGTATCCGTTGGGACAAATCCACACTCATTGGTGATGCCAATAAATTTTGGGCTTTCCCAAAGGCTTCTTTGGCTATCAACTTGTCTAACTTCGACTTTATTCGTAATAGTAGCTTAGCTTCAACTTTCTCCCAAATCAAGCCACGTATAGCTTATGGGGAAACGGCTGGGGTACCGGGTTTTGGAACTACTTTTACAGCACTCAATTCGGCTAATATTGGTGGCTTACTAGGGTCTGTCGTTACGACGGCTGCCGGAAATGCTGCCATTGAGCCTGAGCGTGCCGGAGAATTGGAAGTAGGTTTGGACTTGGGTTTGTTCAACAACCGTGTTCAGTTGGAGGCCACTTACTATGACAAACAAACTCGTAGCAATATTCAAAACTTACAACTTTCGCCTTCTGTGGGGATTAGTTCCATTCCTACCAACTTGGCTCGCTTACAAAACCGTGGCATCGAGCTTTCATTGAGTGGCACACCAGTTCAGAAAGAGAACTTCCGTTGGAACTCCCGTGTCATGTGGTGGCGTAACAACATTCTTTTGACACAACTTGGTATTCCGCCGTACAATGCAGGAGCTTTTGGTGTAACCCTCGGTACATTCTTATATCAAGAAGGCTTCTCTCCTACGACTATTGTGGGTACACGCCCTGCTCGCGATGCCAACGATACCCCGCTGGCTACCGACGGTGTACGCACAGGGGCATTTATTTTAGGTAATAATCAGCCCGACTTCCAAATGTCATGGACTAACGAAATCAATTTCTTCAAAAACTTCGATTTCAATATGCTTTGGCATTGGAAGCAAGGAGGCGACAATATCAACTTGACACAATTTTTGTGGGATTCGGGAGGTACTACTCCCGGTTGGTTTAAAGACGATAACGGCGACGGTATCCCCAATGGCCGTCAGCGTGGTTTGGCTCCACACAACGGTGCAGACCGCTGGGTACAAGATGCCAGCTACATACGTTTGCGTGAGGTGGCTTTGTATTATACTGTACCTACCAAATCTATCAGCAAATGGTCAAACAATAAGGTATCGCGTGTAAGAGTGGGAGTTTCAAGCCAAAACCCGCTTACTTTCACCAACTACTTTAGCTACGACCCCGAAACTTCAACATTTGGTCTTCAGGCCGTTGCATCTGGGGTAGATATTACTCCATATCCAACCCAACGTCGTTTCTTCGGTCATTTGGTGGTTGAATTTTAAACCGAGTCATGAGTAATGAAGCTCTACAACAAACCGCTAAAGCTAACTCAAGACTCAAAACAAAAATTTAAGACAATGAAAAAAATACTTATCAATTTAACTCTTTTCGGGGGGCTGTTGCTGACATTCAATGCCTGCAACTTCTTTACGCTCGAATCCCCCATTGACCCCAACAATCCCTCGCTGGCAAGTGTGGGTCAAAATGCTACTCGTACACAAGTTCAAAACTTAGTAACTGGACTCGAATCGCGTCATCGTGATTATGTATTTACCGTTACGATGCTATTCGGTAGTTTGGGTCGTGAGATTTGGTATCTCAATGCCTCTGACCCTCGCTGGCAAACCGACTGGCTCGGCATGAATGGCCGCCAAGCTACCCAGACCATGTTTGGGTATCTACCCACTTACACTAACCCCTATTTTGCTATTCGCCAAGCACAGACAGTCATTGATGCTGTAAACAACACAGGGGCTTTTACGACTCAAGAGAAAGCAGCCATTTCGGGTTTTGCCAAGACCATCATGGGGTATCAGTTTATGATAGTTGCTATGGGTCAATTTGAAAATGGCATTCGGATCAATGTAAAGGACGTGCAAAATCCCGGTCCATTCTTGCCTTTAGACCAAGCCCTCACAGAAATCAAACGTATCTTAGACGAAGGAAATACCGAACTCGGAAATGCCGGTACGGGTAATTTTCCCGTGCGCTTGACAAGTGGGTTTACGGGCAATGGTTTTGGTACAATTCAGGGTATTCGTCAATTAAACCGTGCGATTGCTGCTCGCTTGGCGGTATATCGTAAAGATTGGCAGGGAGCAGTAGATGCACTTGGCGGTTCATTTTATAATTTGAATGGTGATTTGAATGCCGGTGCTGCACATACCTACGGAAACCCTCCTGATGCCTTCAACCCCTTGTTTTTTGTACTCAATGCCAACGTAACGACCATGATGGTCGTTCACCCGTCGGTGCTTCGTGATACGATCCCGGGCGACTTACGTGTGCGGGCTAAGTTTTTCCGTCGCAACTCGCCAGTAGTGGTTACTTCAGACGGTACACCATTGGCAGGGCTTTTCCAAGATCGTCGCTTTCCGCTCAATACCAGCGAGTTGAAGTTTATCCGTAATGAGGAATTGGCATTAATCGCTGCTGAAGCCAACGCCCAACTTAATAACACACAAGCAGCCGTAACGGCCATCAATCGTATTCGTACTGCTGCCGGAATTGGTGCTTATACTGGCCCGACTACCCGCGACGCGCTCATCAACGAAATTTTGTTCCAGCGTCGGTATTCACTATGGGCTGAGCCGTGGGGGCATCGCTGGATAGACTTACGCCGCTATGACCGCCTCAACGCTCAAAATGTGGACGTAACCCTCGACCGTGGTACTATCTTCAAGCAAATGGCACGTCCACAAGCCGAAATCAACTGGGACGAGTATGTCAAGACGAGGTAATCGTTTTGAGTTTTAAACTATTATAATCATATAATCAGAAAGGGTGTCCGAGAAGTCGAGACACCCTTTTTTGATGATTTTTACCGTACCATAAGAACGGCTTGAAGCCTTATGATGAATATTACGAGGTAGAACCTCGCACTATCGGAGGCTTGAAGCCTTATGATAAACATCACCAGTCACAGCGCGGCGAACCGTCAAAGCCTCGCACTATCGGAGTTTAATCCAAACGATCTATATCGGCTAAAATCTCAGCGATACGGTCGGCTGCGTGGCCGTCCCACAGAGGGGGGATTACGCCTTTTTTGACACGTCCTTCCAAAATCTCCATTACTTTTTCTTGTACTGTTTCGGGGTTGAGGTCGGCCAGCAGTTGATTTGTTCCAAGTTCTACCGTTACGGGGCGTTCGGTACTATCGCGAAAAGTGAGGCAAGGTACTTGTAAGTAAGTCGTTTCTTCTTGAATCCCCCCCGAATCAGTGATGACCAATGCTGCATTTTCCATCAGATTGAGAAACTCCAAATAGCCTTGCGGTTCGGTCAAAATCAAATTTTGCTGATTCTGAAGTTGCTCTTGTAGCCCAAATCTTTCAAAATTTTGGGCGGTACGCGGGTGAATTGGCAGAACAACGGTTTTATGCTTGGCGGTATTTTCGATGATTTTAAGTATTGATGTCAGCCCTTCGGGTGTATCCACATTGGCAGGTCGGTGCATGGTCATCAATACAAAACTTTTGGTTTGTACGCCAAGCGATGGCATGACGTTGAGTTGCTGGGCTTTTTGGCGATAATGCACCAATGAATCAATCATGCAGTTGCCTACCATAAAAATTTTATGGGGAGGTACGCCTTCATGGAGCAGGTTGTCGAGGCCAGCTTGCTCCGTAACGAAGAGATAATCGGAAATACTGTCTGTCAAGATTCGGTTGATTTCTTCAGGCATACGGCGGTCGCCACTACGAAGCCCCGCCTCTACGTGTATGACGGGTACGTGCATTTTGACGGCTACCAGCGCACAGGCGATCGTAGAGGTAACATCTCCTACTACCAGCACCCTATCAGGCTTTTCGGTATTCATCACCTCTTCAAAGGCAAGCATGATTTTGGCCGTTTGCTGGGCGTGAGTACCACCACCTACTCCTAAAAAGTAATCGGGTTGCGGGAGTTGGAGTTGCTCAAAAAACACTTCCGACATTTTAGTATCATAGTGCTGACCAGTGTGAATGATTTTGGAGGTGATGTGAGGATATTGCTGAAAGGCCCGATGTAGCGGAGCTACTTTCATGAAATTGGGGCGCGCCCCGACGATGTTCAGTATTTTCATTGTTTTTGGTCAAAATTTGGGCGCAAATTCTCGATTATTATCATTTGTTAATCAATCAGAGAGAATTTTTTTACATTTTAAAGGGTTATTTTTCTAATAAATCGTGTTCGCTCAACGATTTGTTTAGATTATATTTTTAGAAAAAATTTTCTTATGACAAAACCTCGCATCATTTTAGACCAAGACGACGTATTGGCCGATACTCATGGCAAACTCGCCCGCATCGTACATCAAGAATTTGGGCTTAACTTGCCCGACGATATTTTTATACATCAGCCCTTTGAACAAGTACTCTCCTCCGACGACCAAAAGCGGCTTTATAAAATCATTCATACGCCGGGTTTTTTTATAGATATTCCTGTGGTGTCCGATGCTCAAGAATCCGTAGCGGCATTGAGCGAAAGGTATGATATTTTTGTAGGGACAGCAGCGATGGAGTTTCCCAATTCGTTTCGGGAAAAATACGATTGGCTTCAAGCGAATTTTCCGTTCATTCACTGGAAAAACATCGTATTCTGTGGCGATAAAAGCATTTTATACGCTGATTATCTCATTGATGATATGCCGCGCAATTTGAAAACCTTCAAGGGCAAAGGCTTGCTTTTCAATGCCGCTCACAATCTGCAAGAAACTGCTTTTGAGCGTGTAATGAACTGGAAAGAAATAGTCCAAAGATTGCTTTGATTGAATCTTCAAAAAAAGAAGCGTCAGTAAGATGACCGACGCTTCTTTAATAATAAATATATGTAGTTTATGCTTCAACAGGCTCTTTGGGTACTTCTACACCTACTTTAAATTCTCGCATTTTGATAATTTTGGTCCAACTCAATAATTTGATCACAGGATACGTAGGGTCAAATTCAAACCATTTTGTACCAAAATTGACGCGGTTGGGGAGTTTGTGGTGATTGTTTTGGAACAATTCGCCCATCATCAAAATATCAAAAACGAGTGAGTTTTTAGACTCGTCTTTGTTGTCGTAGTTTTGGTAGCCGTATTTGTGGCCGCTCCAATTGACGATAGCCCCATGCACAGGCCCCATTAAGTAATGAATAGGAAGTAAAAAGAAAAATGCCCAGTGCATATCCAAATAAACGTAGGCAAAAATGTAAAACAAAGAGTATAACACACCCCAGCCAATACGTGAACCCCATGAATCACCTAACTTTTCAAGTTTTTCCCAATACGGATAGTCTTTTTCAAAGCGTGCTTCCACTTTCATTTTGCGTTGTAAGACAGCATTGTAAATGTCTTTGGTTTTCCACATCATCGTAAACACATTGCGCGTATGGTGTGGAGAATGGGGATCTTTGTCGGTATCGCTAAACGCATGGTGCATACGGTGCAAGATAGCATACGCTCGTGGACTTAAAAATGAAGAGCCTTGCGAAAGATAAGTGAGGAAATAGAAAAATTTTTCCCAAAACTTGTTCATTGTAAACATCTTGTGAGCAGCGTAACGGTGCAAAAAAAATGTCTGGCAGAAAAGAGATAGGTACCAGTGGCCAAAGAAGGCAGCTAAAACAGCGTACATAATTGAAAAAAGTATAATTAGTAAAGATGTATTCTAAGTAAAATACAATTACAAAAGTAATGATTGCTCATTATCTAACCAATGATGAGGGTTTATTGTTTTGAAAAAAAAATAAATACAATTTTACTATTGGTTTACGGTCAAAGCATATTGTACCAAATTTGCTCCCATACGTAGGGCTTGCTGGCGTAGTTCTTCGGGGTCGTTGTGTACGCTTTGGTCTTCCCAGCCGTTGCCCAAGTCGCACTCATAGCTATAAAAACACACCAATCTTCCCTGCCAAAAAAGCCCAAACCCTTGTGGGGGCTTGGCATCGTGTTCGTGTATTTTGGGGAGGCCGTTGGGAAATTTAAATTTTTGATGATAAATGGGGTGGTTGAAAGGTACTTCGACAAATTCTAATTCGGGAAATACCTTTTTCATTTCACGCCGAATGAACTTGTCAAGGCCATAGTTGTCGTCCACGTGTAGAAAACCTCCTGCTATGAGGTACTTGCGTAGGTTGCGGGCTTCCGAATCTGAAAAAAGCACGTTGCCATGCCCCGTCAGATGCACAAACGGATAGGAAAACAAATCTGGGCTACCTGGCTCTACGATGTCTTCTTCGGGGTGAAGGTTCATGCGGAGGTTTTGGTTGCAAAATTTGATGAGATTAGGCAAAGAGGTTTTGTTGGCATACCAATCGCCTCCTCCCCCATACTTGAGTTTGGCAATTTTGAGCGAGTATTGGGCTTGTGAACTAAAAAATGAAAAATGAAAAATGAAAAATGCTGCTAATAAAAGGCGTGTGAGTGGCTTCATGTGGTTAAAGATTTAAAAGCTAAAGATTCACTAAATTGATTACTTGACAAGCTATCAGAGCGGCGGTTTCGGTGCGGAGGCGTGTCCTCCCCAACACAACGTTTTGATACCCCAATTCGTATGCCAAAGTGAGTTCTGCCTCAGAGAAATCTCCCTCCGGGCCTATCAATACTTGATAATTTCCTTCCTTTATAGCTACTTCAAATAGATGCGGCGGGTGCGTATCGGTAGGCAAATGGGCGATAAATTTTTGTTGAGAAGTAGATTCTCGAATCCATTCTTTAAAAATTCCTACCTCTTGAATCACAGGCAGATAGCTCTGTAAAGATTGCTTCATGGCAGCTATGGCTATTTTTTCCAAACGTTCGACTTTGACTTGTTTGCGCTCGGAGCGATCAGCATAGAAAAGCGAAATACTCGAAACACCGATTTCAGTTGCTTTTTCAACAAACCATTCCAACCTATCTATATTTTTTGGTGGTGCAAGGGCTATTTCGATATGATAGTCAAGAGGTTTGGTATGATGAATATTGAGAACTTTTATATCGCATTTTTTGGGGTTTACGCGCTCAAGTACCCCCTCAAATTTACTTCCCTGCCCGTCTGTTACCCAAATCGTTTCGCCTTGCCGTATGCGTAATACTTTGGCAGCGTGAAACGCCTCGTCGTCGGTAAGGGTATGGGTTTGGGCAAAGTTTTTTTGGTAAAAAAGGTTCATGTCAGTTCATTCTTAAAATAGAGGCTGGGAAGCCTTCAAATAGTCGGCACGAGCCGCAGACTCGCGCCATCTACTTTATTCAAATCTTATGTCAGTTCATACTTAAAAGAGAGGCTGGGAAGCCTTCAAATAGTCGGCACGAGCCGCAGACTCGCGCCATCTACTTTATTCAAATCTAATTTTTGGGTTTTTGAGGCATTTCATGGCTTGCGTAAGACCGCCCAAGGTCAGCGGAAACATACGGTTTTCAGACCAGTCGCGTAGTAATTTGATGCTGTGGGTGTATTGCCAGTAGTCCACTATCGTAACGGGGTTGAGCCATACCAAATGTGGATATTGCTCCTTGAAGCGATTGAGCCATGTAATACCCGCTTCTTCGTTGTAATGCTCCACACTACCACGAGGGTGGGTGATTTCGTAAGAAGCCATAGAAGCATCACCCACAAATATCACTTTGTAGTCTTTGTTGTACTTGTGAAGCACTTCGAGTGTTGGGATTCGGCTATGGCGGCGGGTATTGTCGCGCCAGAGGGTTTCATAAATGCAGTTGTGAAAATACAAATACTCCAAGTGCTTAAACTGATACTTAGCCGCCGAAAAAAGCTCGGAGCAGAGTTCAATATGCTCGTCCATAGAACCTCCCACATCAAGGAGGAGTAGTACCTTCACATTGTTTTTGCGCGAGGGGTGCAAGTGAATATCCAAAATTCCCCCATTGCGGCACGTACCAGCGATGGTTTCTTCCATGTCGAGTTCATCGTCCATGCCCTCTCGTGTGAGGATACGCAAGCGGCGCAAGGCCATTTTGATATTGCGGGTATTGAGTTCGAGGTTTTCGTCGTAGTTTTTGTACTCACGGTGTTCCCATACTTTGACGGCGGTACGATTGCCTGCCGACTCGCCTTGCACCCGAAATCCTTCGGGGTGGTAGCCGTTGTTGCCAAAAGGTGAAGTACCACCAGTGCCTATCCAGCGATTGCCGCCGTCGTGGCGGTCTTGCTGCTCGCGCAGGAGTTGCTGAAAACGTTCAAAGAGTTTGTCCAAACCTCCAAGCCGTTCGATGAGGGCCTTTTCGTCGTCGGTCAGTTCGCGACTAAGGGCATTCTGAAACCATTCAGGCGGGAGGTTGGCCTCCAACATCTCGGCTTCTATCTTTCGTATATTTTTGAAGTACTCTCCAAAAAGCCTGTCGAAAAGATCGTAGTGCATTTCGTTTTTGATCAATACCGTGCGGCTCAAGTAATAAAACTCCTCTACATCCATGCCTATCACTTGTCGTTTGAGTCCTTCCAATAGCTGCAAATACTCACCAATACTGACGGGCAGGGCGTGGCGTTTGAGCAGAAGAAAAAAATCTAAAAACATGATTGGAGTTTTTAAGAATCAAAAGAAGTGCTTGTTTATTTGAATCCTTTGGCGCGGAGGGCAGCGTAGAGGTCGTTGTCTTGTTCGTTTTTGAGTAGTGCTCCTATGAAAGGCGGCACATCAGGCATGGTTTCGAGGTCTTTGAGGTCGTCGGCAGACACTTTGGCCCATAGCAAAAGTTTAATCCAATCAATGAGTTCGCTGGTAGAGGGCTTCTTTTTGAGGGCTTTGACCTCACGCACGGCAAAAAAAGTTTTGAGGGCGCGTTCGAGCAGTTCTTTGTCCAAATCTGGGTAATGCACCTGTACGATTTGCTGCATGGTGAGGCGGTCGGGAAATCGGATAAAATGAAAGAAACAACGCCTCAAAAACGCATCGGGGAGTTCTTTTTCGTTGTTGGAGGTGATGATGACCACAGGCCGCTGCTTGGCTGCGATGGTGCGGTTGAGTTCGTAGCAATAAAACTCCATGCGGTCGAGTTCTTGGAGCAGGTCGTTGGGAAACTCTATGTCGGCCTTGTCAATCTCATCAATCAACAATACCACTTGCTCCTCCGACTCAAACGCCTCCCAGAGTTTCCCTTTTTTGATGTAATTTTCTACGTCATAAACCCGCTTTTCGCCCAGTTGCGAATCTCGCAACCGCGATACGGCATCGTATTCGTACAGTCCTTGGTGAGCGGTGGTAGTGGACTTGATGTGCCAAGTGATGAGGCGTTTGCCGAGGGCATGGGCTACTTCGTAGGCCAGCATGGTTTTGCCGGTACCGGGTTCGCCTTTGAGTAGTAGGGGTTTTTGAAGGCTGATGGAGGCATTGACGGCTACGGCCAGTTCGCGGGTAGCCACGTATTTTTCGGTTCCTTGAAAAGTGAGGTTCATCAATTTTTCGATTCTTTTGACATCATATAGATATTTACAAACATAACCACAAAAAAGGTCGGGTAGTTAAAATAAATCCACTATCTACTTTACTTTACACAAATACTATATTTCAACTTATGTATCTTAACACCAAAGTTCAAAAAAATAATACTTACGATGCCATCGTCATTGGGTCGGGCATCAGCGGGGGTTGGGCAGCCAAAGAACTGACTCAAAAAGGACTGCGTACCCTCCTGCTCGAACGCGGGCGCAACGTAAAACACGTAACCGATTACCCTACTACCATGTCGGCTCCGTGGGAAATGACTCACCGGGGGCGTTTGCCGCTCGATATAGCCGAGCGTGTACCTATCCAAGGCAAAACAGGCTATGCGGTCAATGAATACGGTCATCATTTTTTTGTCAAAGACGATGAGCAGCCCTATATCCAAGAAAAACCTTTCGACTGGACACGCGGCTATCAAGTAGGAGGTAAGTCGCTGATGTGGGCGCGGTGGGTGCAACGTTGGAATGAAGACAATTTTTTGGAAAATGCCCGCGAAGGGATTGGTACAGATTGGCCTATCCGCTATGCCGATTTGGCTCCTTGGTACAGCTATGTCGAGCGGTTTATTGGGGTAGCAGGCCATAAAGACGGCCTCAAATCTGTACCCGACGGCGAGTTTATGCCCGCTTTCGAGATGAACTGCCTCGAAAAACATTTTCAGAAGTCAGTGGCGAGGCACTATAAAGACCGGCATTTTATCATCAGTCGCACGGCCAATCTCACCCAACCGACAAAACTCCACACCGATTTGGGGCGGGCGGCTTGTCAATCGCGCAACTGGTGCAATCGTGGCTGCCCTTTTGGGGCCTATTTCAGCACGCAGTCGGCTACCTTGCCAGCTGCCGCCAAAACAGGCAAACTCACGCTTCGCCCTTTCTCTACGGTACATGGTTTGATATATGATGACCGAAAAGGCAAGGCTACGGGCGTACGTGTCATAGATACCAATACCCTTGAGATGACCGAATACTATGCCCGTATTATTTTTGTCAATGCCTCTACCGTCAATACCACCGCCATTTTGCTCAATTCTACTTCATCGCGCTTTCCGAATGGCTTCGGCAACGATAGCGGGGTTTTGGGGCATTATCTCATGGACCATAACTACCGCATCAGAGTAAGTGGTATCTATGAAGGCAAAGATTTTGATAATAGCTACTACTTTGGTCGCCGGCCTACAGGGACGTATGTTCCTCGTTTTCGGAATTTATACGGCGACAAGCAAAAAGACTTTGTACGCGGCTATGCCTATGCTTGTGGAGCATCGCGCCAAGGCTGGGAGCGCGGCAATGGCATTGAGGGCTTCGGAGCAGCCTTCAAAGAAAGTATCTCAAAACCCGGTATTTGGACATTTGGTATGACAGGCATGGGCGAAATGTTGCCGCATTTTGACAATAAAATGATGCTCGACCCTTCTCAAAAAGACAAATGGGGAATGCCTACCGTCAAATTTGACTGCCAATGGCGCGACAACGAAGACCGCATGGTGAAAGATGCCATAGAGCAAGCGCAAGAAATGATGGATAAAGCAGGTATCAAAGTAACAGCAGCCTTCGACAATCATCAGGCACCGGGATTGGCCATTCACGAAATGGGTACGGCCCGCATGGGGCGCGACCCCAAAACTTCTGTACTCAACGGCTTCAATCAAGTACATGCTTCCAAAAATGTATTCGTAACCGACGGTGCTTGTATGGCCTCATCGGCTTGTCAAAACCCATCGCTTACCTATATGGCACTTACCGCCCGCGCGGCTGACCATGCCGTCAAAGAAATGAAAAAAGGGAATTTGTAACAAGATGAAAGTAGCTTGTAGGTTTCACAGCATTTGATTGGCTGATTTTAAGGAGTTTATAGAGTATAGTTTTAGCAAGGTCATTATTGACAGAGGTGAAAAACCCATTGCAACGAAAGATATTTATGTAGCGTAAAAGCTATTATCCATAACTCTGACACCTGATATGAAAACTATTTACGCTGCCGCTTTTGTGGCCTTGATGCTTTGTGTCGTGTCGTCGTGTCGAAAACTGACCGACAACCTAAACCCTTCCAATCCTGATTGGACGGCTGCTACCCATGGCAAAGATACCGCCCCCAACTATGACGTGGTATTCCCTCAAAACCAAGTCAATACCCTCGAAATCACACTGGGGGCAGAGCAGTGGAAAGCCATACAAGCCGATATGCTGACCCGAAGCGGCATGGCTTTTGGAAGTGGGCGTATGACTGTACCCGGTGGTATTCCCGGCGGCAACCCCCTCGATCTTATCCCCGGTGATCCAATCTATGTAGCCTCTACCGTCAAATTCAACGGCAAAGCATGGGAAAAAGTAGGTTTTCGGCTCAAAGGCAATTCGAGCCTTTCTTCTACGTGGCGAACGGGCAGTTATAAATTGCCATTTCGCTTGCATTTTGACAGACTCGAAGACCAACACCCCGACATCAAAAACCAGCGTTTTTATGGCTTTAGGGAG
>JBKBKL010000080.1:0-17831 GCA_046294665.1 Runella sp.
ACAACAACACGGTACAAGGGTTGGTGCCGGGCGATCCCTTCTTGCAGGCAGGTAGCAACAACACGGTGACCATCACCCAAACGGGCAACGGAGGCATAGTGACGGGAGGCCAAGCAGGCAGTGGTAATACGGTGACGATCACGCAGAACAATTAGTAAGGATTCATTGAGATAAAATGGATTATTTGGGAATAAAGACACAAAAAACCTACGAAGTTTCGTAGGTTTTTTGTGTTTAGTATCTTACAAAAATAGATGCTTGACATCTTCCAATGCTTAGAAGAGAGCCTTTTTTAATTCAGGTTAAATGAGTCATTGTTTCTCTTTTCCTACCTATATTTTGCCTTTCTGAAGCTATTTTTTTAATCTACTTCATCAAGGCTTCGGTTTTTTATCGGCGTATTGCTTATAAGCATCTGCAAACTTGAAGGGCTTTACATCGGGTATGACACTCACCTCGGAGGTAAATTTTAATGGATTCTTGCCATTTTCATATACCAACTCTACAAAAAAAGCAGTATAGCCTTTGTCAGGGGCAACCACTGTGGCTTGGTACTTGTTTTTTGGGTTGATAGGCAGAGAGGTTTTTTGGAAGGCTTTGCCGATTACGTCCAACCGAAAATCGCGGGCATTGGGATTATGCGCTTGCCAAATATTGACTTCTTTGGGTGTTTCGGAGGTTTTGACGATGAGCGTACCGTTTTTCTTTTTTTTCCACGAAATAGTAGGCAAAGTACGCCCCGAAATCATGGTTTGGTGGAAAGTCATCAAACTGATGAGAGCGTCAGATTCGGCCAAGTTGTGTTTGGTGTTGGGTACATAGCGGAGGTACTTGGGGCCGGGCAAGTCTTTGAAATAAAACTGTGAGTTGTCGGGCAGGAAATACTGGTCGCCGCTGGCGTTGAGTACCAATTTCGGGATTTTCATGCGTTTACGTTTTCGGTAAGAATAGGGGTCGTCAATCCCCAAGATATGCGCATTTTCGGCAGTACCAATACCATGCGGTATGATGCCATGATTGACGTAGTCGTTGAGGGCTTCGGAGAAAAACCCATAGACTTCGTAGTGGTGTATGCTGGTAGCGTCGGTGTTGAGTGCGTCTATCACAGCGGGGGCAATGCCTACGACACGAGCATCCATGATACCCACAAGCCAAGTAGTCCAGCCGCGTTTGGAGCCTCCCGATACTACAAATTGGTCAATCTGATGCTTGCCACCTGCTTCGGAGCGGGCAAATTCCTGCATCGCGTCCATGGCTTTGATACCACTTTTGACCATGGCCAAGCGTACCAGCCAGTAGTCGTCTTGGGTGGTGGCCATTTTGCGGTACGTATAGGCGATGAGGTCATCTTCAAAACGCTCTACGTCTTTGGAGTCGGCAAAGCGCAGGGGTTGGTTGGGGACCATGCCCAACTCTGCTACGATGGAGTTGGTTTCGAGGGCTATCATCGTAGTCAAAGGCGATACTTTGGTAGGGGCGGGGCGGTCGTTGCGCCCTCCCGAAATGTAGAGCAGGGCTTTGTTGGTGGTTACTTTGTCGGGTATGACTACCATGAGCCAATGTTTCCAAACTGTACGGTCCACTTCTTCGGGTTTGCGCCAAGTTTGAGAGGTCAATTCGAGCAAGTAGGCTTTGTAGCCTTGCCCTTCAAAAGTATTGTATAATTTCCAGCCATAAACTGAGTCGGGCTGTGCCAAATACTTATCGAAAACATCAGATTGGGCCAAAACGGCTACACTCAAGAGCAGCCAAGAGGTAAGTAAAATCAGTTTTTTCATCTAAAGTAAGGGTTGAAATGTATAGCGCAAGATAGCGTAAAATAGTGTTTATAGCCTTCTGAAAGTTCATTACTTTCCGAAAGTTATGTAAGTTTGCGCCCCAATAAAGCCGCAAGCAATATAAATCAATGAAGCAAATTTTACTTTCTACTTTTCTTATTTTTAGTTCATTTTCAGTTGTTTACAGCCAAAAAGGTCGTTTAGGATTAGATACAATCAAGCTCAAAGAGGTCATTGTGTCTGCCTCGCGCACTGCCGAGCCATTGATGGAAACTCCCGTAACTGTCGAACGCCTCACCGAAACTCAACTCCAACACCAGCCTGCCACAGAGTTTATTTCGACCTTGGCACGGCTCAAGGGCGTGGACGTGAGCCAGTCGAGTTGGTTGATTACGAGTTTCAGTACACGTGGGTTCAATAGTTCCAAAGCAGAGCGTGTGGTACAAATGGCCGATTATGTAGATGTAACCTCCCCGACGGCCTCGCTGTACTACGGCAACTGGGTCGGCCTGCCCGAAATAGACATGGAAAGTGTGGACTTGGTATATGGTGCCAACTCTGCCCTTTATGGTGCCAATGCTTTTAATGGTGTGCTACTGATGCACTCCAAAGATCCCTTCAAGTACCAAGGTTTTTCGGCCTCGCTACGTGGCGGCAATCGAAGTATGATAGACGGCCAGCTACGCTTTGCCAAAGTAATCGGCAATAAGTTTGCTTTCAAAATCACAGCCAACTACTTCGAGGCTGATGAGTTTTTGGCTTCTTCCAACGCCGCCATCAAGCGTGTAACTTCGGCTGGTTTGGCAGGTTCTGACCCTTTGAACAACACCACCAACTCACCCTTAGGGTGGAATGCCGTCAATCGCTACGGTGATGTGGGCAGCACTGTTACCAACCCTACTTTGACAGCCCTCAACAACAATCAGCCTTATCGTATTTATGCCTTGGGCTATACCGAAGCCGAAATGGCCAACTGGCCAGAGTCGAGAGATAATCCTTTTCGATTGTTCAATAACGGCAACTATAAAGCCGGAAATTATCGCCTCAATCCGTCGTTGCACTGGCAGGTTACGCCCTCATTACGCGCTATTTATGAATATCGTTTGGCCGTGAGTAATGGTATTTTTCAAAGCACGAGCCGTTTTGCCCAGCGCGGCATGACTTACGACCTGCACCGACTCGAACTCAAAACCGACCGCTGGTTTGTGCGGGCTTACACCGTTTATGATTTTGGGGGGAAAGCCTATGACATGAACTCATTAGGCAATGGCGTAATGAACAGTCGTATGGCCGCAGGTACACAAGCCAACGGTAGTCCTTTTCCTACTTTTGCTCAAAACTATTTTGCACTTTGGAATCAACTTTTTGCTGCTGCCCGCACCAACGGCCTTGCAGCAGGTACTACCCTCAACGGTATTTATGCAGCCAATCCCAATGGCGGCCTACCTGCCAACTTTGTGCTAAACCAAACCATTTCGGGTGGGCAAAGTATCGAAGCGGCTCAAGCGTTGGCTTCGCAGATAGCGGCCGGGGTGCAGTTGCCAGTCAATAGCCCCTACTTCAGCCAACTCCGCGACCAAGTAGTCAATGGCATCAACAATATCACCATCAATGGGGGGACAGTACGTGGAGCGGCGTTTGCCAATACGGCCCGTTTTTGGGATTTGAGTGCGCAGCATGAGTGGAACGTACAGAAACTCAATATCATCGCTGGAGGCTCGTTTCGGGCGCATTTGTTGCAGTCGAATGGTACATTGTTTTCTGACGGGCCTTTTTCACCGATTGTCCCCAATACCAACGAGGTAGTCCGTCGTGAGCGTATTCAAAACTGGGACGGCGGCGTGTATGGTCAGCTACGCTACGCCCTTTGGCAAGACCGCCTCAAACTCGCGGCTGCTGGACGCTACGACCAGTTTAAAAACTTCGGCAGTCGCTTGTCGCCTCGTCTTTCGGCGGTGTTGAGTTTGGGTGAGAATCGGGAGCATAATTTCCGCCTTAACTACGCCCAAGCCTTCCGCCAGCCAGCCCAGTTAGATCAGTTTATTTATTTAGATTTTGGGGCGTTGTTGGTCAAAGGTAATGTGGACAATGGCTATCAAGGACTCAATGCCGTATCGGTGCTTCCCAATGGTCAGGCCAATCCCGATTTTTTGAAGCCGATTACGATTAAAAAACTACAACCCGAACAAGTGAATACTTGGGAGATAGGCTACAAAGCCCAAATAGTCAAAGGCTTGTATGTGGACTTGAGTTATTATCGGTCGGTTTATAACAATTTTATCGGTACGCTGCGATTTTATGGCCGCGAAGATGGCCTTGCGCCCACAGGTGTACCACTTCCTACCGCTTCGGGCGATTTCCTCAAACCCGCCTCCGATCGTACCCGTGGCCGCTTGATCCAAACATGGGTCAATGCCGAGCGAAAAGTACGTACGCAAGGGTTGCTGGCGAGTGTAGAGTATTTTTACAGCAAAAAACTCCACCTCAACGCCAACTATACCTATTCCCAAATCAACGAAGCCGATGTGCCGGGATTGATTTTGGGTTTCAATACGCCTACGCACAAATGGAATATTGGGGCTTCGGGAGAGATTGATAAAAATCTAAGTTATGCCGTCAATTACCGCCATAGTAGTGGTTTTATGTACTTCATGCCCATAGATGAGGGCTATATCGAAGCCTTTGGCACACTCGACGGGCAGTTCAATTATACCATATCCAAACTCAAAAGTAGCCTACGCCTCGGAGGAACTAACTTGCTCAATGCCAATGCCGTACAAGTCTATGGGGCAGCCCCTATCGGTCGGGTTATGTATGTGGGTTGGGTGTTTGAAGGGTTGTAACTGATATGATGTTTCACCGAAGCATGGGAGGCTGAATATCGGTAGGTTTGGCTTGAAGCCTCGAAATACTCATCACGAGGCGGAGCCTCGCGATATAGGCGGGTGCCTCGCACTATCGGCTTACTATTGTTCAACCGGAAAAGCAATCTCGCCCTTCAATGCCGACGCTGCCACGACCGCCGGCGACCCCAGATAGACTTGAGCGTTGGGGTTGCCCATGCGTCCTCGGAAGTTTCGATTGGTACTGCTGATGACGGTTTCGCCATCGCCGGGTACGCCCAAATGCGACCCCACACACGGCCCACAACCCGACGTGATAAACTTGGCCCCAGCACGCATCAATATCTGAGCAGTGCCGTCGGCCAAAGCGTCCATGAATACTTTATTGGAGGCGGGAGCAATCAGAAGTCTGACACCCGGAGCAATATGTTTATCTTTCAAAATTTGGGCTGCCACCTGCAAATCTTCCAAACGGGCGTTGGTACAACTGCCGATAAAAGCGTATTGAATCGGTGTCCCTATGGCTTTCTGGAGGTCGTGTACATTGTCGGGGGAGTGTGGGAAGGCAATTTGAGGCTGCAAATCGCTGACATCATAGGTTAAAATACGCTCATAAACCGCCTCGTCGTCGGGGAGTACTGGAGTCCAATCGTAAGGCAGATGTAGCCCTTTGGGGTGGCATACGCCATTTTTCGCCCCCATTTCGATCACCATGTTGCAGAGGGTCATGCGGCTGGCTAATGTCATACGCTCTACTACCGGCCCGTGAAACTCGATAGCTTGGTACGTAGCCCCTTCGATGGTGAGTTGTTTGGCCAGAAACAAAATCACGTCTTTGGCCGAAACACCCGCTTTGAGGCGACCATTCAAAACGATTTTGATGGTACGCGGTACTTTGAGCCATGTTTTACCCGTGAGCATGATAGCCGCCAAATCCGTCGAACCCATACCTGTCGAAAAGGCATTGAGCGCACCGTAGGTACAAGTATGCGAGTCAGCACCGATAAAAATCTGCCCCGGACGTACGTGGTCTTGGTCCACCATGATTTGGTGGCAGATGCCCTCGCCTACATCGTAGAGTTTGATGCCTTGCTGGGAGGCAAAATCGCGCATGAGTTTGTGAAGATTGCCAATGCGCTCATTGGGGGCAGGGGCGGCATGGTCTATCACCAACCACATTTTTTGAGGATTCCACACACGCTGACCGCCCATTTGCTCAAAGGCTTTGATGGCCATGGGGGCAGTGGTGTCGGTAGCCATGATGCCGTCCACTTCTACGATGGCAAGTTGGTCGGCATAGACGGCTTGCCCTGCGTGGGCTGATATGATTTTTTCGGTGATGGTCTGGGGTTTCATTGGGAAGCTAATTTTTTACCTAATATTCGTCCAAAACTGATGGCGGGTGTTACGAGCATACCACCGCAGAAAGCATTGCCAGTCGTAGCTCCAGCCCCGATGATTTCGCCGGCGGCGTAAAGATTGGGGATAGGTTGGTTTTGATGATTGAGTACTTGTAGTTGGGTGTTGATTTTCAGGCCACCAAAAGAAATCAGCGATGTGGCATAAGTGAGCAACGCATAAAAAGGCCCTTTTTCTACCCGATACTTTAAGTCTTTACGTCCAAAATCTTTGTCGTTGCCTTCGTGAGCATATTGGTTGAATTGTGCTACTGCTTTCTCCAGATTGGCTTCGGGTAGTCCTGTTTTTTGAGCCAAAGCAGCGATAGAATCGGCAGTCCATAAAAATTTACCTTCTTGCGCGTATTGTTTGATTTGCTCTACTGTCCATTTGGGTACGATTGTCATGGGGGCATTGGCTACGGTGGTTTTGTCCACATTGACATAGCCAGTATCGGCGTTATCGCTGCTTGTACGTCCTTGAAGGGCATTTTCATCAAAGATGACCCAAAAGCGTTTTTGAGGTTGTTGTGCCACAGCACGCTCACGGTAGTCTGGGTCGGGGTTTGACTCGTCCATGAAGCGGTGGCCGAGATCATTGACATAAATCTCGCGGGCGGGTCGGTAGCTGGTCGTAAATACCATGGCCCAGCCTTGCCAGAAGTCGGCTTGGTGGCTTTGAGGCTCAAACTCGATGCCTCCCAAACTCGAAATGTGTGTATCGGCATTCCAAAACTGCGCTCCGGCTTGTTCGGCGATGGCGATCACTTCACCGGTGGACGTTGGGGCTGCCGTAGTGATGAGTCGAGGGTGATGCGGGTGTTTTTGGGCAAAAAAAGTAGGATTGGCAGCATAGCCACCAGCAGCCAGTACAACCGATTTGCCTTTGAAAGATTCTCTTTTCTCTTTATGGGTCGTTTCTACTCCAACAACTTTGCCTTTTTCAAGCCATAATTTTGACAAAGAAGTATGGAGTTTCAATTCAATGTTTTGCGAGGCTACGTATTTATCCCACAGCGGTTTGAGGGCTTTAAAAATCGAAATACCTGCCTCTTTGCCATATTGGGTACGTGCTACATGATAAGGTACGTGTCCATAAACGATACGGGGCGATTCGGGCGCAAACTCGAACCCCAAACTTTCGAGCCAGTCAATGGTATGGGGAGCTTCATTGACCGCCAAACGCACAATATCGGCAGGGGCGGTATGCTGGCTGATGCGCATCACGTCGTCGTAGTGAGCTTGAGGAGTGTCTTCTACCCCTTTGCGGTGTTGGTGGCGCGTACCGCCCGCGCTCATGTGCCCGCCCGTGAGGTGAAGTGTACCGCCTACCTTATCACTTTTTTCGATGACCAATACTTTCGCGCCTTTTTGGGCGGCAGCGATAGCGCAGGGCATACCGGCAGTACCTGCTCCGATGATGATGATGTCGTAGATGGTATTATTCATGGGTAGGGCAACAGGTGTATCCGATAAACTCAACAAACTAAGGGCGGTAGATTGCTCCAAAAACCGACGGCGTGATGTTTTCATAATGAGCCTTAAACTTTTAGAGTTTTTTCAAATACTCCAACACTTCTTCAACAGCCACGACATCGGCGTATTTGAGAGCCATGTCGGTCAGATTGGCAAAATGATAGCTTTCGTGTTTGTCGGCTACACATTCTTCCGGCACGATGGTGCGGTATCCTCTCGAGAGCGAGTCCACCGCTGCGGCTCTGATACAGCCCGACGTACTCCCTCCTGTCAAAATGACGGTGTCTATCTGATGCCACACCAACAGCGATTGGAGCGGAGTTTCAAAGAAGGGAGAAGGCATTTTTTTGCAGTAAATCACGTCGTTTACTTTATCCACGATAAGCCTATCGTCAAACTCCGCCCGACGGCTACCAAACTTGATGTTTTGAAGTGAATCGGGGGTGTTGGTGCGTGTACCCCATACACCGGCATCTTCGCCCGAAGCCATGTAGGCTACATACGTAAAGACGACGGGAATTTTTTTACTTCGTGCCAATGCGTTGATTTGATTGATGTATTCGATTTGACGAGGGTCGGTTTCGTAGGCAGTTTTCGGAAATTCTTGCAGGTTGGTATAAGCGTTTTGTAGGTCAATATTGACAATGACCGGCTTTCGGCCAAACCCAAATCGAGCGCGTGTAGGATTGGCTTTTACTTCGTAGTATATCTGGCGGGCGGTTTTGTCGGAGAGTTCCATTGTAGAATTTTTAGCTTTTTTGTTGAATTTTTCTTTCGTTTTTTGGGTAGAAAGCTAAACAATAAAAGAGAAATATCAAAAAAAGCTAAAGGCGCGGAAGCCCCTCTGAAATTTTGTGTACTGAACGCTTTTTTCAGCTAGTAGCATTACGAACGCGAGATACCATTGCCTCAATAAAAAAGAGGGTGCTCGACTTTTCGGACACCCTCTTTTTTTATTTGTTAAAAATATACTTTTACTCGATGATTCTAAACAACCGATTCCAACGCACCTTGTGAAGGATAGACTTCGGGTTGGGGTCGAGCGACATCCAGATAAAGACGGCCTTGCCTACGATATGGTCGGCGGGTACAAAGCCCCAAAAGCGAGAGTCGGCAGATTCGTAGCGGTTGTCGCCCATCATAAAATAATAGTCTTGCTGGAACGTATAGCTGCTGATGGCCTTGCCGTCTATACTGACTTTGCCGTCGGCGATAGTTACTTTGTCAGTTTGATTGTGGTCAAAATACTTGATGACGTTGCCGTATTTGGCTACATTGGCCGAGTCGAGCGTGATGGTCAAGCCTTTTTTAGGAACTTGGATAGGTCCCCAAAAATCAGGATTGAATTTGGCCGCTACCGGAAAAAGCCCCATTTCACTGGCGTTGGGCTGGTACTGGCTTGTATGGGTTACGCCTCTGATAAAACTGTGTTTTTTGAGTCCTTCTACAATCTGCGGTGTAGTACGGATTTGATACAAAAATTTATTGGGCTGCAGCGAGTCGGTCGGGTAAGCACTGTAGTCTTGAATATCTTCATTTTGAAAAAAACGGTCGTCGAGTAGGTCGTTGGATTCGAGGCGGTAGTAGAATTGGGCTTTGGGTGGAATCTCCCCTTCTTTGCCATTGACATATACTACGGCTTTTTTGACCTCTATCACATCGCCCGGTAGGCCGATACAGCGTTTGATAAAATTGGTACGCAAGTCCACAGGAAAATGTTTGTAGCCACCATTGCCTTCTTCGGGGCGTTCGACGGGTACGTCGGGATTGCCGGGGTAATTGAATACTACTACGTCGTTGCGCTTTACTTCGCTAAAACCCGGCAAGCGAAACATAGGCAACTGCACCAATGTTGAAAACGACGGAATATTGGTTCCCCAGATGGTTTGGTGGGTCAATGGCACTTGGAGCGGTGTGCCGGGCGTACGCGCTCCGTAGTGGAGTTTACTGACGAAGAGAAAATCGCCAATGAGGAGGCTTTTTTCCATCGAAGAGGAAGGTATGGTGTAGGCTTCCAAAAATAACCAACGAATGAGGGTAGCCGCTACTACGGCAAAGACAACGGAATCCAACCACTCTCTTAAAGCAGATTTTTGAGGCTTGGTTTTTGACATTTTTTGAAATTTTGAGTTTGATAAGATTAAGTTTGGAGAGGGGGTATTTATTTTCCTAAGAGGTCGTCCATGCCATAAACACCCACGCGCGGCGAAAGCCATTCGGCAGCAACTACTGCTCCGAGTGCAAACCCTTGGCGGCTGTGGGCAATGTGCTGGATTTCGATACTGTCTATACTCGAATCGTAGCGAACGACGTGTGTTCCGGGTACTTCCCCCTCGCGCAAAGATACGATAGGGATTTGATTTTCGGCTGCCTCTGCTCGATTCACCCATTCGGTCTTGTGGGGGAGGTGTTCGATAAGCGTTTCGGCCAGCGTGATGGCCGTACCGCTGGGGGCATCGAGTTTGTGGATATGATGAATCTCGGTAGTATGGACTTGATACTGAGGGTAAGGGGCGATGAGCTGAGCCAGTTGGCGGTTGAGTCGAAAAAACAGATTGACCCCAATACTATAATTGGAGGCATAAAAAAATGCAGCTTTATGCTGCTGACAAAGTGCCTCTATATGTGGCCGATGCTGAAGCCAGCCCGTAGTGCCACAGACCGTAGGCAAGCCTTGTGTCATGGCCCAAACTAAGTTGTCGTAAGCAGCTTCGGGTGCACTAAACTCAATGACGACGTTCACGTTGGTACGGTTGTAGTTGGCCAATTCGTGCCGATTGGATACGTCTATTTTTCCAACAATCTGGTGGCTGCGTTCTATGGCTATTTGCTCGATGACTTTGCCCATTTTGCCATAGCCCAAGAGAAGAATATTCATTTTTTACTTCAATGCTAATGTTATTTTTGCTCCAATCGTATTTCCTGTGAAATGATGATTTTGTATGTCTGGTTGCCAGCGCAGCGATATATCTTCTGATACGTCAAATGTTTTCAAATGTGCCGATACATTGGCTTCTACGACATTGAGTGCCCATACTGCTGCTATCAAAATAATGTTGAGGTCGCGGTAGCGGCGGTAGAAGTCTTTGCCTTTGGTGATTTGGTCTATACTCAATGTAGTGGTGCGGTTTTGACCTCTCAAAAACACGGGGGCTTCGCTGCGTAGCTGCCGGCCGGTATTGGGGTCGTAGCTTTCGACGTAGGGCTTCACAAAATCTTGGTAGCGTACATTGTAGAATCTAAAAAAAAACACGACCGTTCCAAGCCCTCCATACACGAGTGGTATTTTCCAGTATTGTTTGTTGTAGGCTTGCCCCAAACCGGGCAATAAAGCCGAATATATTACAGCCTTTTTGGGGTTATGTTTGGGGGGATTTAAGATTAAAGTAGCTTTTTTTGACAGTGAATCTAAAGTTTGGGCTGAGGCCAAACGCAAGGTGTCTTTGCGGAGGCTATCGGCCAATATTCTGAGGTTAGCAGAGCCTTTTTGCAAAGAATCTGTCGAGGGTTTTTGTGCCTTGACCTTCTCTACAATCCCCCATCCGAGCAGCACTATCAGACCGAATATCTTTTTCAAGAGTCAAATTTTAAAACTTTCAAAATACGTTCTAATTCCTCCTGTGAGGTAAACGGAATCTTGATTTCCCCCTTGTGTTTATCATCGGTTTTGACCGAAACCTTGGCCCCGAAGTAGGAGGAAAGCTTAAATTGTAACGAACGTATCTCTTGTTTTAGCGTATTGGGGCGGCGTTCTGTGGTGGTGGCGTTTTGCTCGGCAAGCTGTAAATTTCGTACGGCCTCTTCTACTTTTCGTACCGACCACGCCTCCTCTATTGTTTTGCGAAAGAGTTTTAATTGCACTTCGGGGTTTTCGATATTAATGATAGCCCGTGCGTGTCCCATCGTGATTAGGTCGTCGCGTAGGGAGGCTTGAATGAGCGGGGGTAGTTTGAGGAGGCGTAAGTAGTTATTGATAGTAGTGCGATTTTTGCCTACGCGGTCGCCGAGTTCTTCTTGTTTGAGGCCGCAGTCAGAGATGAGTCGCTGGTAGCTCAAGGCAATTTCGATGGCATTGAGATTTTCGCGTTGGATGTTTTCTATCAAAGCCATTTCGAGCATTTGCTGGTCGTTGGCTGTCCGAATATAGCTCGGTATATGGGTAAGACCTGCTATTTTGGAAGCCTGCAAACGTCGCTCACCCGATATAAGTTGGTAGCGGTCGCGGCCTATTTGCCTTACCGTAATAGGCTGAATAATACCTTGCATTCTAATAGATTCGGCCAGTTCGTTGAGGGCTTCTTCGTCAAAGTGGGTACGGGGTTGGTAGGGGTTGGTTTCAATCTGCTCAAGGCGAATTTCGTTCATCATACTCACATTTTCGTGAGGCAATGGGCGAGTATTGTTGCGATTGACGCTATCGCTGTCTTGCAAGAGAGCACCGAGGCCACGCCCCAAACCCGTCATTTTTTTTTGAGCAGCTTTTTCCATTTCTATTTTATTTTGCATTGAGGGTGTCAGTTGGGTCATTGAACTTTACGTGGGGCAGCGTATTCATGGGCTTCCAAGAGGCCATTTTTACTTAAAATCTCTCGTGCCAAGTTTAAATAACTAACGGCACCTTTGCTGTCGGAATCTTGGGCAATGGTAGGTACTCCATAGCTGGGCGACTCACTCAAGCGAATATTGCGAGGAATGATCGTATTGAAAACCATTTGTTTGAAATGAGTCGTTACTTCATTGACTACTTGGTTGGAGAGGCGCACGCGCATGTCGTACATGGTAAGCAAAATCCCTTCTATTGTCAGATTGGTATTGAGGCGAGTCTGTATAATTTTGATGGTGTTGAGAAGTTTACCCAGTCCTTCAAGGGCGAAATACTCACACTGTACAGGTACTATGACAGAGTCGGCGGCGGTGAGGCTATTGATAGTAATCAAACCCAAGGAAGGTGAGCAGTCTATGATCACAAAATCATAATCTTCCTTGACTGGCCAAAGAGCTTCTTTCATTTTCTCCTCACGGTTTTTGAGGTTGATCATCTCAATCTCGGCCCCTACTAAGTCAATGTGCGAAGGTAGCAAATACAAATTGTCAAAATTGGTTTCTACAATCGCCTCTTGTGGTAATACACCTTCTACCATGCACTCATAAATACTGTACTCTATTTCTTTGGGATTGAAGCCCAAACCCGAAGTAGAGTTGGCTTGTGGATCGGCATCTACAATCAGTGTTTTATAATCTAAAACCGCCAAACTGGCTGCTAAGTTGATGGCTGTGGTGGTTTTGCCAACTCCTCCTTTTTGGTTGGCTATTGCTATTATCTTGCCCATTGTTGTTAGGTTTTCTGCCGTCAAATATCTACCTTTCTTCGGACTCTGCCAAACTGTTCCACGTAAAAAATGTTAAATGTTTCACGAAGCATCATTAACATCTTCCTAACATTCCCTTGTAAGCAAAGAAAGGCACTGTGATTGCTCACAGTGCCTCATATAAGGACTTGTCATGGAAGATAACTTAAATCATCTCATTTTCGCGCAACTTTTGTACATAAGAGGCGTGAATAACTTGTTGACGGCGCTTCACAGATTTTTTTTCGAAGGCTGATCGTGAGCGCAACTCTTTCAAAATTCCAGTCTTTTCAAATTTTTTCTTGAAACGCTTGAGTGCTTTGTCAATAGATTCGTTTTCTTTGATTTGTACGACGAGCATATTTTTGTTTAGTTTAAAACTTTTTTGGAAACGGAATGCAAAAGTAGTGGTCGTCCCTCAAAAAATCAACTTTATTGTATTCTTTTTTATGGCATCTTCTCCGAAAGCTATTATTGATTTAGGGACAAATACTTTTCATTTGTTGATTATATCGCAGCAAGATCAGCAGCTCAATACTCTCTATAAAGAAAGTATCGCCGTCAAAATCGGAAAATCGGGCATTAATCAACAAACCATTGCTCCCGATGCCCAAGAGCGTGCGCTCAATGCACTTACTCAGTTTCGCCAAAAAATAAATGAATACCGCGTACCTCTTGCAAATGTAAAAGCCATTGGTACCAGTGCGCTTCGCAATGCCCAAAATACCCGTGATTTCTGTAAGGCAGTTGCTGACCAAACAGGCATCTTCATCGAAGTTATTTCGGGCGAAAGAGAAGCAGAACTCATTTATGAAGGGGTAAAGCAAGCCTTAGATTTGGGTACTGCCCCCTCCCTTATCATGGACATAGGCGGAGGCAGTGTTGAGTTTGTCATTGCCAATGCTGCACGAATCTTCTGGAAACAGAGTTTTGAAATAGGCGGCCAGCGTCTTCTCGAAAAATTTAGCCCCTCTGACCCTATCTCTCCTTCGACCATTGCTCGTATCCATTCTTATCTCCAACAACAACTTCTCCCGCTGCACAATGCTATGCACCAATACGCCCCATGTACGTTGGTTGGCTCATCGGGTACTTTTGATACTTTGGCAGACCTTGATTTCATACATCGTAAAGGAGAACTCCCTCCTGCTTCGGCAACGAGTTTTGAGATTAGTTTGGCAGAGTTTCAACGGCAATACCAACTTCTGATCAATAGTACGCGTGCTGAACGTGTCGCAATGCCCGGTATGAAAAACCTCCGTGTGGACTTGATTGTGGTGAGTGTCATCATGATAGATTATATTCTCAAATCCTTTGATATTCAACAGATTCTATGTTCTACGTATTCGCTCAAAGAGGGGATTTTGGCGGCGTGGGTATTGCAGAAGTAGTGATTGAAGCCTAATTTTTGTAAAGTTTAAGTGCCAGCAAATTATACTTAAACCTCATAGGTTTGCGAAAAATTAACAATGTAACCCATTGATAATCAAACGAAACATATCAGGTTTTTTCACAAATCAATTTTGAACGAGTATAATGCTGTAAAGCCATAAATGCAGATGCTACAATTTGTAAATAAACGAAGCCGGACAACATTCTAAACGCTGTCCAACTTCGTTTGCTAAGATTACAAAATGTTAAATTACAAAAGTCTTGGGGGCTATTTTAGGCTTTTAGCCATTTCCTTAAACTGCTCTACATCAATCGTTTTGGGTTCGAGATTAAGATTTTGTTTGAGTATCTCAAAAATCTTATCATCAAACACCATATTGAAAATTCTGGCATAGTTATTTTCTTTTTCGGAGGTCAGATAGTTCATCGCAATTTTGCGTATGGTATCGTTTAAGGAGTCGTCAATGTCGTCGCCATAAAATCCAAATTGCTGGCGTACCATGTCCTCGGCCTGCGCGACCACTTCTTCTGGAGTTACTTTGATGTCTTTTTGGTCGGCAATTTTGTTTTTGATGCGTGATAGTTTGAGCGTGCGTTCGAACTGTGGGTAGTCGTCGGCGATTTGCTCATGTGTAAATTTGCCTTCGTTGATATCGAAGAGCCATTTTTTCAAAAACGCTTCGGGCAGCTCTATCTGAATGGCATCTAATAGCATTTGGTCTATATTGTGGCGCAGTAGTTTATCGGCTTCACGAGTGTAGTTGCGTTGGATAATTTCTAGTACTTGCTGGCGAAAACTTTCCTCATCTGTGGCTTTGCCTTCACCCAGTACTTTATCAAAAAAGGCTTGGTTGAGCTGACCGGGGGCTTGGCGGGTGATGTCTTCGATGCTGAAAGAGAAATTGCCTGTAAGTGTGGCTATATCTTCTACTTTTTTGCCTGTAAGTAGTGCGATAGCTTTCTCATCAACAAAAGTACTGTGCAAATCGAACGTAACACTATCGCCCTTGCTCAAACCCACAAACAAGGCTTGTGCCTCTTCTTTGATTTGGCGCGAAGGAATAGCCGTCTTAGTCGAAAAATCTCCTTCTATCTGCGTCAGTTCACCATAGAGCATATCACCAGCCTCGCTGGTTTCTGGGTTGATTTGTTCCGTAAAACGTTGCTGTAAGTCCTCAATCGTATCGTTGATTTCTTTTTCGCCAGCTTCGATTGTATATAATGGTACTGCTGGAAGTTCGGTCAAATTGACTTCAAATTCGGAAGCCAGACCCAGTTCATAATTGAACTCAAAATCGGTTTGTTTGTCCCAGTCTATAGTAGCCGTTTTTTCGCGGTCTATTTGGGGGTCGCCTACTACGGGCAGCGAGTTGTCGCTGATGTATTTATTGACGGTATCGGAGAGAAGGTTGTTTACTTCATCTATTTTGATGGCTTTGCCATACATACGCTTGATAACCTGCGGTGGCACTTTCCCGGGGCGAAAACCTTTGAGTTGAACTTTGCGGCCATAGTCTTTGAGTGTTTTTTCTACTTGTGGCTGGTAGTCTTCTTGGGTGAGTTTGACTATCAGCGTGGCGTTGGTAGGCGCACTTCTTTCTAACAATACTTCCATGATATAATTTGATAAATGATGATTTATGATTGGGATAGTATATTTGACAAAAGAAAAAAGTGAATTAGAAATGATGAAAGAGTGGCGTTGATTCACTCATTCATTTCATCACTAATTCACTCATTGGTTTGGTGCGGGCGGAGGGACTCGAACCCCCATGCCTTGCGGCGCCAGATCCTAAGTCTGGTATGTCTACCAATTTCACCACGCCCGCGTAGGTTTGATGTTTGGGGACGCAAAATTATGATTTTTTAATATAATCTGCAAACAATTTCTGTTTATCAATATAGTTTCAATGAGTAGGGGAAAAATAAAAAAATCACAACTCGTTCATAAACAGATATTTATTTTGAAAAATGATTTTTTTTTGATGATTTGTACAAAAAAAGTGTTGTAAAAATTAATATAAAACACTATTTTAGTGATACTGGGGTACAACAATATTCGGCCCACCGAACACTTTCATGACCATGCTGACGGAATTAGATATTGATTTGGAGCAAGAACGCTTAGAAATATTGAAGCGATACCGCCGCCTTCTTCGCTCGGCCAAACCTTTGCTCAAAGACAACGATGCCAAGTTAATTAAAAAAGCCTTCAATCTCTCGGTAGAAGCACACAAAGATATGCGGCGCAAGACGGGTGAGCCTTATATCTATCACCCCATAGCAGTAGCGCAGATTTGTGTCGAGGAAATCGGACTCGGCACTACTTCTATTATCTGTGCGCTGCTACATGATGTGGTTGAAGATACTCACTATACTCTTGCAGATGTAGAGCGAATGTTTGGGACGAAAGTAATGCAAATCATTGACGGTCTGACCAAAATATCAGGGCAGTTTGAGTTTGGGACTTCGCAGCAAGCCGAAAATTTTCGTAAAATGCTCCTGACCCTCTCCGACGACATACGGGTCATTATGATCAAACTTGCCGACCGGCTTCACAATATGCGTACCCTCGACAGCATGGCGCGCGACAAACAACTCAAGATAGCCTCCGAAACCATTTTTATCTATGCCCCTTTGGCTCATCGGTTGGGACTTCACTCTATCAAAACCGAGCTTGAAGACCTCTACCTCAAATATACCGAACCCGAAAGTTTTGAGGAGATAAAGAATAAACTTAAAGCTACTCGTGCTGCCCGTGATAGGTTCATCGCTAAATTTATAGAACCTATCGAATATGACCTTCGCAAACAAGGTTATGATTTTACCATTAAAGGTCGCCCCAAATCTATTTATTCGATTTGGAACAAAATGCGTAAGCAAAAAAAGCCTTTCGAGGAGATTTATGATTTGTTTGCGGTACGTATCATCATGAACTCTAAAAACGACCCCAAAGAAGAAAAATCAGACTGCTGGCACGCCTACTCCATCGTAACAGACCATTATACTCCCAATATCGAACGCCTCAAAGACTGGCTCGCTACCCCTCGTGCCAATGGCTACGAATCGCTGCATATTACGGTCATGTATCGCCCTGAAGGGGCAGATAAAGGTCAATGGGTAGAGGTACAAATCCGATCCAAACGCATGGACGAAATCGCTGAAAAAGGGGTAGCAGCCCACTGGAAATACAAAGGTAATGACACACGTACAAGCAGTGGCATAGACCAATGGATCAATCAAGTGCGCGAAATGCTCGAATCCACTAAAGATAGCAAAGCCGCCGCATTAGACTTTTTAGATGATTTTCGTAGCAATCTCTTTGCCGAAGAAGTTTTTGTGTTTACGCCTAAAGGTGAGCTACGTGTACTCCAGCGGGGAGCCACAGCCTTGGATTTTGCCTTCGATATTCACTCTCAAGTAGGAGCACACTGCATAGCCGCCAAAGTAAACAACAACTTAGTTCCTATAAGTCATCCTCTCAACAATGGCGACCAAGTAGAAATCATCACTGCCAAAAAACAAAAACCTACCGAAGACTGGCTGAAGTTTGTCGTAACATCAAAAGCTAAAGCCCGTATTAAAGAACTCATCAAA
>JBKBKL010000081.1:0-17647 GCA_046294665.1 Runella sp.
GTTAAAACTCTCCCCAACCACATCAACTGGGACAATTTTTCGACCTACGGCAATATCAACCCCTTCACCCTCGAAAGAGGCAGCCGTGCACTTGACTATTCGCTCGATGCCCTCAACTACGGGCAGGGTAGGGTCATTTTTGAAGGACCTCGAGGGGGGCAGTATTACTACAACGACCGCGGCAACAAGACCTACGTTCCGAAAAGAGGGAGATTTTGAGTGGACTCGTTAGAGTAGCGTTTTAAACGCGCTTCATCAAATCAGTGATTGAGAGTACCCATAGGCCAACACTTAGACGTTGTTTTCAGATCAACTGCTCAAACGCTTGATGTAAAGCGTCATCATGGCCCACATTTCCCGGGAAAACCACATAATGTAGCCCCGGAAGGCGGCTTTCCGGTCCACTCTCCCATACTGGGACTCCTGCCAAGAGTGGGCCTCGTACTACCGCCCGCTTGATATTCAGCCCTTTTGTAGCTACATCGCTGGAGGTAATACCCCCTTTGGCTACCAAAAATCGGGGGCGTACTTTCAGCTTTTGTACCAAAGCTACCAACCCCTCCGATACCCTATTGCCAATCTCAAGGCTACGAAGGGGGTCGGTATCTTTGATAAGCACCCGACTGGTGTAAACTACCACGTGGATTTTGGCCGATAGCAATGTGTCTATCTGTGCTGCCACCTCCAGAATATAACTATTGGTTTCGTGGTGGGGAGCAAGCAAACGAGCAGTATCGAGTTCGAGTGGTCTAATACGTGTATCGTGGAGTAAAATTTGAAGCTGACGGGTGGTTTTGGGTACATAAGAACCTACGACGATTAGGCCGCCGGTAGATTGCTGATTTTGAGGGAAAACAATCGGTCGAAACCGCTCAATACCATCAGCTTGAAACTTGACAGCTTTGACCCAAGAAGCTGCCGTCCGAAATAGAAATCGCTTGTGGGGGAGGTGTCGAACGGCCACAGCCAGCGGTATCAAATCTCGCCAACTTTCGGCATTGACGACCACTACTTGACGATTTGTAAAGTGACTAATTTTGGCGATAAGCGGCTGAATATCTGGGCTTTTTAGTTCTTCTAAAGCAATCGAAGCTACGGTTTCGGCTTTGATGTTTCCATTGGTTTTTTCCTCCACGTATTCTTTCAGATTGGAATGACGAAACCCAAAAGTAGCATCTTGGGCAAAGGGAGTGTCGGCGGCGGGGATTAGTTTTTGGCCTTCTCGTACATAATGTACGTCTTGGCGAGTAATACGCCCCCCTTCTTCAAAAAAAGGAATCAAAAACCAAGCGTCGAAAGTGATGCCCATTCCTTGCTCTATGGCCTCCGGCTCGGCAGGAAAATGCCCGCGTAGGGTCGAATCTCCCCGACTGATGAGGTCAAAGTTGATGCCCGTTTGCTCACGAGCAGCGAGTAGGTTTTGGCAAATCTCGACATTGAGTGCGCGGGCGTGCGCCTCAGGCATAGCGCGTGTATTGGTCAAAATAAAAAACAAAGGCGCAGGACTTCGCAATTCTTTGGCAAGGGTAGCTACGTCCCATACCGTCAGTACGGCTACGTCTTGTACGGTTTGGGTGCCTGTGGGGTCATCGTCGAGGACGATGGTTTTTGTTGTGATGTTCATGGTCTATCAATACTAACCAAACTATGGGCAAATGGATTTTTGACTATTAAAGTAAATGACAGGGCGTTTATGCTTATTGAATAAAAACTTTTCTCTAAAAATTTGTATGCAAATGCCTCGTCGCGATTTTGTCAAAATGACTGCCGGTGCTATGGCACTTCCTTCTCTTTTGTCATCATCTACCCCTACTCTCTCTCCCTCTGGTGAAATCATCGGACACGGTACGCACCGCTACAAAATAGATACGGCTTGGAGCAAAGCCGATGCTACGAAGTTTCCGGTGAAGAATTGCCACGAAATGGTCATGGACAGCAAAGGGCGGCTGCTGATGATTACCGACGAAACCAAGAACAACATTTTGGTCTATGACAAGTCGGGCAAACTCCTCGATAGCTGGGGGCATGAGTACCCCGGCGGGCATGGCCTCTCTCTTTGGAATGCCAACGGTGAGGAGTTTTTGTTTATTGCCGACCCCGATTTGGGCAAAGTTTTCAAAACCGACATGGCAGGCAAAGTCTTATTGACCATAGAACACCCCTCCAAAGTAGGGGCTTACAAAGCAGAAGATAGATTCAGACCCACCGAAACGGCCATAGGCCCCAACGGCGATATTTATGTGGCCGACGGCTACGGCTCGCAATGGGTGCTGCAATACAATGCCCAAGGGGAGTTTATTCGGAAATTTGGCGGGGCTGGCGATGAGGACGCGCAATTTTCGACCGCCCACGGCGTGGCTATTGACTCCCGCAACAAGTCTAACCCGACGCTCATCGTTACTTCTCGTGGCCACAACGCTTTCAAGCGTTTTAGCCTCGACGGCCAGTATCTGTCCACCATTTTCTTGCCCGGAGCGTATGTATGCAGACCCGTCATCAAAGGCCAGCATTTGTACGCAGGCGTTTGCTGGTCGCGGTTGCGTTATCTCAACCAAACGCCCAACTCGGGTTTTGTTACGATTTTGGACAAAAACGACAAAGTCATCTCCAATCCCGGCGGCACAGCTCCCGAATACCGCAACGGCCAGCTACAACTGATGCTTCAAGAGAAGCCTATCTTTATGCATTGCCACGATGTATGCATAGACAACGACGAAAGCATCTATGTCTGCCAGTGGAACGCCAAACAAACGTATCCAATAAAACTTACGAGGGTGTGATACCCCAAAAATTAGCCTTCCGATAACAACAAAACTTCACTGACATTCTATCTTTGTGCGTCAATTTTGGTATTGATAAAAGACCAAAGGGGGAAATGATTGTCAAAAGTGCGGCCAATAGGCGCATACTTACCACAATCCCCCAAACAAAACACAACCTACTAAAACTTAAATCATTAATGTCAAAAGTCCTCATCATTGGAGCAGGTGGCGTAGGTGGCGTAGTAGCCCACAAATGCGCCATGAACAGCCACGTTTTCACCGACATCATGTTGGCGAGCCGTACCAAGTCGAAATGCGATAAAATCGCTGCCGACATCAAAGAAATGCACGGAGTAGAAATCAAAACCGCCGCCGTAGATGCCGATATTGTAGCTGAATTGGTGGTACTTATCAAGTCTTTTCAGCCCAAAATGGTCATCAATGTAGCCTTACCCTACCAAGACCTGACCATCATGGAGGCCTGTTTAGAAACAGGCGTGCATTACCTCGATACCGCCAACTACGAACCCAAAGACGTAGCCAAATTTGAATATAGCTGGCAGTGGGCTTACAAAGAGCGTTTTGAGAAAGCTGGGCTTATGGCTTTGTTGGGCTGTGGCTTCGATCCGGGCGTTACGCAGGTGTTTACGGCTTATGCTGCCAAGCATCATTTCGACGAAATGCACTACTTAGACATCGTGGACTGCAACGCCGGCAATCACGGCAAAGCCTTTGCCACCAACTTCAACCCCGAAATCAACATTCGTGAAATCACGCAGCCGGGACGCTACTGGGAAAATGGAGAGTGGGTAGAGATTCCAGCGATGAGTATTCACCAACCGATAGATTATCCCGGTATCGGCCCGCGTGAGAGCTATGTACTTTATCATGAAGAACTGGAGTCGTTGGTCAAAAACTTCCCTACCCTCAAACGCGCACGCTTTTGGATGACTTTCGGGCAGGCATACCTGACGCATTTAGAAGTGCTTCAAAACGTAGGTATGACGCGCATTGACCCTGTGAAATTCAAAGGTATGGATATTGTACCGTTGGAGTTTTTGAAAGCCGTATTGCCTGCCCCCGACTCGTTGGGTGAAAATTATACTGGTCAGACCTCTATCGGCTGCCAAATCAAAGGTATCAAAGACGGCCAAGACAAAACTTACTACATCTGGAACAACTGCGACCATGCCGAGTGCTGGCGCGAAGTACGCGCCCAAGCCGTAAGCTACACTACAGGCGTACCCGCTATGATAGGTGCTATGCTCATGCTCACCAACGACGAATGGATGAAACCCGGTGTTTGGAACTGCGAAGAACTCAACCCCGATCCATTCATGGAGTTGTTGAATGTGCATGGTTTACCGTGGAACGAAGCGGTTAATATTGAGCTACCGCATGAGTATCATTAACTGATGTTATGCAAATTTGGTTTTACCCCACTATTAGAAATTTCTACACAAAACTTGCGCCTCTCCGAGGCTTGGGGAAGTCTTACAAAATGAATATATCAATAGAGAGGCTTCGGAGAAGCCATACGTTTGTAGTCCTCAAAAGTGATACCCATAATCACATCGCGCTTCGGAGAAGCGTAACATCAGTAATTAATTTATACTCGTTAAAAATTGATTTGCGAAAAAACCTTTTATGTTTCTTATGATTATCAGACGGTTACATCGTTATCTTTTCTCAAACCTATGAGGTTTAAGTATAAAATCAATATTTGGCAGGTTGATTGGGCTTGGGCAAAGATAGTTTGATAAACTCACGCAAATCTTCATTCGATTTTTGGAGGTCTTCCTTGCGCAAATACATCATGTGGCCACTACGGTAGCCTTTCCAACTCATGCGGTCTTTGAGTTTCCCGCTGGGATCCATCATCCACATATTGTACTGGGCATTGAAATAATCGCAAGCACCGTCGTAGTAGCCCGATTGTACCAACAAATGCAAGTAGGGATTTTGAGCCATAGCTTGGCGGAGGTTTTCGCCTGTTTGGTCATTGGAGCGATCCCACGGACTGACAGGACCAAACATATAATATTTCAAATCGGTCTTGAAGTTGAGTTCGTTGCGCAAGTAGCTATTGATAGCCGGCGTAAACGAATGAAGCCACGAAGTAAGTTCGGAGTTGAAGTCGGGGCGGTCGCCAGCTTCGCGGCGGTCTATGCCTTTATAGCGCGAATCGAGGCGGCCTACGGTATAGCCTTCGTCGCGGAGGAGTTCTTTCCAAAAATAAGATAGCGGAACGTCCAAATTTTGCTGCAATACTACTTTTTCGCTGATGCCGATGTAGCGCGAAAGTTTGGCTGCTATGGCTTTCTTTTTGGCAGGGTCTAAAAAACCTCCCATACTGACAGCAGGAAGGAGTTCATTGACCGTAAAACTCTCTACTTCGGGCAGCATGGCCGTCAGGTCTTTTTGTTGCAAATCGGCTGGTAGTTTTTTGTGATACCAAGCCGTAGCAGCGTAGTAAGGAACACGCAAAGCGGCCTCCGAAGCAGGGCCGCGCTCGATGCCCAATGTTGTAGGCGACACCAAAATCACGCCGTTGAGGTACATCCATTGCACATTTTGAAGCTCCAAAGCCAAGCCTGATACACGTGTTGTGCCGTAGCTCTCGCCGATAAGGTACTTGGGCGACTCCCAGCGGTTGTTGCGCGTTACGAAAGTACGAATCCATTCGGCCAAGTACTTGATGTCGGCATTGACCCCAAAAAATTTGGAAGTTGGTACGTCTTTACTGGTAGGGCGTGAGTAGCCGGTATTGACAGGGTCCACAAACACAATATCGGCTACGTCAAGTATGGAATACGGATTTTTTTTGTAGCCATAAGGCTGAAGTGGGTAGCCCTCGTCGTCAATGTTGAGCAACCCCGGGCCTGTGTAAGCCAAGTGCATCCAAACGGAAGCGGTGCCAGGGCCGCCATTGAACGAAATCACCAACGGCCTCATGCTCCGGTCTTTGAGGTCGGTACGCTCATAGTACATATAAAACAAACCTGCGATCGCCTTGCCCTCTTCGTCAAACACGGGCATATTACCCGCCGTAGCACGATAGACTACTTTTTGCCCTTTGATGGTCGTTTCGTGGTCAGTTACGACGCTCATGTCGGGGTTGAATGGAATGGTATTGCTTGTAGAAGGTTTTTCCTCCTTGGTAGGGGTGGCAGTAGGAGCAGCCACAGGTGGCGTATCAGCAGGGCGGCTGCGACCCTGTGATTGTAAGTCAGCCGTGTAAGTCGTCAATAATAAAAATAAAACACTTATTTTTTTCATAATCGGGTATTGGTTTGAAATGAGAAAAAATGTTTTGAAAAACAAAAATGGAGAATTTTTTAGGGGAAACATTGTTTTCAAAAAGGTTAGCGACGAAAACGCTATTTTTACATCTCAAAGCAAAAATAGAGCATGATTTACGATGTGTTGATTGTAGGAGCTGGGCCGTGTGGCTTGGCGGCAGGCATAGAGGCTACCAAAGCGGGGTTGAATGGTATCATTTTGGAGAAAGGGAGTATCACGGAGTCTATTCGGCGATACCCCAAACGAATGCGTTTTTTCTCCACTGCCGAAAACATCGAAATCGGTGGAATACCCTTTCCGATTTCGGACGTAAAAGCCAACCGCAACGAAGCCTTACAATACTACCGAAAAGTAGCTGCTTACTATAAACTTCACTTCCGACTTTTTACGGAAGTATCGCATACCGAAAAAGTAGATGAGGTTTTCCACGTCCATACACTTGGTGGCGATATTTACCAAGCCCGAAAAGTCATCATTGCTACGGGCTATTTCGATTTTCCGAGAAAATTGGGCATCGAAGGCGAAGATTTACCACACGTATCGCACTACTACGACGAGCCATTTCAATATTCGTTTTCTAAAGTAGTAATCGTAGGTGGCGCCAACTCTGCCGTAGAAGCCGCTCTCGAACTTTACCGCCACGATGTGGACGTAACGGTGGTGCATCGCGGCGAAGATTTCCGCAAAACAGTAAAATACTGGCTCATTCCTGATGTCAAAAACCGCGTGAAGGAAGGTAAAATCAAAACTCGATTTGAATACATACCCAAAAAAATCGAACCCAAGCGTGTTTTGATTGAACATTTGCTGACGGGCGAAGAAGAGTGGCTTGAGGCTGATTTTGTACTGATGTTGGTCGGGTATGTGCCTGATGCTGCCCTGTTGGAGCGTTGTGGGGTGGAGTTGTTGCCCGAAAGTTTAGTACCTGTCTATGACCCCGATACTTTTGAAACAAACGTGGCGGGGCTGTACGTTTGCGGTACAGTGCTGGCAGGAGTGCATACCGAAAAGGTATTTATCGAAAATGGCCGCGACCATGCCACTGCTATCATAGACCACATCGCCGGCCGAGAGGTTCGCAAAGTCAAGGAGTTGATTGAGAGGATTTAGCTTCTCTACTCCACCAACCGCTTCAGCTCATTGAGTTTGAGCAGGGCTTCGATAGGCGAAACGGTGTTTACGTCTATCATTTTAAGTTTTGATTTGAGTTCTTCGATTTTGGGGTCTTGCGGCTCAAAGATGCTCATCTGATAATTGACCTTCGGCATTTCTTTCACGGCTTTGGTGGTCTGTTGTTTTTGATGGCTTTTTTCGAGGCTGTGCAAGATGTCGTTGGCACGCAGTACAATCTCCTGCGGCATACCGGCCATTTGGGCTACGTGGATTCCGAAGCTATGCTCACTGCCTCCTTCTTTGAGTTTGCGCAGGAAAATCACCTTATTGCCTACTTCTTTGACGGCCACATTGAAGTTTTTGACACGCGGAAAATCTTCAGCCAGTTGGTTGAGTTCGTGATAATGCGTGGCAAAGAGCGTTTTGGCGCGGTAGCGGGGGTGATTGTGCAAAAACTCCGCAATGCTCCAAGCGATACTTACGCCGTCGTAGGTGCTGGTGCCGCGCCCGATTTCGTCCATGAGTACGAGGCTACGCTCACTAAGGTTGTTGAGGATACTGGCGGTTTCGGTCATCTCGACCATGAAGGTACTTTCGCCACGGCTAAGGTTGTCGGACGCACCTACACGCGTGAAAATCTTGTCCACAAGGCCAATTTCGGCCGTTTCGGCAGGGACGAAACTGCCCATTTGAGCCATCAAAACAATAAGAGCCGTTTGGCGAAGCAAGGCCGATTTACCAGCCATGTTGGGGCCGGTGATGATGATGATTTGCTGGGTTTCGTCGTCCAAATACAAATCGTTGGGTACGTAGCTTTCGCCCAATGGCAGTTGCTGCTCGATGACGGGGTGGCGACCTGCCTTGATATGGATAGATTTGTTTTCGGTAATGATGGGTTTAGAATAGTTATTTTTTCGAGCTACTACCGCAAACGAAGCCAGTGCATCAAGTATCGAGATGATGCGGGCGTTTTGTTGAATGGCCGTTACGTAGTCGTTGGCGGCAAGCACCAAATCATTGAAAATACGCTGCTCGATGACCGAAATTTTTTCTTCGGCACTTAGTATTTTGTCTTCGTATTCTTTGAGTTCGGGTGTGATATACCGCTCGGCATTGACCAACGTCTGCTTGCGTATCCAGTCGGCAGGTACACGGCTTTTGTGGGCGTTGGTTACTTCGAGATAATAGCCAAAGACCTTGTTGTAGGCGATTTTGAGCGATGTAATGCCGGTGCGTTCTATTTCGCGGTTTTGGGCTTGAATCAAATAATCTTTGCCCGAAAATGCCAACGCATGAAGTTTGTCCAATTCTGCGTCCACCCCGCTTTTGACCATACCCCCTTGATTGGTTACGACGGGCGGGTCATCGCGGAGTTCGGTTTCTATTTTTTCTAATAAAAACTCACAAAGATTGAGTTGGTCGCGGTATTTGGCCCCCAGCGCACCAAACGGAGTCAAAAGTTCTTTGATAGGTTGGAGGTGTGCGAGGGAGCGTTTGAGTTGCACCATTTCGCGCGGGTTGATGCGTCGGGCAGCTACTTTGGAGATGAGGCGTTCTAAGTCGCCGATTTGCTTGAGGTGTTGTGTGAGCTGCTCGAGTAGTTCTTCATTTTGCAAGAAAAACTCTACCGTATTCAGCCTCTCCTCGATGGGGGCTTTATCTTTGAGTGGTAGTACCAGCCATTTGCGGAGCAGTCGCGCGCCCATAGGCGTAACGGTCTGGTCTAAAATCTGAATGAGCGGCACGCCCCCTTCTTGCTGGGGATAGACCAATTCGAGGTTGCGAATCGTGAATCGGTCGAGCCAGACGTATTTTTCTTCGTCGAGGCGGGTCAGTCGTGTGATATGCTTAATGTCGCGGTGCTCGGTGTCGGCCAGATAGCGCAAGATGACCCCCGCTGCTACGATGCCGTCGGTGAGGTTTTCTACACCGAAACCTTTGAGCGAATTGGTCTGAAAATGCTTGATAAGTAACTCATAGCCAAACTCATGCGTAAAAGCCCAGTCGTCGAGTGTGAAGGTATGAAATTTATCGCCAAACAATTCACCAAACTCTTGACGGTATTTTTTACAGTACAACACCTCCGAAGGGGCAAAACTTTGGAGTAGTTTTTCGATGTAGTCTTTGCTTCCTTGTGTGGTGAGAAACTCCCCCGTCGAAACATCGAGCAGGGCGATACCGAAGTTTTCTTGTTTGCCAAAATGAACAGCGGCCAAATAATTGTTGCGCCTAGTATCGAGTACGTTGTCGTTGAAAGATACGCCCGGCGTAACGAGTTCGGTTACGCCTCGCCGCACGATACCTTTGGCCAAGGCGGGGTCTTCGAGCTGGTCGCAGATGGCTACGCGCTCTCCTGCCCGCACGAGTTTGGGTAGGTAAGTATCGAGCGAATGATGCGGAAAACCCGCCAGTTCTTCTTGCGCGCCCCCGTTGTTGCGTTTGGTCAGTACAATCCCCAAAATCCGACTGGCTCGAATGGCATCTTCGCCGAAAGTTTCATAAAAATCGCCTACACGAAAGAGGAGCATCGCTCCGGGGTATTTAGACTTGATTTGGTTGTATTGGCGATTGAGCGGTGTTTCTTTCGACTTGGGGGTTTCGGTGGCGTTTTTAGCAGTTCGAGCCATTTTTGTTAAGAAAAGGGGGTGTTTGTATCGGGCAAAAATAGCTAAAAACGTGGTTTATCAATTTTTGCTTTTTCAAAATCAACCTTTACTTTTGTTCACAAACGCTTTTTTTTGAGTGCGTTTTTTTGTCCTACAACCACATTTAACCTAATCTTCTCTATGGCTTCATCATCGCCTTCACAAAAACACCCTAACGGCCTCTACCTTTTGTTTGCTACCGAGATGTGGGAGCGATTTTCTTACTACGGTATGCGAGCGGTGCTGGTACTTTATCTCACCAAAGCACTTTTTTTTGACAAAGCCTTAGCCTCCAATATTTATGGAGGATATGTAGGCTTGGTTTATATGACTCCGCTCATCGGTGGGTTCATTGCTGACCGATATTGGGGCAACCGCCGCTCTATCCTGACGGGTGGTATTTTGATGGCCATAGGTCAATTTATTTTGTTTTTTTCCGCCTTACTCCGCCCCGAATCTGCCGAAGTGGGTATGAGTCCGTTGGGTACATTACTTCTTTTTTTAGGGCTTGGACTGATGATCGTGGGCAATGGCTTTTTTAAGCCCAATATTTCTTCGATGGTAGGCTCATTGTATGGCCCCGGCGACCGCCGCCGCGACTCAGCTTACACTATTTTTTATATGGGTATCAATTTAGGCTCTTTTCTTGGCAATTTAATCACCAGTATTATCGGAGATACTGGCAATCCCGAAGATTTCAAATGGGCATTTTTAGTATGTGGAATTGCGATGGTAATCGGTACGTTTACGCTTTGGTGGGGACAGAATAAATACCTTTATACTTGGGATTCAAAACCAGTGGGCATAACGCCCGAAAACTCACCGGGAGTGAAGCAGATTTATATTTGGCTTCCTGTTTTGCTCTTAGTATCTCTCGGTATCATGTACATAGATGCTTTTGTTACCAATATCATTTTTCCTTTTTTGGTGCTTTCGGCTATAGTGATTGCATATTTGGTATTTGCTGACAAATCTCTCTCTCGTATAGACCGCGAGAAGGTAGCTGTGATTTTCATCGTTTCGTTTTTTGTGATTTTCTTTTGGGCTACCTTCGAGCAAGCCCCAGCTTCGCTTACCTTTTTTGCCGATGAGCAAACCGACCGCAATTTGTGGGGCTATACCATACCGCCCAGCCTTTTCCAAAACCTCAATGCCTTTTTTATCGTAACCTGCGCACCGCTCATGGCGTTTGTGTGGGGCTATCTTGGCAAACGAAATGCCGAGCCACCTTCTGTGTATAAAATGGCGATTGGTTTACTGCTCATTACGCTTGGCTATGTAGTGATAGAAATACCAGTCAAAAATCTCATACCCGGTATCAAAGTGAGTATGTTTTATTTGGTGGCACTCTATTTTTTACACTCTATCGGTGAGTTGTGTCTGTCGCCTATTGGTCTTTCATTGGTCAATAAACTCTCGCCCCCCAAGTATGTTTCGTTGATGATGGCCGTATGGTTTTTGGCACCGGCTATTGCCAACAAGGCCGCTGGTATGATTTCTGCACTCTACCCCGAAGAAGGTAAGGTAACGTACTTTTTGGGTATTCCTATTCATAACCTCTACGAGTTTTTCTTGATCAATGTAGGACTATCGGGCGTAGCTTCTTTGGTACTGTTTTTAATCGCTGGCCGACTCGGTAAGATGATGCACGGCATCAAATAAATGTACCAATATGCTAAAGCAGGAGTTACGTCAGCTTTTCAAACAAAAACGTCAAACTCTCACCACCGCGCAAGTAACCGACGGAAGTCAGGCCATTGCGCGGCTATTTTTTAGTTCGTTTGCGGTCGAGCAGATGAAAGCTGTGCATTGCTACCTGCCCCTACGCCGTCAGAATGAAGTGGATACCTTCCCGATTATTTTGACGATTCAAGAAAAATATCTCCAAACGAAGGTCATCGTACCGCGCAGCGTTCCAGATACTACCGATTTGGAGCATTACCAATGGCTGCCCGATATGACTCTTCGACTCAATGCTTGGGGTATCCTCGAACCCGACCCTCATACGGCCATTGGCTTTCGGCCTTCTGGCATTGATGCCGTCATCGTACCACTACTGGCTTTCGACCGACACGGACATCGAGTAGGCTATGGCAAAGGATTTTATGATAAATTTTTGGGTCAATGCCGCCACGACACTTTAAAAATCGGTGTTTCATTTTTTGAACCAGTGCCCCAAATCACCGATACCGATAGACATGACGTAAGATTGGACTATTGCATCACTCCCACACGGCTTTATAAATTTTGAATTATTTTAAGCCTTCATTAGCTTTTTGACAACTAAACAACACTTTTTTTGCAAAAATCTTAGGCAAAGGCTTGATTTGACATCAAAAGTACTTGTATCTTTGTGGCCTCATTCAGTCGTTACTGTGAACACGAAAAAATCTAAATAAATACGCGGAGTAAATTGGGAAAAAAGACCCCAGTTTGCCAGCGTGTTTGTCAGATTTTACCGATGCACGGTAACGATTTTTTTATGTCCAACCCCCTCACCCCCAGAGGGGGAATATCAACTTAAATTCCCCGTGGGGGTGGGGATTTTATATACAATGAAAATCGCTGTTGTAGGTGCCACAGGCTTGGTAGGTGGCGAAATCTTGAAAGTATTGGAAGAACGCAACTTCCCTGTAACTGAACTCATTCCGGTAGCTTCCGAAAGATCTGTGGGTAAAAAAGTAACATTCAAAGGGCAAGAATATACTGTTGTGAGCTTTGAAGAGGCTATCTCGGCACGCCCGTCTATTGCCATTTTTTCGGCAGGTGGGAGTACCTCTTTGGCGTTAGCTCCTCGCTTTGCCGAGGCGGGCATCACCGTCATAGACAACTCGTCGGCATGGCGTATGGACCCTACCAAAAAATTGGTGGTACCCGAAATCAATGCACACACACTCACCAAAGAAGACAAAATCATCGCCAATCCCAACTGCTCGACGATTCAGATGGTAGTAGTACTCAATCCGCTTCATCTCAAATATAAAGTCAAACGTGTAGTAGTAAGTACCTACCAATCCGTAACTGGCACTGGTAAAGCTGCCGTAGATCAGCTCTTTGCCGAGCGCGAAGGCCGTACTGATGTACCAAAAGTTTATCCTCACCCGATAGACCTCAATGTGTTGCCACATATTGACGTATTTCTCGACAATGGCTACACCAAGGAGGAAATGAAAATGACCAACGAAACCAAAAAAATCATGATGGACGATAGCATCGCCGTAACGGCTACTACGGTGCGTATTCCGACGATTGGTGGACATTCGGAGGCAGTCAATGTAGAATTTGAAAACGAATTTGACCTTCAAGAAGTCTATGACATTTTACAAAAAGCCGAGGGCGTAGTCGTACAAGACGACCCCGCCAACAAAGTATATCCGATGCCTCTCACAGCACATGGCAAAGACGAAACGTTTGTAGGGCGTATCCGCCGCGATGAGTCGCAGCCCAAAACCCTCAATATGTGGATCGTAGCCGACAACCTCCGCAAAGGTGCTGCCACCAATGCCGTCCAAATAGCCGAATATTTGGTCAAAAATAGCTTGGTTTAAACAATCACTTCCTCAAATGCAGCGACTGGGTTAAACTTTCATTTGTAGTAAATTTTTAGAAACAAAAACGGCTTACCTAAATCTTTGGGTAAGTCGTTTTGGTTTATGGCGATGGACTTCTAATAATACCACATTGACATTATCTCCAATACTTTTCCGAACTTTGCGTTATATCCACAATACTCGTACACATTCAACCTGTATTTTAATCATTTTCACAAAATGCAAAAACGTATTCTCGTCATATTTTTGGGAGTCTGTTTTCAACTTTCTGCTTTTGCTTACACACCTACTACACCGTCCGATACGACCAAACGCCCTGCTTGGGCAGCCAAAAAAGGGCCTTACCGTGCTACTCGCACCCTCAAAAACGATATTCTTCATACCCAATTAGACCTACGATTCGACTGGCTTCGCCAGCACGTCATTGGGCAAGCGGTCATTACATTCAAGCCCTATTTTTACCCTCAAAACACCCTCGAACTCGATGCCAAAGGATTTGATATAAAAGGTATTTTTCAGTTGGATACCATCAAAAAATATGACCCCGTTGCTCAAAAAATCATTCGCGAACCTATCGCCGATGCCCTCGAATATACTTACGACAAACGCCAACTGACTATCAAACTCCGCCGCCCTTATACCCGAAACGACACGCTCCATGTTTATATAGACTATGTAGCCAAACCCAACGAACTCCCCGAAAACCTCGTCGGTACTCGTGGCGATAAAGGGCTGTATTTTATCAATGCCGACGGCATGGACGACGACAAACCACGTCAAATCTGGACTCAAGGCGAAACCGAGTACAATTCTTGCTGGATGCCTACCGTAGATGCCCCCAACGAAAAGATGACGCAAGATATTCGCCTCTCGGTAGAGCGTCGCTTCAAAACCCTTTCCAATGGTACCTTGGTCAGTTCTGTATTCAATTCGGACAGTACAGTGCGTACCGACCGCTGGGTACAAACGCTCCCCCACGCACCCTATCTGACAGCGTTCGTCATCGGAGAGTTTGAGGTGATTCGGGAAAAAATGCGCCCCAATCTCGAACTAAGTTATTATGTCGAACCATCTTATGCCCCACACGCTAAAGCCATTTTTGGCCGTACACGTGAAATGATTGAGTTTTTTGAAGAAAAGTTTGGCGTTGAATATCAGTGGGATAAATACGCCCAAGTGGCTGTACGCGACTTTGTGGCAGGAGCTATGGAAAATACTTCTATGACCGTACACGCCGAAAATGTACAAGCTGATAGCCGCGCTTTACTCGACGGCAATTCGGACAATGTCATCGCTCACGAACTCATGCACCATTGGTTTGGTAACTTAGTAACCTGCGAATCGTGGGCGCATTTACCGCTCAACGAAGCATACGCCAACTATTCCGAATACCTTTGGAATGAATACAAAAAAGGGCGTGAAGAAGCAGATTATTGGGCACAAGGCGAACTACAACAGTACTTGGGTGAAGCAGAACTGAAACAAGAGCCGCTCATACGATACCACTATACAGACAAAGAAGATATGTTCGACAGTCACTCTTATGCTAAGGGAGGGCAGGTGCTGCATAGTCTTCGCAAACTGGTAGGCGATGAGGCGTTTTTCTTGGCCTCTCGTAATTATCTCATTAAAAATGCCTACGGAACTGCCGAAATCAACGATTTGCGTACAGCATTTGAAGAAGTAACAGGCGAAGACCTCAACTGGTTTTTCAATCAATGGTTTCTTTCGCCCGGACACCCACAACTCAAAGTCGAAAAATCATACTCTAATGGCAAACTGCTACTGACTGTACGACAACTACAAGACTCGACTTATACCCCTATTTTTCGTTTACCTCTCAAAGTGGACGTATGGGCCAGCGACCGTAAAACAACGCACGATATTGTCATCAGTAAAGCGCGCCAAACCTTCGAGTTTGATGTAACCCAACGCCCCGACTGGGTGGACTTCGATACCGAAAAACAACTATTAGGGACGATAGAATATGAGAAAACCAAGCAAGAATATATTTACCAATACTACCACAGCGACAAGTACTTGGCTCGATATGAAGCCCTCGCCGGCCTCGAAAACCAACTGGCAGACTCAACCGTTCGACAATTGATGATCAATGCCATGAGTGATAAATTTTGGCGAATCAGACAGGTAGCTATCTCCAACTTTTCGGAATACGACGGCCCTAATTTTAATCAGGTAGAGCGTATTCTACAAAGCAAAGCACGAGTAGATCCACATCCGCGAGTACGTACTGAAGCCATCATCACGCTCGGTTCTTTTGGCGATAATACCAACGACCCGCTATTCCGCGAAGCCCTCAATGATAGCTCTTACCAGGTAGTAGCCGCTGCATTAGATGCTTATCTCATAGGCAAACCCGACGATGCTGCCGACATCGTAGCTCGCTTTGAGAACGCCCCCAATGGCGAAATCATCACCGCCGTAGCCAACTACTATGCCAGCCTCGGCAAACCCGAACATTATGATTGGTTTATGCAGCGCATGGCACGTATCAAGCCAGCCGATATGTACAACTTTTTACAAGTTTTTGGAAAATACTTGGTACGTTCTAATGGAAATATCCAACGGCGCGCCATACCACTACTGGAAACTACCGCTCGCAATGCTCCCCCTTATTTCGTCCGTTTTGGAGCCTATCAGGTATTGGGTTTATTGACGGACATTGAAGGTGTAAAAGCCTTACGAAAAGACATTCGCAACAGTGAACGCGACCCTAAACTCAAAGAAATGTACGGGCAGTTTGGCGATTTCTAAAGGCCAATTTTTTCAACAACTAAATAATCAGCTTGTTTGACAGTACTTTGTTTGACCATCATCTCGCCTATAAAACCCGCCAAAAACAACTGAACACCAATGACGATAGCCACCAACGCCAAGTAAAACAGTGGATTGTCCGTAACGTTGCGGTAGGGTTCGTTGAGAAAAATCAAATATATCTTTTTGAAAATCAGATAAAAAGTAATCGCAAAACCTACTAAAAAAGAGAGCGTACCCCACAGCCCAAAAAAGTGCATGGGAGCTTTGCTAAAACGATGAACAAAAGTGATTGAAAGTAAGTCCAAGAACCCATTGACAAATCGCTCCAATCCAAACTTGGTATGCCCATACTTGCGGGCTTGATGCTGCACGACTTTCTCACCAATCTTCCGAAAGCCATTCCATTTGGCCACTACGGGTATATACCGGTGCATTTCGCCATACAGCGTGATATTCTTGACTACGCGCTGCTTGTATGCCTTGAGGCCACAGTTGAAATCATGCAACGAGACCCCCGAAATCTTGCGCGTTACGGCATTGAAAAGTTTGGTAGGAATCGTCTTGCTTGGGGGGTCATAGCGTTTTTGCTTCCAGCCAGACACCAAGTCATAGCCCTCTTCCGTAATCATTCGATACAACTCCGGTATTTCGTCGGGGCTGTCTTGCAAGTCGGCATCCATAGTGATGACCACACTCCCCTGCACTGCTTGAAAGCCGGTTTGGAGTGCTGCTGTTTTTCCATAGTTACGGTTGAAACGGATACCCTTAATGGCCTCATTGCTTACCGCCAATTTTTGGATTACCGGCCACGAATTATCAGTACTGCCATCATCAATCAACAATATTTCGTAGCTAAAACCATGCCTATCCATCACTCGCTCAATCCATGATGTAAGTTCTGGGAGAGATTCTTCTTCGTTGAAAAGTGGTATGACTACCGAAATATCAAGGGCTTCGCTGGGCATAGTTTCCAGTATAAGTTGGGTATCATGCAGCAAAGCTACAAATTCTTTTGGGGAGTTGTTCATGAGTCGAATTTGTCTTTTTCAAACTCATACCCAATAAACGTGCCAAATCCTTATATCAAAAAAAAGCTGGCCTTACTGCCAGCTTCAATGTTATATTTTACTCACATACCGTCATCGTTTGAAAAAACCGATGACGAACAGTACCACCAATGCCCCTACTACCGATGTGATGATTGTACTCACCAATCCTGCTCCAAGCGAAATACCCAACTGACCAAAGAGCCAGTTGCCTACAAAAGCACCGACAATACCCACGATGATATTGCCAAAGAGGCCAAATCCATAGCCACTCCTGATGACCCCCGCCAGCCAGCCCGAAATAGCCCCGACGATGATGACGTAGATTAAATCTTTCATTTTTTGTAAAAAGTTAGGGTTTTAATCTGAAACGAAAAATTTTAACATATTTACACATATATAAACAATTCACTTGATTTATAAACTATAATGTTTATATTTGTGGTATG
>JBKBKL010000082.1:0-17576 GCA_046294665.1 Runella sp.
CACCTCGTCGGGGGTCATTTTTTTCAAAGCCTTTTCTACGGCAGTATAGCCTCCCATTTTACGATATACTTCGTAAGTGTGGATATTGGGGACGTTGATGTGTTCGGTCAGTATTTTCATTTTATTTCAAAAAGTCGTTTAAATCATAGCCTATCGAATCACAAAAAGAGGGGTTTTCGCTGATTTCACCCTCGCCTCGTTTGTATTTACGCCAAACTTGTTTTTCATAGTTATAAACAAAACCTTCTTCGATTTCGTAATCTTCCACTATTTCCATGATTTTGCGAAAATCTTTGTTCCAACCCGCCGCTGCAACCTCAATAATCACTACGTTTTTTAGGGCAAGATTGTCATAAAGCAACACATCGGGAGTAGCACTTGTTTGAGATTCATCTACCATCGTTTCCGGAAATGGCTCGAATGGGATCTCACCTGCTACATAGAGTCTATCAAGGCCACTCGTTAGTTTGCGAATGATTCTCTGATGTTGTCTTGGTGCGTTTGTACCTATATTTACTGGTATCTCCAGCATAGACTTCCCTATTTGGATAACTCCTCGATGATGTCGTCCACTTTTTCTTTGGTCAAATTCATGTAATATTTTTCTCGAATCTGAAACACAGGTCCCCAGCCACAAGCCGCCAAACACTCTACTTCTTTAAGGGTAAACTTCCCATCGGGGGTAGTTTGACCAGTTTCGATGCCGAGTTTTTGTTTCAAATAGCCATACACATCTTCACCGCCCATCAAACAGCAAGGGCCAGTACGGCAATATTCGATGACATGCTTACCTACTGGCTCCAAATGATACATGGTGTAGAAAGTAGCCACTTCATAGACTTCGATAGGTAGGATACCCAGCAAATCGGCCACATAGTCCATACCAGCTTCGGGAGTCCAGCCTTCTTGCTCCTGAACTAAATGAAGTAGCGGCAGTAAAGCTGATTTTTGCTTACCTTCAGGATAGCGAGCGATGATTTCTTTGGCTTTGGCCAATCGCTCTGGTGTAAATACAAAAGATGATGTATCAGTCATGTTATTGGTTATGCGTCAAGTTCTCCAGCGATTACATTTAGGCTACTCATCGTTACGATAGCATCAGAGATCGTACTGCCTACGCACATTTCAGGGTAGGCTTGATAGTATATAAAACACGGACGGCGGAAGTGCAAGCGATAGGGCGAGCGGCCACCGTCGGAAATCAGATAAAAGCCCAATTCGCCATTGCCACCTTCTACCGCATGATAGATCTCCCCTGCTGGTGCATCAATTTCGCCCATCACGATTTTGAAATGATAAATCAGTGCCTCCATGTTTCGATAAACTTCCTGCTTTGGAGGTAGATAGTACTGAGGAGCATCAGCATAATATGAGCCTTCAGGTAGGTTTTTGAGAGCTTGTTCTATGATACGCATACTTTGCCACATTTCTTCGTTGCGCACCATGAAGCGGTCGTAGGTATCTCCATGCTGACCGATGGGAATATCAAATTCAAAATCTTCGTAAGAGGAGTAGGGACTCATCACACGTACATCGTAGTCCACACCAGTGGCACGGAGGTTGGGGCCAGTAAAGCCATAACTCATGGCACGCTCGGCTGAAATCGCTCCTACGCCAATGGTTCTATCCATAAAGATACGATTGCGATTGAACAGTTGCTCAAACTCACGCAGTACAGGCGGGAAGTCTTTGAGAAATTGGTTGATTTTCTGAATAGCCGTTTTGCTCAAATCGCGCTCCATACCTCCTATACGACCCATGTTGGTAGTGAGGCGGGCACCACAAACTTCCTCATAAATTTCATAAATTTTTTCGCGAAATTCATAAACATACAAAAAGCCAGTAAATGCGCCCGTATCTACGCCTAAAATTCCGTTGCAGATGATATGGTCGGCAATACGCGCCAGTTCCATCATAATGACACGAATGTACTGCGCACGCTTGGGTATTTCAATTTCCAAAAGTTTTTCGACGGTCATGTGCCAGCCCATATTGTTGATAGGGCTTGAGCAATAGTTCATGCGGTCGGTCAGGGTAGTGATTTGATAAAAGGGCCTACGTTCGGCTATTTTCTCAAAAGCACGGTGGATATACCCTATGGTTTGCTCACCGGCAACGATTTTCTCGCCGTCCATGGTCAAAATGTTTTGAAAAATACCATGGGTAGCGGGGTGTGTAGGGCCGAGGTTGAGCGTAGTCAGTTCATTGACATACTGGACGTTGCTATCTTTGACAAGCGCACCGTTTTCTTTGGGTACTATGGTGGTAGTTTCTGCCATATTTATCTTCCGAATAAAGCGTCTATTTTGTCGTTACGGGTAGGATCTTCGAGGGGGTATTCACGCCTCATGGGGTGGTAGTCCATTTCTTCCATATTGAGAATACGCTTTAGATTGGGGTGGCCATCGAAGATGATGCCGAAAAAGTCGTAGGTTTCGCGCTCCATCCAGTTGGCACTGGCCCACAAATCAGTAGCAGTAGGAATGTGCAAATCAGTTTCTGACAAAAAGACCTTGATTCGAGTACGGAAATTGTTGGTAAAACTGTGCAAATGATAGACCACACAAAACTCACGACCCGGATTTTCGGGTGAATGAATCCCTGTTATATCTGTCAGAAAATTGAATTTAAAAACATTATCTTCTTTAAGATAAGTAAGCAGAGGTATGATTTGCTCACGAGTAGTACTCAATGTGAGTAAACCAAAGGGTTCGTCAAAGTCATATACCTCATCGCCAAATTTTCTGATGATGGCTTCTGCTACTGATTGATTAGTCATACTTTAGTTATTTTCTATAAACCGCTTCGTATCGGCTATGATTTCGTTTTTAGCGACACTTCATCTTATTGAATATTGTACGATGCCAGCAAGGCTTGGTATTCGGGCAGATTACGACGGCGCGTTGATTCGTTTCTGGTGATTTCGCGCAGTTGCAATATGCCTTCCAAAATTTGCTCGGGTCGAGGCGGGCAGCCGGGTACATATACATCTACCGGAATGACACGGTCTATGCCTTGCAATACGCTGTAAGTATCAAATATACCTCCACTCGAAGCGCAAGCCCCAATAGACACCACCCAACGGGGTTCGGCCATTTGCAAATAGACTTGCTTGAGTACAGGCCCCATTTTTTTGGCAATAGTCCCGGCTACCAACAGCATATCGGCTTGTCGAGGCGAAAAACTGGGGCGTTCGGAGCCAAAACGTGCCAAATCGTAGCGCGAAGCCATCGTGGACATAAACTCAATCCCACAGCAGGAAGTAGCAAATGGGAGTGGCCACAACGAATGGCTACGCGCCAAGCCCACTACTTTATCGAACGAAGTAGCAAAAAAACCAGAGCCTCCGTATCCTTCGGGAGCATCTACTATTTTTATATCTTTTGTCATGATTATTTCTGTTTGTTGATTGTGAAAGGATTATTATTACTAAACATTCAATCAATTGTAATGGGCCTATTATTTTTCGGAGTCTAAAACCCCTTTTTTGAGTTCATAAAAGAAACCTATCATGATCATTCCCAAAAATATCAACATAGCCCAAAAACCATTAGTCCCCAATTTCTGAAAATTAACTGCCCACGGATACATAAAAATCACTTCTACATCAAACAATACAAACAATATAGCTACTAAAAAGTATTTGACAGAAATCGGAGTACGGGCATCGCCAATAGATTCTATACCACATTCAAAGGCTTCGTCTTTCTTTTCACTTTTGCGCTTTGGTCCGATAGAATGCGTAACAAGCATCGTAACGACGATAAAGCCCAAAGCCAAACCAAACTGAATCAAAATAGGTAAATAATCGGAAGGAAGATAATTCATTGTCTAATGCTGGGGGTTAATAACACTAAAGATTTTGGGGAACTACATTTTGATATGAAAACAAAAACTTTAACTCAAGGGTTTGAAAATGATTCGGTAAAATTAATAAGAAAGGCTTCCGCACAACCTACGAAAGCCCTAAAAATGTTAATAGTCAATAATAAACCTTCTCGACTGGTTGAAGGTAGAGGCTGTCAATTTGATGATATACTCACCTTCTGCCAGATAGCTCAAGTTGATGTCTTTTCTGAATGTCAAGGCTTCCATTTTTTCTTGATATACTATTTGGCCTGCGAGGCTCACTACTATTATTTCTACGTTGGTCAAATCTTGCAGTGTTTCGAGGGCTATCCAGCCTGTAGTGGTAGGGTTGGCATATACGATAAGACCGTCGTCTTTGGCAGAAGGTTGGTAAAGCACTGCTTGTGAAAAAGGCGACACACAAGTACGCTCACTTCCCCCAGACTTTGCCACAAACGTAACCCGTGAGCGTGCCGAAAAACTTCCTACTTCCGTAACTTTGATAGCAGAGGAATTGAAGGGCAAAACTCGCCCACCTTGCTGCCAGTCATATACGATTCTTGCCACTCTTGTATCCGTAAAACCAAAAATGGTAGAATCCACCAAGGCACGCACACTATAGGGGCCTGACTGCAAAACTTGTGGAGCTTTGATGCTCAATGTTTTGATAGTAGTAGCTGCCGAAGTACTCGAAGTACACCCAAAAATATTGGTGATAGACGCTGTATAGCTGCCCGCGCGATTGACTGTGATGGAGTTACCCACATTGCCTGTGTTCCAGGTTACTTCATTGGCAGCAGATACATTGACTGACAGACGTATTGAAGAATCGGCACAGATGATTTGCTCACCGCTTGGCACGATGACAGGTGTGGGAGGACGTACAGGCTCAAGTAGGGTAAAGGGAGCAGTAAGAAAAGTATTACCTGCATTATCTTTCATCGTAACTTGATACGTGCCGGGATTGCTGATAGTGATGGTCTGGGTAGTTTCGCCAGTACTCCAGATGTAGGAGGCAAAGCCAGCAGGTGCGCGCACATTGGCACTTACGCTGGGGGTGTTGCAAGTAACCGTAACAGGGAGTAGTTGTCGTGCCATCACGGGCACAACCGTAGCAAAAAAGCTCGGAGGCAGGGAGTTGTTCCAAGCGTTGGCCAAATCTACGAGTCCTTGTCCCTGAAAGTGTACCCCGTCGGGGCGAGGCACTTGGATATTGTCGGTCATTGGCCCTGCGTAGCATTTATTGAAAGGGATATTGATGACTGCATTTTGGGCATCTATAATGGCCTGTGAAGTAAAAGGAAAATTTTGTACCCTCGAAGTGCGAGAAAGAACCCATGGTACAGAAGACAAAGCATCACCCTGATCATTGCGAGCTACATTAACCAAACCTTGAAGTGCGTTTTGATAGGCTTCTCTACTTACCCCTGCGGCGGCATCATTTTCGCCTTGTAGCCATAAAACTGCCCTCATACCCAAAATAGAACCATAGTATTGTAATGATGCTTTGAGGTTGTCGTAGGGCATTCCCAAAGGCAAAAAACCTCCTATACGATTAGCAACAGGACGACCAAATGCCGAATCGAGCCAGTTTTGGGTAGAAGTGTCAAACCAAGCCGCATTGATAAAAAGCACTGGTACATTGAGTTTTCTGACCAGCAAATCGCCCAAAGCTCCCCAGCACCACGCACTACGACCGCGCGGGCTTAGTACCATTTCGGCAGTCATCTGGGTAAAGGAGAGCGTTGGGTTTTGGGTACGGTCAGAATTTCGGTTGTCCCACACCACGGCATTGACTCGGTCTTCGGTAGGGGCTGGAGCACCATAATTGAAGATTCCCTCGGCATTGGACTGCCCCGCCACTACAAACACCTCTCCGACCCCCATACGCCCGATGGCATCACGGCCTATTTGTGTGCCTCTATTGAAAGCTCTTACTTCTAAAGTGTACCAACCTCCCCGCCCCACGATACTCCCCAAAAAAGTGCCTCCACGAGGGTTAGTCTGTATCAAAGTCCAATCAGTAGCCTGCCCCTGTCCGGGCAGTACGGGCACCAGTCGAGCTTCTATCCGATCAACAGGCTGTGTGAAGTACCCACCTACTGAAATGGTAGCTTGGTTGGCGTTATTACGCTGAAACACCGCCCTCTCAGTAGGGAAGGTGATTTTGATAGGTACTTGCGCCCGTAATGTACCTACCGACCACAAGGCCACCCCAAACACTATCAAACAACACTTATAGGTCATTTTTGTAAACTTCATCTGCATGAGCCGAATTTCATTTTTTTGACAAATTCAATGCGCAAATTTAAAATTATAACGCTACTTTCTATCTATCATTTTAAAGTTATTATGCTTTGAGCATAGCTTTCACTAAATTTGCCCTCTCATTTGACTATTTATTTATCATGTTTGAAAGCTTACAAGACAAACTCAATAAGGCCATCCGCACCCTCAAAGGAAAAGATCGGATTTCGGACATCAACGTAGCAGCTACTGCCAAAGAGGTACGCCGGGCGTTGGTAGATGCCGATGTAAACTTTAAAGTGGCCAAAGAAATCACCGATAAAATCAAAGAGAAAGCCCTCGATCAGAAAATACTCATAGCGGTAGAGCCGGGGCAAATGTTTGTCAAAATCGTCCATGAAGAACTGACCCAACTCATGGGAAGCCAAGCCGAAGGAGTCAATCTCAAAGGCGACCCCGCTGTAGTATTGATTGCTGGTTTGCAGGGTTCTGGTAAAACTACTTTTTCGGGCAAATTTGCCAACTTACTCAAACGCCAAGGTCGCCAAGTATTGCTGGCTGCCTGCGATGTTTACCGCCCTGCTGCTATAGACCAACTCAAAGTACTCGGTGGGCAAATCGGAGTGGAAGTATATGCAGAGCCTGACAACAAAAATGCCGTCGAAATTGCCCAAAATGCCATAGCTCACGCCAAAAAAATAGGCAAAAAAATAGTCATCATAGACACTGCCGGCCGATTGGCTGTTGATGAAATAATGATGCGCGAGGTAGAAAACATCAAAGCGGCTACCAAACCTTCGGAGATTTTGTTTGTGGTGGATTCTATGACGGGTCAAGATGCCGTCAATACTGCTAAAACCTTCAACGAACGACTCAATTTTGACGGGGTAGTACTGACCAAACTCGACGGCGACGCACGCGGTGGGGCTGCTCTCTCTATCAGACAGGTAGTCGAAAAACCCATCAAGTACATCTCTACGGGCGAAAAAATGGAAGCTCTCGATGCCTTCCACCCCGACCGCATGGCAAGCCGTATTTTAGGTATGGGCGATGTACTCTCACTGGTAGAACGCGCCCAACAAGCCTTCGACGAAGACGAAGCCAAGCGCATCAACGCCAAGATGCGTCAAAACAAATTTGATTTCGATGATTTCTTGGGCCAACTCCAACAAATCAAAAAAATGGGGAATGTCAAAGATTTACTGGGCATGATTCCGGGTATGGGAAATGCCATGAAAGATATGAACATAGACAACGACTCCTTCAAACCTATCGAGGCTATCATCTACTCCATGACCCCCAGAGAACGCCAAACACCTGAAATCATTGACAATAGCCGCAAAAAGCGCATTGCTACCGGTAGTGGCACTTCGATACAGCAAGTTAATAATCTGCTCAGACAGTTTGACGAAATGCGCAAAATGATGAAAAAAATGAATAACATGGAGCGTACTGGCAAACTAAAAATGCGTTAATCTCCATCATAAAATGCAAGCATTTACTCCTCAACACTCTCATTCTTCAATTTTTCGCAAAGTAGGGTTTACACTAAGTCTATTTTTGGGGCTATTTATTTACACACAGGCACAGTCAGTAGGGTATTATCCGTGGAGTGGTTTACTCGCTGTGAGTACCCCTCCCGACAAAGCAGTTTGGTTAGATATACGTTTACAGACCAATACATTGTTTGGGAGTTTGAGCACAGAGATTTTGCCAATGGTCAATCTCCAACAGCGCGAGCGGTATCAACTATATCTGGGAGGAGGAGTTCGATTCAATTTTATTGGAGTTTTGGCCAATCAAACCAAAAACTTAATAGAAGGGTATTCGCTCAATATCGGGACACGTGTAGCTCCTTTTAGATCAGAACCCAATATAAAATTGGCTTTTGAATTGGCTCCATACGTAGAGCGAAAATTTGACTCTGGGGTTCTCAAAAGTCATTTTGGAATCATTTACCAATTTGGCAAAAAATAGACTCGGAAGTTTATTGCCGACCATACACCAAAGCTTATGATACAAATTGCTTTCGGATTTTTTGCTTTTCTGACACTTGCAAGTGCATTGGTGATTCTCTTCACACGCAATGTCATGTATGCGGCTTTGTGTTTGTTTATAACTTTGCTTGGTACGGCGGGATTATTTGTACTGGCAGGGGCCGATTTTTTGGCCGTTAGTCAGTTGTTGATTTATATCGGTGGTGTACTGGTTTTGTTGATTTTTGGTGTCATGCTTACCTATCGCCCTCATCGAGCCGATGACAGCCAAGCCCACAACAAAGTCATTACTTCTCATCTCAATCGTTTTTGGGGAGTGAGCATTGCTTTGGTGTTTTTTAGCTTAGCGATATGGCTTATTGGAAGTAGTTCTTTTTCGATTCTTCAAAACCCCTCTATGCCTCTCTCCCACTCTACCCTCAAGCAGACCGGTATGCACTTGATGACTACGCACGTATGGGCTTTTGAGGTAGTAGGTATTTTATTGCTGGTGGCATTGGTAGGTGCGGCATATATCGCAACTTCTTCAAAAACAAAATCATCATGATAACACCTCCCTACTTACAGCCAGGCGATCGAGTGGGTGTTTTGGCCTTAGCAAGTCATGTTGAGTATTCGGCCTTGCAGGAAGGTCTGAGGATTATGCGCGAAGATTGGCAACTGGAAGTAGTAGAAGGCCAGACCCTCCATCTGCAGCATCATCAGTTTGCAGGTACCGATGACCAACGCGCCCATGATTTTCAAACCATGCTCGATGACCCTTCTATCAAAGCTATCTTTTCGGTACGCGGGGGCTATGGTACTTCTCGAATCATTGACAAAATCCAGTTTGATACCTTGAAGCAAAACCCCAAGTGGATTGTTGGGTTTAGTGATATTACGGTGGCTCATTGCCATTTGCACCGATTAGGGGTTGAGAGTATTCATAGCATTATGCCAAAGCAATTTGGCCAAAGTGGTTATGAAGAATCGCTTAAAACACTGAAGCAAGCTCTATTTGGCGAAAAACTTTTTCATGTGGCTTCTACCCATGAGTTGAATCGAAAAGGCCGCTGCGAAGGGCAAGTCGTTGGTGGTAATCTTTGTTTGTTGGCACATCTAATTGGCTCGAAATCTGCCCCAGATACACGCCGCAAAATCCTGTTTATCGAAGATGTGGATGAATACCTCTACAACCTCGACCGCCTGATGATACAACTCAAGCGTGCTAAAAAGCTACAACAATTGGCTGGTTTGATAGTGGGGCAGTTTACCCATCTCAAAGACAACGACACCGTACCTTTTGGCAAAACAGCCTACGAAATCATTGCCGAGCATACTGCCGAGTTCCATTACCCTGTATGTTATGATTTTCCGGTAGGGCACGATACCCAAAACGTAGCGATGCTCATAGGGCGACGTGCCAGTTTGAATGTAACCGATAACTTTTCTCTATTGATTTTTGAAGAAATTTAGTGCATTCGATCGCCGCGTATTTCGAGCGTTTGCATGATTTGGGCTTCGGCAGCCAAGAGTTCTTTCCAGCGAGTACGTACTTTTTCTGCTGGCAGATACTCCTCGGCCAGTTCTATAAAGTTTCGGTAATGCCCTGCCTCCGAAATCATCAATTCACGATAAAACTTTCGTAGGTCTTCGTCGGCAATGTTTTCAGATAGGAGTTTGAAACGCTCACAGCTACGGGCTTCTATCAAAGCACAGAGCAGCAATCTATCGAGAAATACTTCCTCACGGTCGCCTTTTTTTTTGATGATTTCCTGCAAGCGATTGACATATTCGTCTTTGCGTGCGCGTCCGAGTTTGTAGCCTCTTTTATGGAGTTCTTTGAGTACCATTCTGAAATGCGCCCATTCTTCGGCTACGACGGGGGTCATCACTTCGACTAATTTTTCTTTTTCGGGATAATGCACAATCATCGAAATACAAGCCGATGCCGCTTTCTGTTCGCAGTAGGCATGGTCTATCAAAATTTCTTCGAGTTGCATTTGAGCAATATTGACCCAGCGCGGGTCGGTGGGCAGTTCGAGGCCGAGGGTAGTGATGGACATAGTGATTAATGCGGTTTAACGATAGTTTCGCCCCAGTGTTTTTCTTCTACATAGGCATTGATAAAATAAGTACCTGCGGGTTTTTGGGTAAAATCTACCCACAATTCATGCCCTTTGGAGGAAGCCAAATAATGCCATTCTTGCAATACACGCCCTTGTATATCAGTAAGTACAAACATCACTTTTGCGGCTGTGGAAAGTTGCAGCCTCACCAAACACCAATCACCGACAGGGTTGGGAGCAACTTGTAATCCTTCTTGCTTCGGCAGTCCCATCGAGGTAGTAGATGTAACGAGTGCTATTGTAACTTCATCAGAAGTACTTATGCAACCATTGCGAGTTACCAAAACCCTATAAACACCTGGTAGCGAAGTAGTATAAGTAGCACTGGTGGCCATAGGGATATTTCGTCTTTCTTGCTGCCATTGGTAGGAAAGCGCCGTACCTGAATTGGCTGTCAAAGTGGCCATTTCGCCAGAAGTAATTTGAGTTTTGTCGGAGGTAATAATGGCTGGTGGTAAGGGGAGTTCTACTACTTCGGTAGTAGGTGATGTACCTATACAACCTCGTCCATCTTTTACTTCTACGACATACGAACCTGCTGTACTGGTGGTAAGCGTATTAGTGGTTTCGGAAAGGATATTGGTGGCTCTACGCCATTGGTAAGTCAAGGGGAGTACAGCTCCCAGCACTTCCGCTCTGAGTGTAGTGTTGGTGCCTGTACAAAAAGCCAAACTACCCACCATATTGACACGAACATTATCCTCTGATACATCTGCCAAAGCCGATACTTTGCAGCCTTCACTATCGGTCAGATTGAGTTGATAACGCCCCCCTTGGGTTACGTTGAGGCTGCTGGTGGTAGGGCTGAGCACATTGCTGGCTAATTGCCATTGATACTGAAAAGGGGCTTTCCCTCCCGACACCACGGCTGTCAAAGTGGTTCCCACATTGCGACACACCGATAGGTTTCCAGCAATACGCAAGGTAGGCATTTCGGGTTGTGTGATCAGGAGAGTATCGGTAGTAGTACAACCCCGCCCATCAATCAAGGTTACGGAATAATTTCCAGGTCTTGACACAGCCAATACATTGGTAGTAGGAGTAAAAGTTGAATCTCCTCTTTTCCAACGATACACAAACGGAGCATTTCCTCCTGTAGGAGTAGCCGTCAGCAAAGCTGTTTCACCATTGCAAGCAAGACGGGTAGTAGAAGCATTAATTTTAACTTTTACCTCACAGTTGGTTGGATTGATAGATACTGGCGCAGCAAATAATTCCCAGCCTACATTTGGATTGGTCGAGTTGGCATAGTAAAGTAAACGGTCGTTGATCATTCCACACAAATAAATAGCCGTAGCAGGAGGAAGGCTAAAAAGTGTATCTGTACCTGTGGCTGTACCATCGCTACGCCAAACATAAAAGTCTTGACGAGGGCCTTGTGCTACAAATAGTGCATTATTATTATGAATTAAGGCAGGATTATCGGCTCCTATATCCAATGGTCTTCCTACCTCTGACGAAAGCAAAGAAGGTATGGCTTGCGTAGGCGATGCTGCCCACAATCCTCTCTGCAAGGGTTGGGTAGCTTGCATACGTGCCAAATTACCCAGTACAAGGAAGCTATTTTTGAGTGAAAAGAGGCGTTCGGGGCGTTCGTTGCTTACATTGGATACAGGTATTGTTCCTGCTGCTGTACCATCACTGCGCCACAGCGTGCCTACGGGAGCAGTAGTAGTACCAGACGACCGCACAGAAGCAATAAAATAGAGCGTTTCATCTACTTTCGATAGTCCTTGTGGCAATCCCGGTGGCCAATTAGCCGCAAAGACATCGCTATTGGGACTGATTTCTCTGACCAGCACTGTACTGTCTGGCGTACCGTCAGTGCGATACAAGCGGCGGGTATCAAGCATATATAAATACTTGTCGGTAGCAATGGTTCCGAGATTGTATTGTCCTAAAAAATTAGGCCCCGATACATTGCCCGCACCAAACTCTTTAAATAGTCGCGTATTTTGCTCGGTACCATCGCTTACCCATAGTTCGCTTCCTGTCGTATTGAAAGTAGCCGTAAAAAAAAGCTGATTTTTGAAACGCATCAGCGCTCCAACTGCTGATGGATTAGCAGTACCGATTCTGGGTCGGAGTGATACTGTACCGGTAGTAGTACCGTCAGTACGCCATATTTCGTTGGCAGTACCTGACCCACTTGACCGTGCTGTGAAATACAGCATATCTGCTGGGCCTACAATGCCTTGATAACTACTGCTGTTGATACCACTGCCAGTACCGCGATTCAGATCAGCGACCATCATCGTACCCGCCTCTGTACCGTCTGTACGCCATAGTTCCGTACCAGTGGCGGTAGTATTGGCAAAAAAGTACAAAAATTTATCAGTGGCCACCATCCCCCCAAACTCATCAGCAGATACGGTAGTGGCATAGTTGAAAGAAGCAAAAATAGCTGTACCTTGACGTGTACCGTCTGATCGCCACAATGCTATCTTGGTGCCGTCGAAGGCAAAAAAATAGAGTCTTTCTTTGAATACACAAAAGTTACGACTTACTTCCAACGCCGACATGGTATTGTTGGTAGCTCCCGTATGACGAATCGAACTGCCTGTACCTACATTGATGTCTTTAACCAAGTAGGGTACATTTTGGCTATAGCTTATCCATGCCAAAGAAATCCAAAAACAAAAAAAGCAAATCGAAAAATAAAACGGTGGGGTTTTCATTAGTAGTTTTTGGAGTAATAAAATACGCCTCAAAATAACGAGGATTTTGTAGATATTTTGCCAAAAATACTACACAAATTATCTTACGGCCACAAATCTTACAACCAATAAAATGCTGAAAGGTAGTGGCCTTTTTGAGCGTTCAGGTTTAAATCTAAACTCTTATACCTCAAAAGATTATCTATTAGTTTGCCTAAAATTTATCAATCGGTCAAAATTTTCAGCTTACTTCATCAAATCGCCCATTTTCCCCAAATCCACATTGCCGCCTGTGAGGATGATGCCTACTTTTTTGCCCGAGAATCTTTCTTTGTTTCGGAGCAGAGCCGCAAAAGGTACGGCACAGGAAGGCTCGATGATGATTTTCATACGCTCCCAAATCAGCCGCAAGGCTGCTATGATTTCGGGATCGGAGGTGAGAAGAATATCTTTGACATGAAGGCGAATGATTTCGAGGGTTTTCGGACTGAGGGTAGTTAGTAGCCCATCGGCGATGGTCTGAATGTAGGGAGCTTTCTCGATTTGCCCTGACCGAAACGACAGCACGGCATCGGCAGCTCCTTCGGGTTCGGCTCCGATGACTTCGGCAGCAGGCCAGCTATAATGCGCCGATAGAGCCGTGCCACTCAACAGACCCCCACCACCTACAGGAGCCATGATGACATCAAGCGGGCCGGTATCTTCGAGTAGCTCTTTGGCAGCAGTAGCTTGGCCGGCTATGACGCGGTAGTCGTCGAAAGGGTGAATCATCGTAGCCCCTCTACGGTCTATGACTTCATCTACGGTGCTTTCGCGCGCTTCGAGGGTAGGTTCACACTCTATCACTTCTGCCCCATAACCTCTTACAGCCTCTTTTTTGACTTGGGGCGCATTGCGCGGCATGACGATGTATGCCTTTGCCCCTACCAATGCTGCGGCATAAGCTATGGCTTGGGCATGATTGCCAGAGGAGTGGGTCGTGATACCTCTTTTAAGTTCATCGGGCTTTAATGACAAGACGGCATTGACTCCCCCACGTGCTTTGAAAGCACCGATTTTTTGGAAGTTTTCACATTTGAAATATAACTCCGCTCCACTTAACTTGTCGAGTGTCTTACAGGTGAACACGGGCGTTCGATGAATGTAGGGGCGGATTCTTTCATGAGCCGCTTCGATAATAGCAAGGTTAGGAATCATATTTTTAGAAAAGTCAGCTTATGTGCTTCCCACCGAAAGGGATTGTAGGTATTCCTCCCAATCGGCTATAAGGTTTTTCTTCAACACCCTCGGAAATTTGTTCTGGCCTCCCATTTTGCCTTTACGCTCCAGCCACCCCAAAAATACATGAGAAGGCAAGGGCGTAACGAATACTTCTTTGAGGGCATGGCGGCGCTCCACTACATAATCATCGTTGAGGACTTTGAGGTGATTATCAATTTTTTCTTTGAGCAGATTGGCATCTACGGGGTCATCGGTGCCAATGTACCAATGATGAGCAAAAAGTGAGTCGTATTTGATACCTGCTACCGTAAATTCTTTGACTGTGATGCCCATTTCAGCAGCGGTGAGTTCGATGGCTTTGTTCATGTTTTCAATAGAGAGGTGCTCTCCGCAAAGACTCAAATAGTGCTTAGTACGACCCGTAACGGCTATTTCTGCACGGCTTTTATTGACAAACTTGACAGTATCGCCTATCAGATAACGCCATGCACCCGAGCAGGTCGAAAGCAGAAGGGCATACTCTACGCCCTCTTGTACTTCATCTATCATGAAGGTCTGTGGATTGGGCAGTAGCTCGCCGTCGTCATTGAAATTTTTTTCGTTGAATGGCACAAATTCATAAAAGATACCATTGTCGAGTACGAGCCTCATGCCGTCGGCATTGGGGCGATTTTGGAAAGCGATAAATCCTTCGGAAGCTAAGTAAGTGTCAATATAAATCAGTGGGCGACCCAATAGTTTTTCAAAACCTGCACGATAGGGTTCAAACGACACGCCTCCATGCCCAAAGACGGTGAGATTGGGCCATATATCGTGGATATGGTCGAGATTGTAGCGTTCGATGATTTTTTCCATGATGATTTGAAGCCATGCTGGTACGCCAGCCATAAAGCCAATGTCCCAGTTGGGGGCTTCTTCTACAATCATTTCGAGTTTTCGGCTCCAATCACGCTCACGGGCTATTTCTCTGCCGGGTTTGTAATAAGGTTCAAACCAAAAGGGGATATTTTTGGCATTGATGCCGCTTACATCGCCTTCGTAGCGGTTTTCGTCAATGGCTGTGAGGTCGCTGCTACCTCCTACCATCAAAAAACTTTTTTCGTACAAGTCGCTCGGTAAGTCTTCGTAACGCCCCAGCGAAAGGATTTGGCGAATACTGGTATTGCGGAAAGATTTGGTCATGGCCTTCGTTACTGGTATATACTTGGAGGCAGCCTCCGAAGTACCCGAACTTAGCGCAAAGTATTTGACTTTACCGGGCCAACAGACATTTTTTTCGCCTTCGCGCGCTTTGTACCACCATTCTCGGTATATTTTTTCGTAGTTGTGTACCGGTACGTAGCGTTTGAATTTTTCATAATAGTTTTTGCTGTCTTCAAAAACTGCCGCGTTGAGTATATCATCAAAATTATACTTTTCACCAAACTGCGTATATCGAGCTTTGGCCAAAAGTTTACTGAGGGTTTTGCGTTGTGTCTCGCCAAAGTCCTCTTTTTTTCGCTGAATGCGAGTCGTAAGTTTGATGCCACCTTTTAACAAGTTTCCTAAAATTGCCATGCTATCAGGGGTTTTATGGGTTGATGAATTTCATAACTTTTTTCTCATTAGGTAGTGGGTACTTCGGTCGCTATTTCCCAATTTTTGAGCCATTCGAGGGTTTGGTAGGAAGTCATGTCATACTGGCAGGGTACAATGGCGGCGTAGTTGTGTTCGATAGCCCAAACGTCAGTATCTTCAAGCCCTTCATCATAATTGACAAAATACCCCGACATCCAAAAGTAGCCTCGTCCGTAGGGGTCTTTACGTTTTTCAAACTCCTCTTGCCATTTGCCGTTGGTTTGGCGACAAAACCTGATGCCTTTGATATGCTCGTTCGATTTTTTGGGAAAATTGACATTGAGTGCAATTCCTTTGGGAAGCCCTTTGGAAAGCACCGATTGAGCGATTTCCAAAATAAAAGGGTAGGTATGGCTAAAATCTGCATCGGGGGCGTAGTCGCAGAGCGAAAAACCAATCGCAGGAATCCCCTCGATAGCTGCCTCTATGGCTGCCGACATCGTACCCGAATAGAGTACACTGATCGAGCTATTGGAACCGTGATTGATGCCACTCACTACCAAGTCGGGGGAGCGGTCTTTGAGCACCCAATGTTTCCCCAACTTCACACAGTCGGCAGGAGTGCCGCTACATTCGTAGGCTTCGATACCTCCAAAAAGTTTGTATTCTCGCAAACGCAGCGGCTCCCCTATCGTAATGGCGTGCCCCATACCTGACTGCGGCCGGTCGGGTGCTACGACTACCACCTCACCGAGTTGTTGCATGAGTTGAACGAGTGTTTTGATACCCTGCGAGGTGATGTCGTCGTCATTAGTAACTAATATCAGTGGTTTTGTTGAACTCATTGGTAATGAATAAAAACTGTTGAAGTGGGCAAAGTTAGCGACAATTCGCCATATTTTTATGCTCTCACACACTCCTAATTATAGCTTTTACTTTTTTACAATAGTTAATGTGATTTGAATTTTTAACGTACTTTTTAGCAAATCTAAATGCTTAAATTTGCTCTTTTGTAGCAATCAAAGCTATCAATGCTTCTAAGACATCGCTGAATAATACAAAATCATCTCGCAATACTCTGTACTATTTTGAAAAAGGTTTTAATCATAGATGATGAAGAAAAACTCAGAAACCTGCTGACGAGAATTATCAGCTTGGAAGGGTTTGAAGTACTGCAAGCGGGCGACTGTAAAACTGCCCTAAAGAAATTGGAGCAAAGTGATATAGATGTAGTGCTTTGCGATGTGAAGTTGCCTGACGGAAACGGTGTAGAACTTGCCAAAAAAATCAAAGACAAATTTCATAACCCTGAAATCATCTTGCTGACCGCTTACGGCAATATTCCTGACGGAGTACAAGCCATCAAAAACGGAGCTTTTGACTACCTCACCAAAGGCGATGACAACAACAAAATTATTCCATTGCTTTATCGAGCAATAGAAAAAGTTGATTTAGCCAAAAGAGTACAACAACTCGAAAAGCAATTGGGTGACAAACATTCCTTTGACAAGATTATTGGAAAGTCCAAAACAATCCAAAAAGCCATTGAATTAGCTCAAAAAGTGGCTGTTACTGATACAACGATTCTGCTAACAGGTGAGACAGGTACCGGAAAAGAAGTATTTGCCCAAGCCATTCATCAGGCAAGCCCAAGAAACAAACAAAACTTTGTGGCTATCAACTGCTCTGCTTTCAGCAAAGAATTATTAGAAAGTGAAATGTTTGGACATAAAGCAGGTTCATTCACTGGAGCCACCAAAGACCAAAAAGGACTTTTTGAAGAAGCAAACAACGGAACGATTTTCTTAGATGAAATCGGTGAAATGTCTTTGGAATTGCAGGCAAAACTTTTGAGAGTATTAGAATCAGGTGAGTTTATCAGAGTAGGCGAAACCAAACTTACCAAAGTAAATGTACGTGTTATTGCTGCTACTCACCGA
>JBKBKL010000083.1:0-17179 GCA_046294665.1 Runella sp.
ATAGGTGGCATATTGACTACATTCCTTTCATCTACTTTGATGACAAACGGCGTTTGGGTAGAGTCGCCGCCATTGTCATAAGCCCTCACGATGAGGCGATAAGTCCCCAAGTCGGTAGGAGTCCCACGAAGTTCGTTGCCGTCGAAAGTGAGCCAAGTAGGGAGATTAAATACACGCAATCTGACAATTTCGCCGTCGGGGTCGCTGAAAGTATTGGCAGGAATCCTAAATCGGAAGGCTTTGTTTTGGGCAATGATTTTTTCGGGTAAAGGGGTGCGTACTATGGGCGAACGATTGATGATTTTGACTTTGAAGGAAGTTTCGACCCACGCGCTGTCGTCGTCGGTAGCACGGAGCGTTACGGTAAAAGTACCTTGTTCTTTCGGAAAAGCCCCAAACTCACGTCCGTTGAAGGTCATCCATGGACGAAGCCCCGCTACAGCTTGAATACGCACAATAGTACCATCGGGGTCGTCGAAATGATCCCCATGAAGTTGATAATACAAATATTGCTCCAAAAAACCTTCAAAATCAGGCAGCGGTCTTCTGACGATGGGCTTGATATTGACATTCGTAACTCGTAGCGTAAACGATGTCGTAACTGTAGCACCTTCGTCGTCGGTGGCTCGTAGGGTGATGCGGTGTTCGGCTACTTGGTCGGGGGTCGTTCCCGAAAAAACACTCCCGTTGAAATTGAGCCAAGCAGGTTTTTCGATGACCTCGATACGCACTATGTCGCCGTCGGGATCTTTGAACACATCTCTGGGCAAAGTGTAGCTAAACTGCCGCCGTACTTTGGAGGCACGCTCGGGAATAGGATTGACTACGACAGGGTGTACATTGACCGTTAGGGGTTTCCAGTATTCATCAGTCAAAATATCTTCCTCCAGTTTGACAGCAACGGTGGGGAGTCCTGACTTAGGGACGATTTCTTTCCACTTCTTCTCAAAGAGGGTAATGGTCGAGTCCAACACCTCCGTTACCTTATACGTCATACTGACCGTAGGCACGACTTCTTGATATGGTATATTTTTCCAACGAGATACATTTTCAAAAACGCGCCTTGCATTTTCTTCGACGGTACTGACCACCATCACCACGACCTGACAGCCGTTTTCAAAACTTTCGTCGAAATGCCGAATCAACAAATCAACGGGTGAATCGTTGGTATAAAAGACCTCATTCATCACCCATTTGCCGGGGCGATTGGTACGTACCACGTCGGCGATGAAGCGATGATTGTAGTACAAGTCATCATGTACTTTAGTACCGTCGGTATTTTGGTCTAAATCTCTGAAAGCGATTGTACCTCTGATAGCCGATTTTACATCGCACACTGCCCCGTATTCTGATACTACTTTGAAGTTTGGATTGACCTCCTTGATGACTTTGATCCCCTTCTGAATATACTCTTTAAGAAGTAAGTGCATAAACAAATACCAATCTTTGCCCCCGCGAGTTCGGTAGGCCGGGAGCGGGAAATAAGAAGTATTGGGCGTACGTACATCTCTGAAAGTGGCAAATTGCGTCCCCCATAGATAGTTGAGTTTATTGACTCTTTTGTATTTGGCAGTGAGCCAATCTACAAAAGCATCGGTACTTGGCTGCGAGTAGTCGAAAGCGGTCGTATAGCGTTTTTCATAGACTCCATCGGGGTCTGTTTCGTAGTGGTAGCCTAATTCTTGGGTGGGCGTATTGACAAAAGTTACAAAGAGGAGTTTGCCTTGCTGCTGGTAGGTGTTGTAGCGTCGGAGTACTTCTTGTACAAATCCGAAGGCTTTATTGACGGTAGGTGGGTGGGCAAAACTAAAACAAGTACGCCCGTAAGCACTCGACAGAGGTCGGCCCAGAAAATCTTTCATCGTTTCTTTTTCTGTCCAAAACCCTTCTAAGCGTTCGAGTTTACGTCCCAGCATGATTCTGATGGCGGCCTTGGCCCCCAGCCGGCTGATGAGTTCCATTTGGCGGTCTGATTGCTCCCAAAAGGGCTGGTCATTGACTTTTTTATAGACCTCGTCCCAGTAAATGCTGATTTCGACCAAGTTGCAGCCCTGCCGAATGGAGTTTTCGATAATATCGAGGCCATATTGGGGCTTGGGGTCGAGATTGAGGAGTTGAAGACCTACATAACGCTGCTTATCTTCGGGGATTTGAGCCAAAACCTGAAAATTGTTTATCAACAACCCAGTCATCAACAGCCCTACTACAAAAGGCACAAATCTCAACTTTAGAAACGTAAATTGATGTATGGGTTGATTCATTGAGTTTATTGTTTTACCATTCTGAAAACGCGCGAACTCCCTTCTTCGTTTGAAATTTTCAGAAAATAAATCCCTGTAACAAGCCCCAGTGGCCGCAGATTGACGGTCAGCAACTCCCCCACCCGAAAAGTAGTAGCCATAGGAATAGCGATACTTTGTCCTGTCGTATAAATGAGTTCGATATGATGCGGTTGAAAATCTTTGGGGAGTTGGAGGTTGATGAAATCTTGGGTAGGATTGGGATACAACGCCCATTCGTCGAGTGGGATAGGTTGTAGGGTTTGTGGGTCAATATTAACAATATCAAAACGATAAGTAACAGACGCTATCATGTCTTTTCGGAAATAGGCTTTTCCTTTCAGAAAATACGTCCCTACTACCGTCGGAAAACCGCCATCGCTCTCATACAGTGCAAAAGGCGATTGATTGGTTTGTACATTTCGTAGGTGTGGGCCGGTAAGTTCGAGATCGAAGGCATCAAAAATAGCATCGCAGGAGTCATACACATGGAGTGAAGCAGGCAGCGAAGCCGCTGAAAGCAACTCGTTGTTTTGTAAACGTTTCAAAAAAAAACGTTCGCCGGGCCGCCCGCCACGAATCAGATCAAAATAGATAGAGGGGTAATTGACGGTGATTTTGAAGGTAGTTTCGACCCAGGCATCTTCATCGTCGAAAGCCCGCACCGTAACGACCGACGTACCTACCGTATCGGCCAAGCCTCTGATTTCGCCTCTACGAAACTGCGCCCAACGTGGCAGCCCTGTTACTACGATTCTACTGATAAAGCCGTCGGAATCTGCAAAGAGGCTATCGGGAATAGTCCTCACAAAGGGTTGTTTGTAAACACCAATGGCATCGGCAGGGCGAAAACTTAATGTCGGCGGGCGATTGAGGCGGCCTTGGGCATCAATGATGAGTGTTACGGGGGTTTCGACCGATGCACCGTCGTCGTCGGTAGCACGTAGTGTCATCGTAAACGTACCCGTGGTGGGAGGAGTTCCAAAGAAGGCATTGTTTTCAAATCGTAACCAATCAGGAAGCCCGCTTACTTCAATTTTTGAAATCACCCCGTCTAAATCAGCAAAAACCTCGGGGCTGATACGGTAAGTAAGTGGCGTATTTACCCTAAAAATTTTGGCAGGAATGGTGTTTTTGACGATAGGCGCACGATTGACGCTGCCTTGTAGCGAGTCGGCCAAAAGGTCTTCAAAAAGGTACAAATTGACAGGACGACGGCTGGCGGCAGGCCCTGCTCGATTGGTCCATTCGCCATACACCCCTCCACTAAAATACCCAAACTCCAAGACTCGCGAAAGGTTGTATGTAAATGGTGTATTGCCAATATTACGCTCATAAGGTGTTTTTAGCCATTGATTGGCAGCACGTTGGATAATCTCTCGTGTATGGTCAAGGCTTTTTTGAAGACTGATGACCATGCTTACCCATTGCGTGCCATGTGTGAAATTGTGATTTATTTGACGCTCAATATCCTCTTTCTTGTAGTTGGGGTCGGTAAAATTTTCGTTGAGCACCCATTGGGTGGGGGTAGCGTTGCTTCTGATGACATCTGCCGAAAAGCGATTGTCATAGTTGATGTCGTCGTTGATTTTGATGCCATTGGTGGTGAGGTTCAAGTCTTTGAAAGCATACGTCCCCCGCAATCCACTCAAATCGTCGAATACCGACCCGAAGTCTGTAACAACACGATAATTGGGATTGACACTTTTGATGGTTTGGGTGGTAAGTTCAATAAATTGTTTCAGCACATCGTGCCGAAAAACATACCAATCTTTGCCTGCCTGTCCCCAAAAAACCTGACGAATTTGGGATAGATTTTGCGGTGGCTTGGGGGGACTTACTTCATCGAAAGTCTTAAAGTCAGACTCCCAAAATACATTCAAACGAGCCACGGTGCGGTATTTGCGCGTTAGCCAAATCCGAAACTCTTGGAGCATCGGCTGTGAATAATCATAGACAGCCAAATAATTGACACGCCCGCTTTCGTCGGTCCAGTTGTCGAAATGATACCCCAATTCTTGGGTGGGTGTACCCGTAACAGATACCCACGAAATCAGGCCTTGTTGTAGTTGAGAATTGTAGCGTTGGCATACTTGCCGAATAAACTCCCGCGCTCGCTCCACTGATGGGCGGTGTGCATAGCTGAAAAGCGTCGTGCTATACACTCCCAGCAGCCTATTGCCTTGAGAGTCGAGTTGGCGATCTTCGTTTCGCCAAAATCCATCAAGCCTATGGATATTTCGACCTACGTGTATTCTGATGGCTACTTTGATACCGAGGCGTTGTGCCAGATTGATTTGATTGTCATACTTGCGCCAGTCGGGAGCAGAGTTGGCGGTAGGATACACATGATCCCACAAAATACTCATGTGGAGGGCGTTGCAACCTGCTTTGACGGCATTTTCGAGTAAATCTAAATCGGCTTCTGCACGCCGATCGAGATTGAGCAGCATGATGGCCAAATAACGCTGCGAATCGTTGGCATAGACAATTTGACTATTCAGAATCAATATCAAACATAAAAAACGCCACAGTCTTTTCCACATTTTGTAGTCTTGAGTCTTGGGGATTTAAATCTGTGTCCAATCCATAAAATCCGTGTGCTATTTTTTTGAGTATTGGAACTAATTCGCTTTTTGACCAGTCATACGGAAAGTGTAAGTAAACGCACGATTCAAAGAATCTCGTCCTGTAATGACTTCCTCATAAGTAATTCGATTATTGCCGATTGTACCTACTTTTGTACCTGCATCAAACATTTCAAACTGACCTGGAGAATTATCCATTTTTTTAAGTTCGATGTTGTCGAAAGCCTCTGATTCACGGTCAGTACGTCCGTTGGCATATTTCACCAACTGAACCCATGCAATCGAAATGATATTGGCCGATTTTTTCGATACGCCAAGGGTCATGGAGAGTTCATTACCTTGCCCATCTTTGAAAGGTAAATTCAATGTTTCGGAACTTTCGGTTGGTGAACCCGCCAAACGAAATGACTCAGTAATTCTATCCACATTGTATGTCCCAATCACCTGTTCGGCGGGTTCGGGTTCGGGGGCGGGTTTGCTACAACCTGCCAAAAGTGCCATAGCCACAAACAACGTAGCATAGAAGTAGTGTTTAGTCGTTGTCCCATGTGTAGTTGCCGGGCAGCGGGTCTGGAATAAAGATTTCATGGTATAAGATATATTAGAGTTGAGTCAATTTTTATAATCACAAGCAATTTGCAAAATAATGTTGTAATCAACAATCCCTACTGCTTTTCTTTGTCATACACTACTCTGAATTTAGACAAATCTGGTCGTCTTGACTTGGGGCGGCTACGTTCGTATTGATAAATGGTCTGCCCCAAATGTGCAAAAAATGGAAAGCCCACCGTGTCGTAGTCGTACTTGTCGTCGTTGAATATCCCGTCGGAGTTGCAATAAATCACCGCCGTAAGCATAAATTCGACACCTTCCTCAAAATCCACTACGTAGGCATTGTCAAGCAGAAAACCGTAGGCATCTCCTACTTTATTGAAAATCCTGATGTGCTTAGGAATATGAGATTTGTCGGTGCCAAACATCGTAAATTTGCAGTAGCTGTCGTAGTATTCTTTGGGGTCGTAGTGTGGGTAAGTGCTTTCGGAAGGAAGCTGCGACATATACTGGTACAAAAAACGATAATCGCTGGCAGTGAGTCGGAAGCGTTGTTTTTTGGGTACTGCCTCCGGGAAAAGTACTGCTTTGAGCATTGCTTGCTGCTCCAGAAGCGGGAAGAAGTTTTTGGCCGTAAAATCGAACGGTTCTTCGATGAGTTTATCTTCAGCATTGAGGTATCCCTTGCCTTTTTTGATGGCAGCAGTCGGTACAAGGCTCACAGGATTGTAAGCAGGAGGCTGGCTGTAAATGAGTTGATTGTCGCGATAAAACCTAATCGGGTTGGTATGCCGATTTTGTTCGGGAGTCATCGGATAAGACAAACGATGCAATATTCGAGTTTGGGTATAGCCTTTTTGATGAAGTTGGCGGTTGAACGCCCCTTGCCCAATCCACTCATAAAGGCGATTGTAGGCATCGTTGTCGCTGACGAGCAGTATTTTTTTGGCATAGTGCGCTATCGAGGGCAAACCCGTAGGCGAGGTGGGGTCGCTTTTCACAGCCGTCTGCCGCTCAAAAGCTGAATCTGTGAGCATCACCGCATACTTATCTAAACCTTTGATAGACAAATCGTTGAGTTTTTCAAAAGCCAATAGTACCGAAGGAAATTTGACGGTACTGGCCGGATAAAAGTAGCGACTGGGGTCATGGCCAAAAGTGTAGGTCGTAAAATGGGGGCGATTTTTGCGGTCGCGATTGATTTGGGTGTAGAGAATCTGCACTTCGTAAGGATTGCCCTCTTTTAGGATAGCCGCAAAATGCTCCGGTTTTGAATGGAGCAAACTGTCGAGTAGGTTTTGTTGGGCATAAATAATACGAATGCTTGCTACCCACCATAGAGCAAGTACCCAACTTAGGTATTTTACAACATTCTTGTTTTTCATTTCCAATGGTCATATTGAGCATAGCGCGCGGCTTCGTCGGCTACTTCTTTGCCAAGCAGTTTGCTTACCACATAGTAAGACATATCAATTCCCGCCGAAACACCCGCCGAAAGTATGAGGCGGCCATTGTCCACATAGCGTACATTATCTAATACTTCGATTTGGGGCGAAATGTTGCGTAAACTTTCGAGTGCCATGAAATGTGTCGTCGCTTTTTGACCTTCGAGTAATCCTGCTTGGGCTAAAATCAAAGCCCCCGTACAGACCGAAAGTGTGAGTTCGGCCGTGGCAGACTGTTTTTTTACCCATTCCAACACCACAGGGTTGTGCATTTCTCTGCGGCTACCGAAGGGCGTGCCGTCAGCGTGAAAGCCCCCACCACCGGGAATAAGCAGCAAATCGGGCGTGGGGCAGTCGTCGAGTAGAAAGTCCGGCAGTACTGTCAAACCATTGCGAGCTACTATCGGCGATTTCTGGGCAACCGTATAAACATGGAAAGGTTTTTGCGCCAAAGTCCGCAAACCTGTAATACTAAATACTTCGTAAGGGCCGGCAAAATCCAGCACTTCTACTTCGTCAAACAAGAAAATAGCTACGTTTCGGGTCATTTTTGGAGTATTGAGTTTTGGGTCGTGAGTCTTGGGGGGCGTAAATCCGTGTCTTATCCGTTCAATCAGTGTGCCATTTATCAAGTTTTAAATTTGGGGATTTAGACTTCATTTTTCTTCCTACGGTGATGAGTACGACCCCAGCCAAAACAACCGCCGAAGCAAGCATCGAACGCGGGCTAAGGGTTTCGTTGAGAAAAAGCCAGCCCAACAGCATAGCTACTACCGGATTGACATACGCATAAGTGGCTGTAAGGGTCGGAGGTGCATGATGCAGCAACCACACATAAGCCGAATACCCAATAAATGAACCCACAAAAATCAAATAACCAATAGCCATGTAAGTCTTTGGGGTCATTTGAGTCAAAGAGGTTATGCCATTGGGTTCTAACATCAAACTCATCACCAACGCAAAAACCCCTCCCCCCAGCATCTGAATCGCGGTAGTTTGCATTTGGGAGGGCATATCAAGATAAGGCGACTGCAACGACCCCCATGCCCAAGCTATCGAGCCGGCAAAAACCAATAAAGCAGGCCAAAGAGGAATTTGACGCTGCGAAACGCCACCTACCGATGGATTGAGTAATATGTACATTCCAATCAAGCCCACGGCCAAACCCAAGATTGTAATGTAAGAAGGCTTTTGTTTGGCAAAAAAATAATAATCCAGCCCTACCATCCAGCCCGGTAAGGTAGCCACCAGCAACGCCACCAAGCCCGTAGGCATATAGCCGATAGCCACCGCCACCGCACTATTGCCGATGCCACTGAGCAGTAGCCCAACCCATGCCGCCGAAGCCCATTGACGAGGGGAAGGAATAGAATAGCCTTTGAGCAGAGATAACAAAAAAAATAAAGCCCCCCCAATCAAAAAGCGTAATGCGCTGGTCATCAGAGGTGGTACTACTTCTATGGCATATCTTACTCCCAAAAAAGTAGAACCCCAAAGTACATAGACCAAACCCAGATTGGTATAAGTGAGCAGTCGAGAAGGAGGTTGTGTGGACATGGGTTATTTGTATCGTACCGTTGAGTTATGTACAATCAAAAATAAGGAATGATTCCCTTAAATTTTTTGACAAAAATAAATGATTTCGTTGGAAGGCAGCGAAAAACGACGCACCTCGTCGGGAGTAAGTTCGTTCATCACGAAATAGTCCTCCGTTACATGAAAGCCTGCTTTTTGGAGGCGTTGGCCGTAGTCGCGGCCAAAAAGCCGTAGGTGGTCGTCTTGCCAAAAATGCTTTTCACGCTCGCGTGGGTCGGTGATGCTGGCATCTTCGTAGGTAGTGGCACGGGTAAGGTCTTGGGGTGATTGAATAATAGCCCAGCCACCGGGTTTAAGCACCCTGTACAATTCGGACATGGCTTGGTGGTCGTCGGCTACGTGTTCCATGACATGATTGCAGAAGGCGACATCGAAAGTATGAGCCTCAAAAGGTATTTGATGAATATCCATCTTGACTTTGGCTAACGGCGACTCAATATCAGCCGATACATAGTCTAAGTTTTTTTGCTGCTCAAACCGCTTGATGAAGCAGTATTCGGGGGCTACGTGCAAGAGTTTGAGGTTTTCTTCAAAAAAATTAGTTTTGCGCTGCAAATACAAGTACATGAGGCGATGCCGCTCCAACGACAAACAACTGGGACACAGGGCATTATCTCTACCGGGATTGCGTCCATAAGGCAAAAACTTACGATAGGTACTCCCACATACAGGGCATGATACCTGATTGCCTATATAAAAGAGAGAGAGCAGTCGAGCCACAAAATGACTTACCAACTGTAAATATTTTCGTGGTATATGCCGCAATACCCAACTTATAATTCGCTTCATGCGTTATTTTTGTAGTTTCTGTTTGGCAAACTTCGTTATTTTTTTTCTGACACCAATATAAACTGATACGCTATCATTATGATTCCGAAAACTTCTAAACCTCCCGGCAAAAAATTAGTCAATCGCATGAACTCGCGCACTAAATCGCTGCTTTTAGCCCCTTTCAGTCTGATTTTGATTGGGTACGGTTTGTGCGTTTTTAGCGAAGCAGGTCATCTCAAACATAGCGATGCACCTTTTCGTCAATGGTTTTTGATGGGTACGTATAGTCTTGTGCTGATCAATGGCGGGTTGAGCCTTTTTGGGAAAGCGGTTATTTTTCAAGTACAATACCAGTACCGACAAGAAGTAAGGCGCAAATTGAAAAAAATACAAAAGGAGTTGGACTCCCTCAAAAAGAAAAATGCCGCTCAAGGCGGCAAGATTGGTTAGGCTTTGGCAGCAAATTCAGCCTTGATGGCCTCCACATCTATTTTTTTGATTTCTGGTTTCCACAAACGCTGCTTCATCAGTTCTTGCTTGTTTTGCGGCACCATCACGTTGCGCTTACTCTTACGCAAAAGTTTTGTAACTCCCATAGCGGTATTTTCTTTAAAAATGATTGATTCTGAAAAATGAGCCGCAAAAATACGCACTTCTTTTTTTAAAAACGAAGCATGTCGCATATTTTTAGTGTTATGTACTAATTTTGTGAAAATATCACATCTCTAATCACGCACACATTAAGAAAACAATGGCTAAAAATAAAAGTGAAGACCCTGAATTGCTCCCCGATTTTAAAAAGCACAAGTTAGACAAGGCGAGTTTTCAAAAAGCCCTCAAGATATTTAGGTTTATTTTACCCTATCGAAATACCTTTTTGATTGGTATCCTTTTTTTACTACTCTCTCTGACAACCAACCTTATTTTTCCCAAACTGATTGGCGAAATAGTGGCAGTCATTGAACGTAAATCAGTTTATTCGCTCAATCAAGTCGTACTTTTTTTGGTAGTGATTCTGGTTTTTCAGTCTCTTTTTTCCTTTGGGCGTATTTTCTTTTTTTCACAAGTAAGCGAGCGTGGCATGGCTGATATTCGCCGCACGCTGTATGCCAAAATCGTAACGCTCCCTCTACCTTTTTTTGAGCAGCGGCGCGTAGGTGAGCTGATGAGCCGCATCACCGCCGACGTACAGGCACTACAAGATGTCCTTTCGTTTACATTGGCGGAGTTGTTTCGTTCTTTGGCTACGGTCATCGTGGGCGTATGTATTATCTGTTTTATTTCTTGGAAACTCACGCTATTTATGCTGGCTACTTTTCCGGTGGCTATTGTAGTAGCAATGTTTTTTGGGAGATACATCAGGAAACTCTCCAAAAAAGCCCAAGACGAACTCGCCAACGCCAACGTAGTGGTAGAAGAAACCCTCCAATCTATCAATGTAGTAAAGGCTTTTACCAATGAAACTTTCGAAATCAACCGCTATGGTGAAGCTCTCCATCGGGTCATCGTAGCAGCCCTCAAGGCGGCTCGCTTCAGAGGGGGGTTTGTGTCTTTCATCATTTTTGCCCTTTTTGGGGGCATTGTAGGGGTAGTTTGGTATGGGGCTACACTCGTTCAAAGCAACGAGATGCCTTTCTCCGAACTGATGACCTTTATTTTCTATACGATGTTCATAGGAGGGTCTATCGGAGGGCTGGGAGATATGTATGCCCAAATCCAAAAAACATTGGGAGCTTCCGAACGTCTGCTCGAAATATTGGAAGAAACCTCCGAAGTCAATCTTACTGCCACGCCTACACCTTTTGTCTTTCAGGGCAATATTGTCTTCGACAACGTAGGCTTTAGCTACCCTACTCGCCCCGATGTACAAGTTCTGAAAGACATTTCGATACAGGTAGGCGCAGGGCGCAAAATAGCCCTCGTAGGCTATAGCGGTGCAGGCAAATCTACGATTGTACAGTTGTTGATGCGTTATCATACTCCTCAAAAAGGCCGTATTTTGATAGATAGCCTTGATATTCAACAACTTGAAATTGCCTCCTATCGTCAAAACATTGCTATCGTACCGCAAGAAGTAATGCTTTTTGGGGGAAGCATCAGAGAAAACATCGCTTATGGCAAACCCAACGCCACCGAAGCCGAAATCATCGAAGCCGCCCGTAAAGCCAATGCATTAGAGTTTATCGAGTCTTTCCCCGAAGGCATGGCTACCGTGGTAGGGGAACGAGGAGTCAAACTGTCGGGAGGACAACGGCAGCGAATAGCCATAGCAAGGGCAATACTCAAAGACCCCAAAATCTTGATTCTCGACGAGGCCACCAGTTCGCTCGATGCCGAGTCCGAAAAATTGGTACAAGAGGCTCTCGATGCTTTGATGCAAAACCGCACTACGATTATCATTGCCCACCGGTTGGCTACTGTCAGAAATGTGGACTGTATCTATGTCATCAAAGACGGAGTAATTTTTGAGTCTGGTACCCATGAACAACTCCTCCAATACGAAGATGGCCTCTATGCCAGCCTCGTCAAACTCCAGTTTGAAGCCACTCACCAAGAACAGTCTACCGACGCACTTATTCATTAATTCAACAATTATCAACCTATGGTTTCTCTCATCATTCGCCTCATTGTCAGTACAATCGTAGTCGTCGTAGCCGATCGTGTACTGAAAGGTTTTCAAGTAGATAGCCTCCAAACAGCCGTCATCGTAGCCATAGTGATGGGGCTGCTCAATACATTTGTCAAGCCTGTGCTTCATTTTTTGGCTTTCCCAATCACGCTTATTACGCTGGGTCTTTTTTACTTTGTCATCAATGTTTTGATAGTTTATTTATGTGACTACTTGGTGGACGGCTTCAGTGTATCAGGTTTTTTGACGGCCTTATTGTTTAGCTTGGGGCTATCGCTGGCACAGTCTATCGCTGGTATGTTTTTAGATTAAACTCAAAAAAATACCCGCCCGCCAAAATCGGCGGGCGGGTTGTCGCAAAATCTAATAAGGTGGTGGATTAAAATGTTGATTTAAATGGATTCATTGTAGGTTTACTTCACTTTTACGTACTGTTTGAACGATTTGTCGCCGACCGCAAACTCAAATACATACTCGCCAGCAGGCAGGTTGTTGAGATTGTAGCGGTTAGCAGTAGAAAGATAGCCCGAGTAAAGTGTTTCTCCTTGTAAATCAGAAATTATAACAGGCATATCAGCTACGTTTTTGTTGAAAGTAGTTACGGCAAAACGGTTGTTCCCAATCTCCTCTACACTGGGTTTGAAGGCTTCTTGATAAGTATTTTCAACAATCTCTACCTCACCATTTTTGATGACTAAGTTTTGAGCCGACCAAAAAGAGGCATTGGCACAACTCAACGTATATTGGCCGTTGGGCAGTGAGTTGAGATTGAAAAGCGTAACCATATTTTCGCCCCCTTGTATCTTGCCTGTATGTACGGTTGTTCCTTCATTGTCTTTCAATACTACTTCCAATGTACCCGTGTTGGGCTGGTTGACGCGTACTTCCACTTTTTTGGCGGCGCGTTTTACTACTTTTACGTCCTTCGTCAGAAGGTGACTTTCGGCCATTGCACTCCCTGCACTGGCGAACATGATGGCTGCTAAGACCGTCGAAAGCATTGTGTTCTTTTTCATTGTGTTTGCGTTGTTTTGTACCACCTTTTCCAAATATCGGAATGTGATTTTGCTTTGACGATGCAAAGTTGAAGGGTTTTTCAATACAAAAAACACGACAAAAAACGCCTCTTGCTATATTTATATGTTGAGTTTCAAGGTTTTCTTGAAATAAGTCAAAAATCTTTTAAGTGAATCTAAATTGTTCAAACGTATAGGGATTTAGTACCATTAATTTTTTTAGAAAACTTGAAAATTCTTTAAATAGTACAACAAAAATTAGAAAAGTACTACAAATTATCTTCCTGTTTCATATCCAAAATGTACAAAAATGATTTTTTGATATTAATTTGAAGGCTCTAAGCCCCCCAAAGTAGGTGGTCAGATTCGGGAAACAGCGAAAAATAGCGTCATTATTGAAAGGCTATGTAAAAGCCCAAAACAATAACGAACCTTTAACGGTTAAAAAATTAGGCAAAAACATGGTGAGTTATGCCACAAAATCAAAAAAAATGCTGAAAATTGTAACCCATTGTAAAACCATCCAATATTCATAACCTACCCCTACAATATGTCAGAAAAAGCCCAACTTATTTTGGAAGGAAAAACCTACGAATTTGCGACGCTCGAAGGTTCGGAAAAAGAAAAAGCCATAGACATCAACACCCTAAGAGATGCCACTGGCTACATCACGATTGACAGTGGCTACAAAAATACAGGAGCTACCAAAAGTGCTATCACGTTCTTAGATGGAGAAGAGGGTATCCTTCGTTACCGAGGGTATTCGATCGAAGAACTGGCCGAAAAAGCTACCTTCTTGGAAGTAGCCTATCTGCTCATCTATGGCGATTTGCCCACGCAAGCCCAATACGAACAATTTGAGAATAAAATCCGCCGCCATACGATGGTCAATGAAGACATGCGCAAAATCTTCGAGGGTTTTCCAGTCAATGCTCACCCCATGGGGGTTTTGTCGTCGCTAGTGAGTGCGATGAGTGCATTTTATCCTGATTCGTACAACGACAAACTCCCCGACAACTCTGATATGCACATCATCAGGTTATTGGCCAAGTTGCCCACAGTGGCTACTTGGTCATACAAAAAGTCGCAGGGACACCCTGTCAATTACCCCAAAAATAACCTCGATTACTGCTCCAATTTCCTACACATGATGTTTGCGCTGCCTGTCGAAGACTATCATGTAGATCCCGTAGTATCGAGTGCCTTAAATAAACTTCTGATTCTCCATGCCGACCATGAGCAAAACTGCTCTACTTCGACAGTGCGCTTGGTGGGGTCGTCGAAGGCCAATATTTACTCTTCAATTTCGGCAGGGATTTGCGCATTGTGGGGGCCTCTACATGGTGGTGCCAACCAAGAGGTCATCGAAATGCTCGAAGAAATTAAAGAAGGTGGTGGCGATGTAGCCAAGTATATTGATATGGCCAAAAATGCCAAAACGAGTGGATTTAGATTGTTTGGGTTTGGCCACAGAGTCTATAAAAACTTTGACCCACGTGCCAAAATCATCAAAAAAGCGGCTGATGACGTACTCGGCAAGTTGGGAGTCAAAGATCCTGTACTCGAAATCGCCAAAGGACTCGAAGAAGCCGCCCTCAACGACGACTACTTCGTGAGCCGTCGTCTATACCCCAACGTTGATTTTTATTCGGGTATCATTTATCGTGCGCTGGGTATTCCTACCAATATGTTTACGGTGATGTTTGCGCTGGGTCGTTTGCCGGGGTGGATAGCCCAATGGAAAGAAATGCGTGCCAACAAAGAACCTATTGGCCGCCCCCGTCAGATTTATACAGGCCATACGCATCGGCCATTTGTGCCTATCAATGAGCGTTAGAAGTATTCGACATTAGATTTATTCAAAAAACGCCAGCAACCTTGAGGATTGTTGGCGTTTTTTTTTGACAACCTTGAAGTAGGCATCTGTTCGCCTTTTTCTCCCAAAGCGTCCTCCATATTTTTTCAAAAGAGGTTTTTCTGTAACTTTGAACAAAGATTCTTAGCATGAGCAACCGACTGATCAACGAAATCCTCCAAGAACCCGATGCTTTTTTTCTGATTGAAGCTGCTCAAGTGGCTTTGGAAAAAGAAAAAGCCAACCGATTGGCATTTTACAATGACATCACCGAGCAGCAAAAAGCCGAGTTTATCAATGGTGAAATCATCGTACACTCCCCTGTTATGATGCGACATAATAGGGCTTCCATGTTGCTTGCTCGCCTAATGAGCGTTTATGTGGATACACAACAACTGGGCTTTGTGGGGATTGAGAAAATCATGATTACATTGACACGCAACGACTATGAACCCGATATTTGTTTTTTCAAAAAAGAAAAAGCAGCTCAATTTCAGCCTCATCAAACATTGTTTCCTGCGCCTGATTTTGTTGTAGAAATACTCTCCGAAAGCACCAAAGAGCGCGATAGAGGCGTAAAGTTCAAAGACTATGAGGCGCATCAAATCGAAGAATATTGGATTATAGACCCCGACCTTGAAACGATTGAGCAATATCACTTGATTAATCGCCACTACGAACTCCTACTCAAAGCACGTGAAGGCAACATCAAGAGTTGTGTGATAGAGGGCTTTCAGATTCCGATTCGAGCAGTGTTCGACGAAGCCCTCAACCTACAGATATTGAAGCAGTTGATGTAGCTACTCCACTCAATACGTATAATTTTTCTTCAACTGTTGCCGTTTGGTTTCATCGAGGTTTTATGCTTAAACCTTGTACGTTTGAGAAAAACAAACGATGTAACCCATTGATAACCATAAGAAGCATATTAGGTTTTTTCGCAAATCCATTTTGAAAGATTATATTTTACAATTTGGATTTAAATAGCCAAATTCTATACTGCTGTGTCATCAAGCCATAGTATTCTCCCTTTCGGTGGGTATAGTCCCCTGCAAACATGATACTGCCCGACAGCCCATCGTCACTTATCCATTTGGTGGGCATTTGGGGTAAGTAACAGGTATGATCAGCCCCCCCCCAAGGAGCTTCGTTGTAAAAAATACGCCATGGACCGAAGATTGATTTGCTTTCATAAAGCTGCAACTCGGAGGCATAATCCCATTTTTTTTGTTCTTCGGGAGTAGCATCTTCTCGGTGCGGCACTACATCACTACACACCAGCAAAATGTATCTATCTAAGGCTTTATTGAAGGTGAGAGTTGGGTGTCCCACATGCCCAGCATCGCTAAAGATAGGCTTTGAGGCTGCCTCATGGAGTATCCAAAGGGGCTTTTTACCCTTCATACCCGCAAAAAACTGCCATGCTTTTCGCACTAAAACACTATCTCTATGCACACGTGCCAAATAGATATGGTCGCCCGATTCCCAGTTGCTATCATTTGATATACCATAGACATACTCACCTAATTCTTGGGGTGCGTTTGAGTAGCCTGCCCCCCACGTAACAAACGACATACCCGCAAAGCGCGGCCCCAAAAAGGGGGGGGGAGTCGAATCGGGGAGGTTGTCCCAAGTTTTACCAAAATCTTTGGATCGAATGATACCCGCTATACCTGCGTGTTTAGAATAGCTGTCTATAAAACTGAGTCGTTCGCGGGTTTGGGGAGTTACGATAGGCCAAGGGTTAAACATTTTGGCTTTGGCCCACAAGTCATCAAAATCCCAAACTTTGGAAGGTAAATTCCAATCATAATCATATAAACATACATAAAAAGTAGAATCTACCGCCAAAATCCCATTGACATAACGGCGTAGTAGTTTTCGAGGAATCTGCACCCGAAAATCATAGTTTTCAAAATCAGTAATGGTTTCAACCTGATGGAAGGGCGGTATCCCTGTGATTTTCAAAACATGGGCATAGTTGGCAGGACCTCCGAAATTTGCACCGTCGTCGTCCACAATGTAAATGGCATCGTCTATGCCCCAAGTATGCCAGTGCATATCAGAACCCGTACCAGGGTAGCGTACAGGCTGACTTGTCCATTCAAACTTTTTGATAAATTTGCTCTGGGGATAAGGCATCGGGCGATGGTACTGCATTTTCTGCCCGTGTACAGAAAAAGCCCATATCAATAAAATAGTTGCGATTAAATATTTCATAAAAGAGATTAAATATTTCATAAAAGAGTATTGTTATTATTGATTGACACATGAGGGATAACATTCCGTTACGAAAAACTTACACAAATCTGAACATTTCTGTTTAGACCGCTGTTTTCTTCCTGCTTCGTAGAAGCGACCTTGAGCCGTTGGGCTGCTGGTAGTTTTACTTCTCCACAGGCATTGGAAACGGTGTAACTCACCGCTTTTTTTTGTAAATTGATAGCA
>JBKBKL010000084.1:0-17156 GCA_046294665.1 Runella sp.
AAATTTTCGAATATAGTAGATGGTTTGAAGTCAATATTATAAGTGATCTTGTAGTCATATACTTGGCCGTAAGAAGCTGAAAATCGAAAAATATACACTATTATTGTTATAAAAGGTATTAATGGTTTCATTTGATATGCACAATTTAATCTTTTCAAAAATTTAGTAACAGGTTTCAAAAGACACTTTATAGTTGGTCAAACACCAACTATAAAGTGTTAAATTTAACTTACAAATCCAAATAATTAAATCATTCTCATATCACACCAGCTTTCCATTATTTCCATGATTTTTACTCTTAATTCATCACTTGGAGGGCCAGAAAGCCATCTTCCACATATTGTATCTCCACAACTATTTGAAAAACATTCAAAGGCTTCACCGTCAACATTCAAGACATTTGAATCTTCAACATTTAGAGTTTTCATTTCCTCATTTTCAGGCCTATCATTTGCATAGCTGAAAGCAAATGTAAGCATCAGGGCAGTGGTTAGCAATAGCTTTTTCATAAGATTCAATAATTTTGTTAGTTGTTTAAGAATGGATTTTCCCAACGACTCTAACAACTCGGCCGCGTGTAAGATGTTTTGGTTGATACAAATTTCAATAAAGGAAACTGTAAAAACTACTACTTTGAGTTGTATTTTTAAATTATTTTTACAACATTACCACCAATAATTGTAAATATTTCACTTTAACGATTTAGTTCAATGTCAAATCTGCAAAATTTAGCTAACCTTGCAATTGAAAAATTACGTAAGGAAAAAAAACTCTCCCGCGAGGATATGGCGCATCATTTGGACATTAGCCTTGAAGCCTACCGTAAAATAGAAAATGGTACGACCAAATTAAGCTTAGATAGATTAAGTCAGATTTGTGAAGTACTGGAAACAGATATTTTGAAGCTCCTCACCCCAGAAAACGAAAAATATCGTGTACAAGAAGTCAAAGATAAAGCCATAGGTATCAACACGGGTACTGTAAATCATACACAAGACAAAATCCTCGAAAACAGACTATCGCAACTTGAAGAAAGTGTCAGACTATTGACCTTGCTGGTACATAGATTTTTAGGAGAGGAAAAAAATAGCGATAATCAAACATAGAACCCCCATTTTCAAAAAAAATCTCAAACTACATCAACAAAAACCCCCTCATTGGCAACGATGAGGGGGTTTTTAGTGTTAGAGGCTGATCAAATCGCTAATTAGTAACCTGGATTTTGTGTCAAAGTAGGCTTGCCGTCTTTGGCACTGTTGAGAATCTCTTGGGCAGGGATAGGGAAATACTCGTGCTTGCCTTTAGAGAAACGAACCCCGCGTAAGTAAGTACGTTTGTTTTGCTCAACGTCTAAGTAGGTGTTGATGACTTGGTCGGCTATACCCCAACGTACCAAATCGAAGAAGCGGTGGCCTTCCATGGCAAACTCCAAGCGTTGCTCAAAACGAACTGCATCGCGAGCAAAGGCTTTATCAGTCCATGCAGTAGTGTACTCCCTGACGACATAGTTGCCGGCAGGGTTTCCATTGGGCAGGGTAACAAATCCCGCCGGATTGGCCGCGCGACGACGGATTTGATTGACCAATGCTCTGGCACGGTTCAAGTCGCCTATTTCGACTTCGCACTCTGCCAACCAAAGGATTACGTGCGAAAGACGAATGATACGGTAGTTGTTGGCGTTCATACGGGGGTTTCCGGTCCAGGTCAAGCTACCATTTTCGGAGCGGTAGGGCGATTGTTTTTTGGGCGAGAACGGCCCCGCGTAGGCACGGTCGCGTATATACTGCGGGTTGTGAATCCCCCAATCTAAATACGGCACACCGTCGCGGCCTACGGTCCAGTCGAGGCGTGGGTCGAGGTTGCCGGTGAAGGCTTGAGAGTTGTCGCCGGGTACGTCTATTTGATTGAAAGTGTAAAGCAAAGGCAATCCATTGGCATCGGTTTTGAAGGCATTGACCAAGTTTTGAGAAGGCTGGAAAAAGCCGCAGCAAGTAGTTAAAGCACCACCTCCATAAGGATAGTTGAGGGTATGTCCTCGATTACCATTGTTGGAGATAGCCGCACCGTCATTGACGGAGAATTGAATCTCGAAGATAGACTCAGCGTTGTTGTTGGTTACAGCACGGAAATTGTCATGGTAGCGGTCCATTAGACGAAACCCGCCGTTGTTGATGATGTCCTCTAAGATAGGCTTCGCTTGGGCAAACTTCCCTTGAAACAAGTACGCTTTTGCCAAAGTCGCCCCGGCTGCCCACTTGGTAGCACGCCCCGGAAAACCAGCCCAACGGTTGGGGAGGTTTTTGTAGGCAAAGTCTAAATCGGCTTCTATTTTAGGCCAAATTTCTTCTGTATTTGGAACTTTAGTAGAATTGGCATCACTTGAGTTGTAAGTTTTATCGTCAATGTACGGTACTTTGTTGTACATTTTACGGGCTTCAAAGTGATAATGCCCTCGCAAAAAACGTGCTTGTGCGATAACCGCCGTTTTTTCGGCATCTGTCATATCTTTGACTTTACCTACGAGCTGAATTACATCGTTGGAACGCGCAACTCCATCATAGACAGCGCGCCATTTACCTCTGAAGTGTACCAAATCTGAGGTATGAGTAAAAGTTTCTATAAGGGTGATTTCGGGCTGGTCGCCTGCATTGGAGCCTTTGTAGGCATCATCTGAGGTAACTGAGCCATATACCCAGTTATCGGCAGAGCCTTGCCAATCGGCAAAAGCCGAACCTACGTTGGTCTGTACGCCATCGAGAAGAGAATAGGCCCCTGTCAATACAAGATTGACCCCGTCTCTATTGGTAAGGTTAGCCTCACTCAATACACCAAGAGGCTGTACTTCCAAAAATTGATCGCTACACGAAGTAAGCCCTACGCCTACGAGCATGGTTGCGGTGATGATTAACTTTTTCATATCTTGAAAACTGATGATGTTTAAAGTTTTTTGTGAAATGAGTATGCTTTTAAGTTTGAAAACAAACGTCTAAAAACTCAGGCTAAGTCCAATGTTGGTTGAACGGAATGCTGGATAAGCTCCTTCGTCCACTCCGATTTGGCGGTCAGAGCCGGCGTTGAAATTGCGTAAATTGATTTCGGGGTCAAGTCCTTCGTATTTGGTAAGCGTCAGCCAGTTGGTGCCTTGAATATAAACGGTAGCACTACTCAAACCTGCTTTTTTCAAGAGAGTCGAAGGTATATTGTAACTAAACTGTACGTTTCTCAAACGGAAATAAGAGCCATTTTCTAAGTAATAAGTCGAAGGTAGTGAGCTTGTTACGTCGTTGGAGCGTGGGATAGGCAAAAGTGCATCGGTCATACCCGGCCTCCACGAACGCTCCAGCATACGGCGGCTTCGATTGCCCCCAAAAGTAGGGAAGTCAGTCCAGTAGCGTACATAGTTGAAGATTTGGTTGCCTTGTACACCTTGTCCGAAAATATCCAAACGGAAATCTTTGTAGCCTAAGCTCAAGTTGATACCATACAAGAAATCAGGGTGAGGGTTTCCGATGATAGTACGGTCGGCGGCATTGATGACCCCGTCGCCATTGACATCGCGGAATTTGAACGCCCCTGCTCTGTTAAGGGGATTGGCACGTTTGGCAGCGTCTGTGTTGGCTACAAACTGGGCGGCGTGAGCCAAACCTTCAGCATCTGTTTGGAAAATACCGTCTATCTGATAGCCAAAAAATGAAGACAAAGGGAAGCCCTGCTGCGTAACACTCATCGGGGCGAGGCGTGTAGTAAAACCAAAATATTGGGTGTTGGGGTCACCGGTAGTTCTGACTACATTGTTGCGATAAGTGGAGAAATTGCCGCCGATAGCATAGCTGAAATCCCCTTTTTTATCGCTGAAATTAAGGCTCAATTCCACCCCTTTATTGTTCATTTGTCCAATGTTTTGGAAAGGGTTAATCGCCACACCTTGTGTAAATTGTACCTCTACGGGGAAAAGCATATCGGTAGTAGTACGGTTGAACCAGTCGAAACTCAAATCGAGTTTGTTGTTCAAGAAGCGAGCATCAAAACCGATGTTGGTCGAAGTGGTGGTTTCCCAGCGGGCATTGGCATTGCCAAATTGGCCCAACTCGTAGCCTGGCTCGGCAGAGGTATTGGCACCGCGTAAGTCATAGAATGAGGACTCCGGAGAAGTGGCAAAGGTAGAGAAGGCGTTGTAGTTACCAATTTCTTGATTACCCGTTTGTCCCCAGCCTATACGGGCTTTGGCAAAATTGAGCCACGAAACGCCTTTTAAGAAAGATTCGTTCGACATGATCCACCCTGCACTAAATGCCGGGAAAATAGCTGTGCGGAATTGAGGCGCAAAACGCGACGAACGGTCGCGGCGGACGGTGGCATCGAGCAAGTATTTGTCATCAAAAGCATAGTTGAATTTTGCAAACTCTGATGCTAAACGCCATTCAGCCCCTATACCGTTGTTGTTGATACCGGCACGACCTGCTACCAAATAACGGTTAGACAAATCATCTACTGCAAAGCCATTGCGCTCGGCTTGGAAGGCTTCAAAATAACTCTTGATAGACTCCGTACCCAAGATGACATTGAAGCGATGTTTGTCGGCTAGGGTTTTGGAGTAAGTCAAGGTGTTGTACCAAGTCCAAGTGTATTCGTAGTTGTTGAAAGTAGTCAATACGTTGTTGCCAACAGGCTCTGGCGATTCGGGGTCGTTGGCGCGGTAACGGCGGAGGTTGAAGAGGTTGTAGTCTATCCCAAACTGCGTACGTGCCGTCAGGTCTTTTAAGATGTCCACCTCGGCGTAGGCATTGCCGAAAATGCGCATTTCTTTGTTTTTGTTGTCTTTGTTGCGCCATAGTTCAGCCAAGGGGTTGCGAGCGTTGTCGAGTACCGTAGGCGAGCCTGCAAAATACCCCCGAATGTCATAAACAGGCGTAATAGGCGGCACACGATAAGCAAACGAGATAGGATTACTTTCAGATTGGTTGCCGTTGGGCTGCCCGATTTGCTCACCATAAGCTACTTGGAAATTTTCGCCCACACGTACACGTTTATTGACATTGAACTCTGTATTGGCACGAATACTATAACGCTTGAAACTGGTATACTTCATGATACCTTGCTGGTCAAAGTAGTTCAACGACATTGAGTAGCGAGCTTGCTCGGTAGCTCCCGAAACGCCTATTTGATGATTTTGGATAGGTGCCGAATCGAAAATTTCATCGAACCAGTTAGTACCTGTTTTGTTGGCACGAGTGATGAGGTTTTTGGGGACTACACTGTACGTACTTTCATCAACCTGCCCTTGGCGACCACCCACAGGAAAAATGTAGTCAGGGATAGTAGGGGTAGCGACTTGTCCGCCAAACATGGGGATATTGGGATATACTATGCGTGAAGGGTCAGAAATTCTTCCGTCCACCAAAAGGTTGGGGTTTTGGGCATTGATACGCGATTCCCACAAAAGTTTGACATACTCCTCGGTATTCAACAAATCTAAAAATTTGTTGGCACGTTGCTGTCCATAGTAAGCATCATAAGTGAGTTTAGGTTTGCCACCTTTTCCTTTTTTGGTGGTGATGATGACCACCCCGTTGGCTGCCCGAGACCCATAAATAGACGCTGCTGAAGCATCTTTCAACACCTGCATAGACTCAATATCACCCAGGTTGAGGGTGTTGAGGTTGCCTTTGGTGGGTGTACCATCTACGATGTACAAAGGTGAGTTGTCATTGATTGTTCCAAAACCACGAATCCGTACCATGACCCCGCCACCGGGCGAGTTGTCGTTGCCGACATTGACACCAGCTACACGCCCCTGTATGGCCGAAGCGATGTTGGGAGCAGGTACAGAGAGTGCTTGTTTCATGTCCACGGTGGCTACGGCACCCGTGATGTCCTTCTTGGCTTGCGCTCCGTAGCCCGTTACGACTACTTCCGAGAGGGTCTTGGTATCAGGAGCAAGCGAAACATTGATAGTGGTACGATTGCCCACTGCAATCTCCTGCGTAGCATAGCCGATGTAAGATACCACGAGCGTAGCATTGGCAGGTGCGCTATTGATTGTAAAATTACCACTACCATCGGTGGTAGCCCCGGTATTAGTACCTTTCACCAGTACACTTACCCCCGGAAGAGGGTTGCCGTCGTTAGCATCGGTAACACGTCCCGATAGGCGGTTTTGTGCCCATGCACCCATGGCGCATAGCCACACCAAAGCAGCTAAGTAGAATTGTTTTTTCATAAAAACTGGGTTGAAAAATGAAATAAAACATGAATAGAAGGCAAATTGAATTACTGTCATTTAACTCAATTTGATACAAATTTGTTAAGGTATTGTTCTATTTCAAAATTATTTCTCTAAACCTTTTTTTTAAGATAACTCAGCACAAGGTAATAATGAGTTTTTTTAAAAAAGGTTGGGAAGTGTCTTGTTCATCTAAAAGACTAAAAATGAGGGTGTAACTACTTGACTTTCGTATCATTAGCATAAATACCTGCCACCCTCCGTCCGTCGCGATGATAAAAAGCTCCTTGGCCGTTTCGCTTGCCTTTTTCGTAAATGCCCACAAACCGATCGCCATCGGCGTAGTAGTAAGTGCCTTTGCCATGAGGTAGGTTGTTTTGAAAAAGTCCGACGTACTTATCTCCATTGGGGAAATAATAAGCACCATAGCCTGTACGCTGGTCTGCGCGGAAATCACCTTTGTATTTCATTGTACCGTCGGCATAGTACTGTACCCCTGTACCGTGGCGTAGGCCGTTGTGAAACTCCCCTTCATACCGCTCGCCGCTCTCATGTACATAAATCCCCAGTCCTTGGTCGCAGTTGCCAGCGATACAGCCTACGTTTTCCTCCTCTTCCTCCTGCTGTTCTTCAATGATGGATACTGGTGCATTTTTGGCCATATTTCCTTGTGGTGCGGTGATGTTTTTGTGAAGGCCAGCGGCATTGAGCCATCCTTGCCGAATAGCCTCGATGCGGTCGGCTTTGGCAGGGTGTGAGTAGGTGGCCTTGTCGTCGCCGAGGGTTTTGATGGCTATCTGGGCTTCGTCGAGGGTAGCACCCAGTCGCTGCATGACAAAACCCGAAAATCGGTCGGCTTCGAGTTCTTTTTTGGGTCGGCTACCGCGTCGGTCAATGGTGTGGCCTTGTAGATGATGTCCAATCTCGTGGGCAATGATGCTAATGGCCGACCAGTCGGTGCGGGTTACATTTTCGATACGTTTCATAAATGCTCCGTCATAGACGATGTATCGCTGCCCTTCTACTACCGTTGCAAAGCAATTTTGGGTGTTGGGACATTCGACAACGATAAAATTACGCACCAGCCCTACCTGCTGCAATATTTTATCTACTACTTCTTCGGCGTGTTGGTTGGAGCGAAATCCCAAAAAATCGCAAATATCTTTGGGTGTTTTGAGTTTTTGATACCCAAAATAATGACATTCAAAGTTTTCCTCGTCCACCTGTGCTTGAACATCGGGCGACTGTGCAAATACCACTGAGCTGAAGGCTGTCAATAAGCAGATAAGGCGTAACATGGGGCGTAAATTTGGAGTAAACGTTTACTTTCAAAAACGTTACTTTATAACCCAAAATTATATTGATGCGTTGCTGATTTGCGTTTGAATGTTGCTGATTTGCGTTTGAAACGCAAATCTCAAGAGTTGGCGTTTCAAACGCCAACTATCAAAAATCAACTATCAAAAATCAACTATCAAAAATCAACTATCAAAAATCAACTATCAAAAACCAACTATCAAAAACCAACTATCAAAAATCTTACCCAATTTCTCCAGTTTTTACTGTACTCTCGTACCCGGCGGTGGGAAGTTTCGGGCGGCATCGTCAATGACCAAAATCCAGTCATTGCCTTGGCCGACCTCTCCCGGAGGGTCGAGTTCAGCTTTTATTTTTTCGTTGGTGCGGGTCAGTACTTGAAACGGCTTTCCTGTGGGTTGTCCTGCTTCATTGCAAAGCTGACCCGTGCGAGGGTTAAACCACCATAGGTTGAAATTTTTACCGCGTAGATTCGTGAAATTGGGACTTACTTTTTGACCGCTTGTCAGATAAATCATGGCCCAAGTACGATCTTCGCCAAAAGTAGCTTGGGTACGTAGTTCTTTTTCGCCCAAGGCCGAGCTGACGATGGAGCCATCGTCGGGCAGGCGGCTTAAATAAGGCCGCGACTCGATAAGGGCGCGCACATATCGCATCTGTTCGGCACCGGGGAGCGAGAGGGCTTTATCCCAAGTCAGTCGGTGATGCGTTTCTAGAAAAGGTTGCTGCCCTTCTTTGTCCCATTGCCATACGCCGTTGCCACCATAAGTAAAACCAAAGCCTCCTGCAAACAACGACCAATAAGCACGCATTCTGATATGCCAATCAGTAAAAGCACCGTTTTCGTACTTGTGCCTCACAGGGTGGTCTTCGTAGCAAGGCTCACCTTCGGCTACGGGCTTGGTAGGTGTGCGGGCGTAGTCGGCGACGGTAGATTCGTAGTTGAGCCGCCAGATGTCGTGTCCCGATTGTAAGATATTGAAATCGAGCCAAGGACGGTCGTGATAAAACGCCCCTGATGATTTGAGGGGGGAAGGTGGGTGAAAGGTAATAAGAGCCATGTCGGGGTCACCACCGACTCCCTCAATGATACCTTTGGCCATAGCATCGAATACCTCATGGCGTTTGGGAGGCGTATCGCCACCCAGCACCCAATAGACGTGCAGGGCTTTGTTGTAGCGGTTGCCCAAAAACTTGCCATATTGGTAGGCTTGCTCTTCAGTGATGATGATTTTGCCATCTTTTCGATCTATGTAGTTGATTGACCACATTACAACCAGCCCTAAGTAGAGTCCTTTGGCGGAGGCTTGATCTACTATGTAGTCAATATGCTGCCAATACTTTTTGTTGGGTTTGGTGAAGTCATCATTTTCAAAAGCCTTTTCACCATAAATATTTGTACCGCCATGTTGCCACGGTAGCAGCATAGTCATGACAGAAGAAAACTGCTGTGCGGCACGATTCTCAAAATACTTGTCCACTTCTTCGCGGTCGGCTTTGGAACATAGCAGCCAAGCGGTATCGTTGAGCCAAAAAAATGGGCGGCCTGTTTCTGTAACCAAAAAACGTTTGTTTTCGCTGACTTTCAAACGTGGCAATGCCCCCGAAGGTCGGAAGGGTATGTTGCTCAAATCGCCGATGGTAGTTTTAGTGACCATAGCCAAAGGTTTGGGGGCTTTGTAAGGTTTGCCCTCAAAGGCACTGGCCATAAAACGTAGGCTTTCCAAACCTACATTTTCATAGAGGCATTGGGTACAGTGGGCCAGTCCCGGCTCAATGACCCAATCAACAGGTATTTTGAGGCTGTCCAAATGAGCCTTAAACTTAACGTTGCTCGTAAACAACCAGTCGCTATCGCCGCATACCATTCTGATTTTTAGGTTTTTGAGGATAGCAGCACGGTTTTTGATGGTCAAGGCGCGAGGATCATATTCGGCAAAATGCGCAGCATCGCGGTAGTTTTTATCGCTGGCACCAATGACCAATGCAGCCCCATAAGATACCACCGACGAAAAGAGCGTGGGATTGCGAAAGGCCACCATCAAAGCACCATACCCTCCCATAGAAAAGCCGTCTATGGCACGGCCCGTGCGGTTGGCGATGGTGCGGTAGTTTCGGTCAATAAACGGAATCAACTCTTCTACAATACTACGCTCTATCTGCTTGCCGTCTTTATTATTGACAAAATTGGTATTGCCCAAACCATTGACAAAGACATAAATCATCGGTTTGACGCGCTTGTTTTCTATGGCATCGGTGAGGGTCTTGCGGGTACGATCCCATTGGCGTTCGGGTGAGCCTCCTCCCCCGTGCAAGTTATACACTACCGGAAACCGCTCAGTGCTATTGGTATATTGAGGGGGCAGATAGACCTTTATTGCGATGTCTTGCCCATTGAGTGCGCTGGGGTAGGTCAAATCCGTTATCTGAGCATAAAGTACTGCTTGGCAGAGGGTTAGGGCAATGAATAAGATTTTTTTCATGACAAAATAAAGTTTAGCAAGTAAGAATAGTCATCATATTGATAGGCTATTGTTTTTTATAATACATGACCCAATCTTCGTTTGAAGGAAAAGTAACGGTTTGGGGCTTATTACCGATGAGCGGAGATAAGGACTTTTCCTGACCTGTACGAGGATTGTAGAGCCAAGCGGTATAGTTTCCTACCGATAAATGTAGCGTAACCTCTCCGCCTACGGCTGCATAAACAATACCCGCCGCGTCTTTGTATGCCAATGCGTAAGCACGGCGGCCTGTTACGAGGTCGTTGGCAGGTTCCATTTTCCAGTATTCCAATCCTTTTTGACTAAACAACGTACTCAAATGTAATAAGTCATAGTATTCATTTCTCGAATGCCAAACGGTTGATTGGTAGGGCCTTCCGTCGGGATAGGTGGCTTTGTCTCCAATGGTGGCGTGGCCTCCTGCCATATAAATACTCCATAATGCTTGCCGATGTACCATCTGGCTGTATCCTTCTTTCCACTGCCTGATGTCGTCGTCGAAATACCCAAACTCATCATTGACGATTGGCATTTGATGGCGGCGGTTGCGTAGGGTAATGAGGTTGAGGGTATCGGCAGGCAAAAACCTTCCCGATTGTAAGATAATGTGCGACGGCCACGAGGCATCAAACCACTGAAATAGCGCACCTTGACTCTCGCCTCCAAACGGATGAATTGAAAGGGGACGGAGTAGCATACCATTGGCAATGTAAGGGTCTTCGGCTCGGACTATGTTACCGACGGTATTCCAAAATGCGCGGGGCTTGTTGGGTACACGCTGAAACTCGTTGGTCAAGCACCAAATCACATTGGGATAAGCCGCAAACCGCGCCAACACATAGCGCAAGTAGCGTAGATCTTGCGCATCTGTACCATAAAATTTTTCTTGTGAGTCGAAGGGCATCAAATCAGCTACCATATTGCGCTCGGCCATGTAGGTCAGCAGTTCATCAACGACCCGTAAGTGAGTCAAGTTGAGGTGGTCGTGGTCTTGGCCCCATACAGAGGAGCATGGGCCGGGGTTGATTTCGTTTTGGCAGATTTTGACGTTGATTCTAAAGCGTATTTTATTAATACCATACTTGAGGCAGCTATCAATCGTAGCTCGATAACTCTTGTTTACTAATGCACTACTGATAAGGCCATAATAAGTAGTGCCAAGCATGAGATAACGCGAGCCGTCGTCGCGGACGAAGTGATAGGGGTGGGCTTCATCACGCCTTACGAAGCCATGTGCTTGGGGTAATGGCGAAGTGCAGGTAAGTTGGCCTTTTTGGTTGTGGAGGGAGGGGTCGTTGGAGTTGGTAGTGTATTTCCAAATGCCTATTTCGGTAGGTGCAAACCGAATCCGAAACGTCTGACCACCGTCCCAAAAGCCTCTTACTGTTATTTTTATGCCTTTGGGACCTACAAAAGTGGCTGTTAATTGGGTTTCTACATAAGGATTGGGGCGAACCGCTGTCGAAGTCAGGGCGATTTCATATACTGACCAGCGAGGTACTTGGGTGTAGCTTACCCAGGTAAAGAGTGTGCAAATAAAAAGAAGAAGAAATTTCATAGTTTTAAGTAATAATTATATATCAAACGATGCTTTTTGAAGTACCTAAAATTGATGGGCAACAGGTGTTTTGAGGAGTACCTCCCGCACGCGTTCAAAGCCCGTTTGGCCGCTGTTGAGTACCCGAATACCAAAGGTGTCTTGTGGGTTGGGGTACGAAAAGCTAAATACGCTCATCGAAAGTTGCGCCAGCACTACTATATCAATGGTTTCGCGTTGCTGGGCTTTTCTTATGGCCTCGGCAATCTGCTCATTATGCTCGGCAATGCGCCCCTCCCCCAACAAATGGAAGGCATCTTCGACTGTTGCTCCTACGAAGTCCACTGTTTTGCCAAGTCGGAGGGCTGTTTCTTGAAGCAATGCCTGTGTACTGGCTACCGTAGGCCCATGTGTAGCGATGACCAAAATCTTACCGTTGGTTTCGACAGCTTGCTCCATCATGGCTTCGTCAATTTGTACCACAGGCACACCCAATGGTGCTAAGGCAGCCCTTACCGATGTAGCAGCGCGGTTCATGGTAGAGCAAGTCAGCAGTACCACATCTACGCCTACCAGTTCTACCAAATCTTGGGCATAGCGAGTGGTGAGGTCAATGTTGAGGACTGGTGGGCAACTTTCTCCGGCGTGATGTGCCTTCATAAAGTTTAGCTGCACCCCCTCGTTGCCGACTTGTACCAACTTCACTTCCGGCAAAATCTGCCCCCCAAAATAGGAAGACCAAAGACTCACCCAATGCGAACCATTGACAATACCAAGTTTTTTGCCGGCCAAACGCGGCTCGTCGGTAGCCTTGTGGGCAAGGGTAGGTGTACCCGTCAGGCGCATATAAGCGTTGAATAGTTCGATAGGTGTCATTTGAGTCTTGGGTCTTGATGGGTTTGAATCTGTGTCATATCCGTTATACTCGTTCAAAATTGATTTGCGAAAAAATCTAATATGTTTCAGTTGATTATCAATGAGTTATATTGTTTATTTTTCGCAAACCTATGAGGTTTAAGTATAAATCCGTGTGCTATTTTTTTGGGTTGAGTTTGAAAATGATTTTAAGCACTCGAAGAATATTTTATCGAATTTGAAAATACTTGGGGCGTATAAATACAAGTACTACCACAATAGCAAAGGTTGCTAAACCTGCCAATAATCCAAAAACAGGTGTAAAGTCAGCGGTATCGGCAGTAAGTGAGCCAATGCGACGAAGTACAAAAAACGTAAAGCCTGTTTCTATAAATCCTACTAAAGCCGCTACTGTAGCTACTTGGCTTGGTAGTACGTCTTGTTTGAAAGCGTGTTGGTTGCCCAAAAATATACCAATACCTGCTACATAAACAGCCAATAATCCTACACATAAAGATACTGATGCAACATAAGGCACTGCCACAATACTCATCATCAGCCCAAAAGCCAACAACATCACCTGTTTTCGTGCTTGTAAAATAGACCTTCCTCGCTTTGCCAACCACAATACCGACACTCCCCCCAACCACAAGCCCACGTCTTGCATGAAATAAATAAGCGAGAGTTTGAAGGAAAGTGCTTGGTCAAAAGGTTGGTCGAGTGCTTTTATGAAGAAGGTCGGAAACCACTGTGTTGCAAAATAGAGTGATGGGATAATCCCCAGTCCAATCAATGCTACCGCCCAAAAGCCTACTTGCTGCAATACTTGGCTATAAGATTTAAAAATATCAACAATATCTGTCAGTAAGGTTTTTTGGGTAGTACGAATAGCCGATGAGGGTTCATGATAAACCCAAACCCAAAAAATAACCCAAAATCCCCCCAACGAACCTGCCAAAATAAAGGCATAACGCCAATCATAATACGTTGATAAATAAACTACTACGGGTGGAGCGGCCAGCGTAGCCAAAAAAGCCCCACTGGCAAAAATCCCCGATGCCAAGCTCCGCTGCTCAGGAGGAAAAATACGGGCAATGATCATCAAACAAATCGGGAAATTGACAGCCTCCCAAATGCCCAGTAAGTAACGTAGAACCAAAAGTTGCTCGAAATTTTGTGCAAAACCTACCAAGAGCGTACTACCCGACCACGCCAAAACCATACCCGCAAAAAACCAACGCACCGACCTTAGCCTATCAATTACCCCGCCTACAAACAAATGCGCCAAAGCGTAGGTGAGCGTGAAAGCCGCCAAAAGCTCGCCACGCTGGAGATTCGACAACCCAAACTCACGGACTACGGGTTCGATAGCCGTACCGAGTGTCTGGCGGTCGAAGTAGTTGAGGAAGGTAGCTGTAAACAATGCTCCCAAAATCCACCAACGGTTTTTAATAAGCTGTATATCAGCGGTATTGTTCATCTTTTATTTGGTATTCTCTGACGTTTGGTATTCTTGAAAAAACAAATTATTAAGTTATTTTTTGACAAATTTAAAAATTTGTTTGTTTATAATCCAAAAAATTGTGTACATTTGTTAAATAATTTTGTATTCTTATTGCGAAAAATATGAATAAAACATCTTATCAACCTTCAAGTAACCTCCTCACTATGGGGGGAATACGGGCCAAAATTACTGAGCATCAACACGCTGTGTTGGCTTATCAGGCTTATCAGATTCGGCGACTCTCTCTCGAGATGATTACATACAGCCAGTGGGGGCATATCGGGGGGGCATTTTCTATGGCCGAGTTGCTGTCGGTATTGTATTTTCATCATCTTAATATAGACCCCCAGCAGCCTAAATCCTCGACCCGCGACCGGCTCATACTTTCCAAAGCGCATGGCTCACCGGCACTATATGCGGTACTGGCTTTGCGGGGATTTATACCACCAGAACGCATTTATACTTACTGTGAACCCGACGGCCTGGAGGGACACACCCATACAGAGTCGGCTCCAGGCATCGAAGCCTCCGGGGGGCCGCTGGGCATGGGGCTATCGGTGGCTGTGGGTATGGCATTGGCTTTGCGTAAAAAAGAAAACCCACGCTCGCGCGTGTTTTGCATCATGGGCGACGGCGAGATCAACGAGGGCAATGTCTGGGAAGCAGCCATGTCGGCGGCACACTATCGTTTAGACAACCTCATCGCCATCATTGATTACAACAAAGCCATGGCCAAGGGCTTCGTATGGGATCTGATGAGCATAGAGCCATTGGCCGACAAATGGCGAGCCTTTGGCTGGCAAGTCCTCGAAATAGACGGCCATGACATCGAAGCCGTAGCAGCAGCCCTATACCAAGCCCGCTGGCTCATGCCCAACGGCCAGCCTATCGTTATCATTGCACATACAGTCAAGGGTAAAGGCATCGAACAGGCAGAGTTCAACTACAAATGGCACACCCACGCCCCCGACCCACTGACAGCCGATGCCATGCTGCGCGAGGTAGCACGTACCTATGGCTATACCGAAGAAGGATACAGTAAACTCAATTTCAAAGTAGATAAAGAAACATTTTATGGCGGCGAATAACACACATCACGAGGCCGAAGAATTACGCGACGCTTTCGGTCAAACACTGCTCGAACTTGGGCAGCAGTACGAATCGCTCATCTTTTTAGATGCCGACTTACACACCTCTACCAAAGCCACCCTCTTCAAAAAACGCTTTCCTGACCGCTTTGTGCAGGTCGGAATTGCAGAGCAAAATCTCTTTGGAGTAGCCGCCGGATTGGCTTCAGAGGGTTTTGTGGCTATGCCTTCTACTTTTGCGGCGTTTGCTGCTCGGCGGGCATTGGACCAAATCGCTATTTCGATTTGCTTTCCCAAACTCAATGTCAAAATTCCCGGCTCATACTGTGGTGTACCGACGAGTAGGGCCGGAGCATCGCACAACTGCATCGAAGATTTGGCTATCATGCGAGCCATACCACATTTGCTGGTAGCCGACCCCGGTACCAACGCCGACCTACGCGCCGTGATGCAAACCGCTATGGCTACACCTGGTCCGGTGTATTTTCGAGTAGCACGCTATGCCGTACCTGAGCTATTCGACAAAAACCACCGATTTGAGTGGGGCAAAGGTGAAATCCTTCGGGAAGGAACTGATGTTACGCTCTTTGGTACAGGCATTATGACCATGTTTTGTTTAGATGCTGCCGACCTACTGGCCCGCATAGGTATCGAGGCCGAGGTGATTCACTTGGCTTCTGTCAAACCCATTGACCGCGACCTCATCACACAATCGGTAGAAAAAACAAGCTGTGCCGTAACCGTCGAAAACGCCAGCATTTATGGTGGACTGGGCGATGCCGTCAGCGAGGTATTGGCCGAAACTTGCCCCGCTCCGCTGCAGCGCATAGGTGTACGAGATCGGTTTGTGGAAAGTGGCGGCATTGATGAACTCTTCGCGCGTCATGGTATGACCCCTACCGACATAGCCCGTGCTGCCCAAAAAGCCCTCAAAAAAAATACTACCTACAAAGTTCTTAGTTCTTAGTTGCTAAAAGGCGTTATACCTCTACCACTTTTCCAATGAAACCTTTCCTTTTTTCTGTTCTGCTGTTTTTCAGTTCTCAAATCTTTGCACAGCCCTACGGTGATCTGACCATACGGGGTACTACCTTTTGGCGGGATGGCCAGCCTTTTGCATTTACAGGAGTAAGTTTTTTCAATGCCATTTATAATCCTACATTCAATAAAAGTAGCGAGGAGCGCAAAAAATGGATGTCGAAGTTTCAACGCTATGGCATCACCGTCTTGAGGATATGGGCACAATGGGACAATAAACACAAGTTTGTGGATAGCACCCCTACCACTACACTCTACCACCCCGACGGTTCTTTGCGTGGGGAACATTTGGCTACACTCAAAGCCATCATCACAGATGCAGAGCAGTTGGGTATGATTGTCGAATTGGTTCTTTTTTCACAAGAGAGTTATTACAGCGATATTCGACTTGATTCAGTAGCCTCCAAACGTGCCGTTTCGAGCGTTACGCGAGAATTGTTACCGTACCGCAATGTGGTCATTCAGATTTGGAACGAACTCTCCGATCGTGTGGTGGAGCATTATCAAACCGTGAAGGCCATTGACCCCAAACGATTAGTAACCAACTCGCCGGGAGTAGGCGGTGTATTGGGCGACCAGAAACAAAACGAAATCCTCGACTTCCTCACGCCACATACCAGCCGCCATAGTGGTAGGCACTGGGAAGTAGCACCACAAGAGATTTTGTATTTGATGAAACGATTCCAAAAACCCGTAGTGGACGACGAACCCGCCCGCAATGGAATCACCCAACACGGTGGGCCACGCCAAGGCTCTAAGCCTCACGATCATATTTTGCACATTGCCAACGTATGGCAGGTAGGAGGCTATGCGGTATATCACCACGATATGTTTCAGACGGGCTACGGCACTCCAGCCATACCCCCTTCAGGGATTCCAGACCCCGAATTTAACCCTTATCATCGGGCGGTGTTTGAGTTTTTGGCCATGCGAGAGCGGTATATGCTGCCTGTAGAGAAGAAATGAGTAGAGATTCTATGAAGAAAACATTTCCCCAATAGATACTATTTTTCAAATTGAAAACTCTGTAAAACTATAAAACACTGATAATGAATAGTTTAATTTTAATAATTGGAATAAGATTTGGCAA
>JBKBKL010000085.1:0-17126 GCA_046294665.1 Runella sp.
CCTTCAATCGTACCAATGAGGAATTGAAATATAATTATTAGGTGTATATCGTGGAACGCGTCAACCTTCAATCGTACCAATGAGGAATTGAAATTGTTAAGAAATACATGCCTGACCCTTGAGGCCGTGTACCTTCAATCGTACCAATGAGGAATTGAAATAACGCACTTACACCTATCCAATTCCCGATTACAACTTTCAATCGTACCAATGAGGAATTGTCGAAATAAAACTCCCTATCGCGCAAATAATGCTTTCATGGGGTTTTCAAAATACCCTGCAAGTAAGTAATACTTTGTGGAACTTGCGTTTCCGAACGTGAAGATTCATCTTCTATCACCAAATACTCAGCACCTATTTTTGCCGCTTCTTTTACAATGGCTTCAATGCCTACATCGCCTGTGCCGAGTGTTACGTTGGTTTCGACATCACCGCGCCCATTCTGGTTGCCTATCGTACCTACTTGTCGGTCTTTGACGTGCAAAATTGGGAAACGTGTTGGGTATTTTTGCAATACCGCTACTGGGTCTTGTCCGGGGTGCTTTACCCAGTAGGTGTCCATCTCAAAATTGACGTATTGGGGGTCTAATTTCTGTGCTAATACATCGAACAGCATGCCGTTTTCATAAGGTCGAAATTCGTAGCCGTGTGGGTGATAACAAAACGAAAAGCCATTCTCCTTCAAAAGTTTGCCAGCACGATTGAAAACCTCTACGGCCTTGTTTACTTCTTCTATCGTAAAAATCGTATCCTGATGAGGTATCCAGAAGCATACTACATATTTTACGCCCAAAGTCTTGGCATCGGCTACGGCTTGTTGGGGGTTTTTGTCGAGTACATCAAAATCAACACCCGTGCCTATAGGTGTAAGGTCATGTTTTTTGAGAAGGGCTAAAAAATCAGGAACGGTCATGTTGTAGGTACCGGCCAGTTCTACATATTTTACGCCCAAAGCCTGTACTTTGGCCATGGTACCGGGTACATCTTGAGCAAACTGATTCCTGAAACTGTAAAGCTGGAGAGCAATCTGGGGCGATTTTGGTTTTTCTTCGCAGCTTATCAACAAGAGGCCACCCAAAAATAAACTCACCAAAAAGGTAATAAATTGAAATGTTGTCTTCATTTTCGTAATCATTTTTGTAGGTTTGATACATTACAAAGACCGTTGTTAAAGATTTCTATCGTTGGAATCTATCAATGATGCTATCATTGCAACCAACTTTTAACCTTTTATCTATGCTCATCACTACTACACACAGCATTGAAGGACGAAAAATCACGAAGTACATCGGCTTGGTCAATGGAGAAGCTATCATCGGTGCCAATCTCGTCAAAGATTTTTTTGCAGGTATCTCCGACATCGTAGGGGGGCGTTCTTCGGCGTATGAACAGGGGCTTCGCGAAGCCAAAAGTATCGCTATCAAAGAGATGATCGAACAAGCCCAGCGGCTGGGGGCCAATGCCATCATCGGGGTAGATTTAGACTACCAGACTATCGGAGGCAATGGCTCTATGCTCATGGTCAGTGCCAATGGGACTGCCATCATTTATGAATAATGCTCAACTCAAATACACACCGGCCTCATCGCCAGAGAGTTTTACTTGTACGTGTTCGTTGAGGGTAGTGCTAAGGGTGTAGCCTACGTAATCGGCTGAAATAGGGAAAGTATGATGCGCCCGATTGACCATCACCGCTACTTGAAGCCGTTTGATACTGACTCCCAAAAACGGAGATAAACCATAAGCTAAAGTACGGCCTGTGTTGAGTACATCGTCTATGACGATGATTACTTTCCCTTCCAGACTGTCGCGTTCTCTGTCAAACAATACTGCATGGGCGTGCGGGCGTTCTTTATTGAGTTGTATTTTCATCAGCGTAACCATACAAGGAGCAATCGTACGGAGGTGCTCTGCCAGTAGGCTTGCCATAGTATAGCCTTCCTCTACGATACCCGCCAAAACGATTTCCTTCTCTTCAAAATTGCGTTCATAAATCTCATACGCAATTCGCTTTATTTTTTGTTGGGCTTGTTCAAGCGTCAAAATACGATTGTTCATAAAAAAGGTGAGTATATTTAATAGCGGATTATACAAGTTTGGCACAATTTTAGAGAACAACAAGGTGAAATCAAATTTGCCAAACCGTTTTCACCTATGAAATTTTTACAAAAACTCACCTTAGGCTGTTTTTTTATCGTTGTTTTAAGCAGTTTTTCCCACTCATATTGGTATCCCAATCTTGATGCAGAAGTAGCCGAGCGTGTGAAGGGGTCGTTTCGTACAGGCGATGCTCGCTTGTTGTCAGCGCATTTCGAACGCAATCTCGAACTGGTGATAGATACCGAACGGATAGATTTCAAGAGAGTACGACACGAGCAAGCCGAATTGATTTTGAAAACATTTTTCAAAAAATATCCCCCCAAAGATTTTCGGTATGGCTATCAAGGAACTGCCTCCAATGTACGCTACTGTACAGCTACTTACCAATCTTCCAACGGTACAAAGTTTCAGGTGTATATCTTGATGCGTATCACCGACAGAGATTACCTGATCAATACGCTACATTTCAAAAAGGAGTAGGGCTTACTACGTTATTTGATTTCAAACTCTTTGTCTTTGATACCCTTATTGGCTTTGACCGACGACACCGTCATTTTCATCTGAAACTGCCCTCCGCCCATGGTGCGGGTATAAGGGATTTTCACGCCCGTTCCTTTTATCTCTTTGTAGTCGCTTAGGTTTACATTCATGGCACCACCGCCCATCATACCCATACCACCGCCACGTTGGCCTCCTGCTCCTTCAGTACGCTGACCTGCTGCACCTTCTGGGCGTGTCCCTCCTCCCATACGACCTCCTGCACCAGGACCTTCTGAAGCTCTTTTGAGTTTTAAACCACTATCTATATCAAAAAACTCTTGCCATTTTTTGCCTTCTGGGGTAGCAAATTCTACTTTCCAAGCAGCTTTGCCTTCTACGTCTTCTTTACCGACTACTGTCGAGGTGATTTTGTACATATCGTACAATAGCTCTGGGAAAGTAGCGTTTTGAAGAATTTGCAGCGTAGCATCTGCTCCCTCTACGGTATTGGCCTGTTGCTCGCCTCTCATATTGCGCATCGAATAGACCTTGCTACCGTCGCAAATGGTACGTCCTGATTCTTGTCCAAAGGCATACGATACTGATGAGAACTTGTTAGGTTTTTTTTGTTTTACTTCGGTTTCGATCATCATGGTTTGGCCTTGGCGGTCTATTTCCATGTTCATATTCATCGTGAGGTCTTCTATTTTGGCAATGGCCTCCTTGCCGCCTATGGCCGTTAAGTATTTGTCTATGACCGCCTCGGCAGTAGGGGTATCTTGGGTAAAAGCCTTCAATGAGCCAATCAAAAACAAGCAGGAAAAGATGATTTTTTTCATGATTTTTGAAAAAATTTGGTTTCAACAAAAGTACACAAAACAAAACGTAGCTTGTGAATAAAATTGCTCAATTTTGGGAGAACACCGCCCAAACGCCCCTCCAAATCGTTGATTTGCCCATTTTTGTAGAAAAAGACATAAAAGTCTATATCAAGCGCGATGATATGCTGCACCCGTGGGTATCAGGCAATAAGTGGCGAAAGCTCAAATACAATTTTATCGAAGCATATCAGCAAGGTTACGACACTCTACTGACTTTTGGCGGAGCTTACTCCAATCATGTAGCAGCAGTAGCAGCAGCGGCCCAAGCTACTGGTTTTGAGAGTATAGGCATCATTCGAGGCGATGAACTTTCCCCTACTTCCAATCCTACACTTCGGTTTGCTACCGATTGTGGTATGCAACTCTTCTTTGTAAGCCGCGAAGATTATAGGTGCAAGGAGGTTTTAGCTGAAAAATATGGCTCAAATGCCTATATCTTACCCGAAGGCGGCACCAACTCGCTGGCAGTCAAAGGGGTAGGGGAGGTGGTAGCAGAGGCAACTTCACAGTTAGGATACGCACCGCACTATTGGTGTACACCTGTCGGTACAGGAGGGACTTTTGCTGGATTGTGTAGTAAAGCAGAGGCTTCTTCCAAAGTGTTGGGCTTTGTCGTACTCAAAAATGGGCAATACTTATTGAAAACTATTTTGCCATTGGTAGGAACCTATCAAAACTATGAGCTTTTTTGGGAGAGTCATTTTGGAGGCTATGGAAAAACCACCACCGCCCTTATGGAATTTATCGAATACTTTGAGCATACTACTGGTATTGCGATCGAACAAGTTTATACTGCCAAAATGCTGTTTCAAATTGATGAGTTGGTACGTCAGGGCGACTACTTCAAAAGAGGGGACACCGTCGTAGTGATACACACGGGAGGGCTACAAGGCAAAAGAAAATAGCCCCGAATTTCGGGGCTATTTATCTACCTATTAACAGCCATGAAAACAAATTTTTTATGCTAATTGTAGCTTTGGAATCGAACGTTGTAAAACAAAATAACTACCAAATAGAATTGTGGTATAAAATAAATCACCCATGGCAGTATTAAAAAACGCACTACCAAAAAGGGTAGGCTGATAAAAAGCCAATCCTGCTACGTAGCAAGCAACGAGTCCTTGCCAAGTGGGTGGATACATACTTCCTCCATACCACACAAAAAAATTGGTAATCAAGAAAAAAGAAACTGAAGCTACGATGCTTGCCGTAACCACTCTACCCAAGGTGATTTTTTTCAAGAAAGACATTCCGAAAATAGCAATCAGTATAAAAGATAGATAGGTTGGCCAAAACGATGAGCCAAGCAGCCAATCGCTCAAGAGCATGGCAGCCGTAGGAACTACAAAAGAAAGCCATTTACGGTCAAAGTGGGCTGCACCGAAAAGTGCAATAGCACCAAGTGGAGTGAAATTGAAGGGGTGAGGCAGCAGTCGCGAAAGGGAAGCCAATAAAATAAGAGAAGCTACTGTGCCAAATTTATACCAATTCAAACTCATGACTGTGTCGGTAAATATGCTTTCGATATTGATGCTAAGTTGAGCTATTATTATTGCTTTTAAAGCTATTTTCTTCAAGACGGCTGTAAAGATAAAATGATAACAGCCACAAATGCAAGGAATGTCTAAAAAAAATGCCAAAAGAAGATATGATATGGAACTATCAATTTCAATAACAGCTCTACTTTGCAAACCTACAGTTTACGGAGGTCGCGTTGGAATCGTTTGATAAACTCCGACTCCTTTTTTGAGATATGTTTGTCAGCTTCGGCAACTCTCTTGATGACTGATACCAAACTCTTTTTAGCGTCAGCATCAAGTTCGTTTTTGTTGGATTTGAAGCAACGAAGTGCAAAATTGTAGGCTTCTTCGGGCGATACGTCATAATGCTCCCTTACGATAAAGGACTGCATCGCCAAATCGCCGTGGGGTTGCTCGATGAGCAGCATACGCGCTCTGAGAGATTCGGGGCTGTGGAGATTGCCGTCAGTTTTGACTAAGGCATAAACGGCACTACCGAGGCCGATATATAAATTAGGGGAGTTGTTCATAGTGCTGATAGTTTGATGTTAGACAAAAGATTTGTTTAGTAAGGGGACTACACGTTGTCGCATAGCCCCCACTAATCAACAGGTTAGGTTGGAGATTAGTCAGTTTTGTCTGCCGACATCACCAAAGGCATACTGCCACCGTTGGTTACAATCACCTTTGTATTTGGCGATGTGGATAGTCGGTTGAAAGCCTCAATACTCTTAAACTGTATGAGCATCGGAGTTAAGCCTTCGTTGATGATTTTTTGGGCATCTCTGATACCTTCCGCCTCAATGACGCGGCGTTGAGCCTCTTGGCGTTCTTTATCCAATACAAACTGCATACGCTGCGCATCTTGTTCGGCTTCGAGTTTGTCTTCAATGGCTTTGGTCAGACCGGCTGGTAGTACGATACTCTTCAATAAAACGGATTCGATGAGAATACCTCTGTTTTTAAGCTGATTCATCATCATATCTCTAATGGACTGTTCTATCTCTAAACGTTGCCCCGTGTGCATGTCTTTGGCAAAATATCTCGATGCAACGTCGGCAATAGCAGAACGGAATACAGGTAGAATGACTACTTGCTCGTAGTTCGTACCCAATTTTTCAACAATTTGTGGGGCAGAATCACCCTCAACACGATATAAAATCGAAACGTCAGATTGTACAGTCAGACCCTCTTTGGAAGGCAACGGTGAGCGCACTTCCATATTCATAGTACGGGTAGGAACTCTGATGATGCGGGTCAAGAGAGGATTATAGACTCTTACACCTTCCATCAGTGGTTCTTGCTTGATTTTACCGAGGGTACGCTTTACACCTACTTCACCTTGACGGACGACGGCGCAGCTACTCAAAAGGCCAACAGCGGCCAAAACGATGACGAAATTCAGGGACTGTTTCATGGTTGCTTTGTTTGTTTTAAAGGGTTGATAACTGGTTAATGAACGAAAATTTGTTTTCTAAAAGCTGTTTTGTTTTTGTTTTCTGTGCTGTTTGTTTGTTTTCAGGGGCTGTGTTGTTTATTGATGAAGCAAAATTATTGGTACTCTATTAAGACGGAATTAAGATAAAGTTAGAATTAACTTAAAAAAGGTATTTGCTTAACTAAAAGGCATCATTGATTCTTATGTAAAAACCATGGTTGCCGTCGAGCGTTTGAGCAAAGTCAAAACGGGCGTAAATGGACTCTTTGGCATTGAGCAATAGACGTAGTCCGGCACCGTAGGCTACTTTGAAATGAGGCCAACCAAACTGGGCAACAGTAGGGGCTACTTGCCCTGAACTTACAAAGAAAGAACTTGCAAATCTTTTGTAAATCGGCATGCGATATTCGGCCTGAAAGGCAATCATGTTGTTGTCAATAAACCTTCCATTGAAATATCCGCGCATTATTTGGGCACCACCAAGCCGAGGTTTTTCTCGAAAAGGTACATGGCCCTCCATAAAATTGCCTAGCATTTGGAAGGCTAAAACATGTTTTTGAAATATTTTTTTGTAACTTCTTAGATCAACAAAATATTCGTTAAAGTGATGAGTGCTACCTAAAAAAGACCTGTAATGTATCGAAGATAATTCTACGTAAAATCCGCGAGTTGCGCTGAAAGGATTATCACGAAAATCAGCTATAAAAATGGGGCCAAGACCCGATACACTGTTGCCGTTGCTGCCAATGAGTTGAGAAAGACGAAGATTTTCGTTTTTGCGAAACCACTCTAAATCTTCGAACGAACTGAATTGATAATTACCTCCCAAAAAAATATTTTTTGCAATACCCCGTAAAACACTTGATTGTACCTGTACTCTCTGGAATGAAAACTCGCTGATATCAGCCTCGCTGGTATGGTTTCCTATCCCCCAAAACTTATCTACAAAATCAGCATAACTGGCCAAACCTCTGTAAAACATTCGTTCGTTAGGACTGAATATCTGCCATCTGATTTCTGTTTGGAGTTGATTTCTTAGTGAATAATTGGCAGAAAGAGCTAAACTTGAGGTTCGGGTATTTTTTTGTAGTATGGTATCTTGGGTTGTATTTAGATAATAGCTAATGCCAATGCCAAAGTTCCAACTCGTTTCTGGAGCATTTTGTATGGTGGGGACTGCTATTGGATTCAGATTCGAGAAAAGTGAATCCAAACGCTTTGATAAGCTATGTTTCTCTTGTGCTTGGAGAGTATTGACGATGAGTAATATCACTCCAGAGGCAGTAATGATGGCTTTCATGGCTGTTGTTAAAGATAAAAAAACACCAGCAAACACATTCTAAGTGAGTACTGGTGTTTTTATAAAGGACAGAAAAATACTACTTGACAGGTGAAAACGGAAGTGCTGATTTATGCACTATGATTCTCAATTTTCCCTCTTTGTCTTTTCTGAAGACCCAAGTTTTATCCACCATTACTTCTTTTCCGTCTTTGCCTGTTACCCATACATTGCCCATTGTGATGGCGATAGAGCCATAAATCTGAATACCTTCGTTGTTTTCACCGGCATTGTCATATCTTGCTTTCACCCAAGGAGTGAGGGCAAAACCTTTGTCATCTGGATAATCAGGGTCGCCACCTACAAAATAGGCCAAAGCTCCTTTTTTGTCGTTTCTGAAAGTTTGCTTTCCGTAAGCTAAAGTGGGTTTGAAAAATACCTTGCCGTAGTCGTAGTTGTAAGCGGTAGAGAGTACTTCTTCGGCATAAGCGCGGTAGTCGCCACCTTCTTCTTTGATCTGACCGATTCTCACTAAGGCATCGCACCAAGCCTGCTGGGCGGCATTTACTTCGTCGTACGTGATAACGGTCTGTGCTCCCTCTTCCACATATACAAGTCCAAGTTGGTCAATCACCTTTTGTACTTCGGGACTGGTTTGGGAGGTTGTGTTGTTTGCTTGTTGGTTTTGGTTGCATGACATCATAAAACCAACGATACCCAATGATAAAATGGCTGTGATTACTCTGATTTGATGTTTCATTTGGATTTTTGATTAGATTGATTTACTGTCGTTATTGACAAAACAAATTACCGACACTAAAGTTAGAATTGAATTAGAAACGAGTTAGAATAGGTTTAAATAGTTTTGGTTTACCAACCCGCTGCGATATTCAACCCAAAAGTACCATTTCTAAACCCGCCGCCATACTGCCACGGAATGGCATAAAATGGCTCAAGAATGATAGCCCCGAGCAGATTGAGACGTAGAGATACGCCTGTACTGGTAGCGGGTACAGGTCGCCAGGCACGGTCGGCCTCGGCGGCAGACATGATGTTGCGCGGGGGGACAGGCCGCCCCCATGCCATACCTGCATCGGCAAAAAGCGAAAGTTCAGATTGAAAAAATCCACTTCTAAAGGCCGCTATGCGTGGGTTGCCGGTCAGCGGAAAACGGAGTTCTACATTGCCTACGGCCATATTGCGACCTTGCAAATCACTCAACGATACTCTTGCCGCATCAGGATTGACAAACTGTTGGTTGGCATAGCCACGTATCAGAGTAGGAACTCCAACAAAAAGTGGAGGCAAAAAACCCGTAGAGGCATCACGTCCGGTACGCCCCAAGTAGAAGCCACGAGTCGCAATGGTGAAAGGAGCTACGCGGAAATAATGGCGGTAGTCGGCAGTAAGGGTTTGAAATTGAACAGGGCCGTAGGAGGCTTCAATTCCAAACCGAAACCGTTGGCCTCGAATGGGAGATACTGGCCCCAAGTTGGTATTGTCGCCTACATAAGCAGCCCCAACAGACCCCAAGAAAATATCGGCAGGGTTGGGCAGACGGAAGCGGTCATCAAAAACTTGTCGTCCGTTGAAGAAATAGTCGGCATTGCGTATCGTACGGAACGAAAACCTTGATCCTGAAGCGGTTAGTTCGACGCGGCGAGTTCTTGATATGGGCAAATAACTAAAGAAAGAAAGTTGCTGCTCGAAAGTACGCTGCTCATCAAGAAAACGAGCAATGACAGGTACACGCTGGCCGTCGTTGGCGGTGAGGGTATCCAGCCCAAACCCACCACGAGCAGTAGAAAATCCTACGTGCGACAGCCCCACACCCCAGTTGATTCGACGCTTACGGTTCATATATGTAATTTGCCCAGATATATCGGAGAGCCGCCCCGTCATGGCCAATCCTACGCCCAGTTGCTTGTTGCCAAGCATATCTGTCCAAAAAGCATTGACACCTCCTTGTAGTGTAGTACCCAGACGATTGGAGCTAATACCGGCCCCGCCCGTAGTACCTCCGCTGATACCTACCAAATCCAGTCGAGGCCGATAAGGCTTACTCTCGATAAGTTCGGGGAAGGGTTGGTAGGGTTCTGGGGCTTTGGTAGCGTTGAGGCGTGCCGATACAAAGTCTTTTTTGAAACGAGGCATAGGTGGCAAAGTAGCCGCAACCATGTCGAGGGCATCGGTATTAACGCGCTCCCAGAGGAGTTCGGTACCTTCGGCACGATACATTTGGTAGCCTTGACGCTCAAAAACTGTGTAAACCAACTGGCCAGTTTCGCGCGAAATACTCAAGGCAGGAGCATGAGGAGTGATACCCGTAACTCCCGTAAAATAACGAGTAAGCTGATAAGCCTGATTGCGGTAAGGGTTGTAGGCATAAATATTGCGATAGCCGTCGCGGTCAGATAAAAAATAAATCATCTGATTGTCAGTGCCAAAAGTAGGGTTGAGATTGTCGGCTCCTACAAAAATAGGCAACACTCGTTTTACTTGTGTAGGCAAATCATAAAGCACTAAACGATGCTCGAAGGCAAAAGGGCGGTTGTCGCGTTTGGCAGGAGCATCGGTTACGAATACCAATGTACGCCCATCAGGCGACCACGAGGGCTGTAGTTCGGAAGCGCGGTCGTTGGTAAGCTGACGTACAGTACGATTGCGAAGGTTGTAGAGGTATAGGTCATTTTGACCATTGACCAATCCATTGACTACTACATACTGACCATCCGGCGACCACGACGGGTTGCTGAAAGCAGGCACACCCGGTATTTCGATTTCGCGAGCGATACGCCCATTGCGTGCATTGACGATGACTAAACGGTTTTTGCCTCGAGCAAACACCGTAAACATAAACTGCCTACTATCTGGCGACCACGTGCCTGTGGACTCCAAATAACTGATAGCGTCAAAGTGTGGGTTGCGAGTAGTGCTACCCAATTTACGCAATACACGACCCGTTTGGGCATCGGCCAAAAACATATCCAACGAAAAAAGATTTTTCTCCGACAAAAAAGCTACAAATCGCCCGTCGGGACTTAACGCAGGTGCCAACTGCATTTGGCTTACCACATTATTGGCCAAAACACGCTGGGGAGTATATGGCTGTGAGGCAAAAGGTATGTACGTCTGACGTAAGGACTCATGCCAGCGTTGATTGAACTCTCTGACAGATACCCCCAATACTTGCTGTATCGCTTGTTCGTAGCCTCTGCTGCCGGCAGTCAAAAATAGAGGTCTGATGACGGCCTCTCCCCAAGTACCCGTAACAAACGCCCAAAAAGCATGACCCCAGCGATAAGGGAAAAAACGCGGGTTGATGGTAAGGTCATTGATGGTGGGGAGATTGTTATTTTGAACGGCATCTCGTAGCCATAAAGCCGTATGCGAATCTACCGCCCCTATCGAAAGGTATTCGGCCATACCTTCAATAAACCACAGTGGTAGGCTCATCATGTTGCGGAGGGAAAGCGAGTCGCCGTTGTTCATCATCATCTGAAACTGTATAGCATGGACGATTTCATGTCCCAGTACATGGTCTGTTTGGGCGTTGGCTTTCATCATGGGCATGACGATACGATTCTTCATACCTTCGGCGAAGCCACCGGTGCCGGGGTCTATGTTGCCGGGAGTAACGTTGGTCTGCTGGAAGTCAGCATGGCTGTTGTAAAAAATGATAGGGTTGCGAAATGGAATCGAGTCGCGAAGTACTTGCTGGAGTTTGGCGTACCATCGCTCCGACTGATTGGCCCAGTGGTTGGCTATGGAGTCGTTGGGGGTGTAATGGTGAAGCGCGAAGTTTTGAGTCTGTAGTACTTTGAAATGGAAGGTTTGATAACCTACCTTATTTTGTCCGAAATACTGGGCTTTGGCTGGCTGTAATATCACAAGAAGCCCTGCCCAAAGGGCAAAGAGTTTAACGAGATTCTTCATGGCTTGATAGTTTTGTTTTCGCCACAAAGTTTCTATCAAATCCTTAGACAAAAATTAAACTCAAATTAGAAAGGCATTAAAAATCAGGAGATTAATGCTGGCTTAATTGTCGTCAAAGCCCAACAGATTGAGTTCGAATACGACACCGGGTTTGCTGTCGGTGCGAGGATTGGGAAGCAACGCCCCCAAGCATAGCTGAATACGTTTAGTCAAAAAGTAGTTTATGCCCAGTACACCTACTGAAGCGGAGTTTCGTCCCGAAATCCAGTCGCCCATGATGAGCAGTCTTTTGTGTACAGGTACTTCAAAACCTACCATTACGCCGGTGGTATTGCCCCGCCCGACGGTGCGTCTGTCAGTAATGTACGGGCCAACCACAAATTTGGTATGATGCGCTGGTTCATACACCCACAAGTTGTAAGTGAAATGCGTCAAGTGGGGAGTCGCTCTGAAATGCTTGACGTTGGTGCCGATTTGAGTACCTATGGTTGTTTTGAAGTTCTTTCCCAAAAAGAAAAACTTCTGGGCTGTAAACTGCAGCAGCGGCATCAAAGGCTTACTGTTGTCTTTGCCGTTGGTGTAGAGCATTTCTCCGTTGCCGTCGTCGTCTAACCAATCAATCTTGATATTCTGAAAATTGACCCCAATTTCCCAGTTGCGTTTCAGACCATACACTAAATGGTTTTTTGATTCTGTGGTTAAGTCTGGATAGAGGTTGGTTTGATGCTGATAAAAAAACCTTCCTTCCGGTGTGAGATCTCCTGCGGGTATATTGAAAAGATTTTGTTGGCTAAAAACGAATAATGGACTGATAATCAGCAAAATTATTTTTAATGAGCACGATAGCTTTGTCATGGCTGTTTATTTTTTCTGCAAAAAAACCTTATCAACATTAGACCAACCTTAGAATCAGATTAGGTTATGGTTAGTATTTTTAATGAGTTCTTAATAATTCCTTCTCTTTTTGGCTCGCTTTTTGTCTATTGCAAACAAAATGCTTCAATTCACGGCCTATGTGTAAATGGTTGCCTATTTTATTGTGGTGTGGATTTTTCATCACCGCCTATTCCCAAGAGCGTACCGATACACAGGCTTGGGGGGGAGTGTCGCTTACACTCGACTTGCCCAAAAAATGGACAGCGACCGTGCAGTATCGCAACCGCTTCATCAACAACGTGAGCTACTACAAAGGCTCGTATTTGTTTGCAGCTACCGAGTACGAGTTTCAGAAAAACATGGAACTAACGGTCAATTACCGCCTTGCGTTGGTAGATGTGGGTACGTTTCACCGTTTTTTTGTGGGGGTGGCCTCCAAAACCAAAATTGGCAACTTTACTTTCAAACTCCGCCCTGCATTCCAGTATCAAAATCAACGTTTTGCAGGCGACGACGAGGTGCGATTAGATGCCGATGCTTACTTTCGGCCACGGGGTACAATCAAATACAAAATCAACAAGAAGTGGGACATTTATACATACATAGAGCCATTTTATGCTTTTAAGCCCAGCGGTATGAAGATAGACAACTGGCAAAACTCCATTGGACTCAAATACGAGTTCAGAAAAAATCAACACCTCAATCCCTACTTTGTCTGGCAGCCCGACTATGGCAAAAAAAGATACACCCAAACCAATTTTATTTTTGGTTTGGATACAGAGTTTTCGATAAAGCCTTTCAAAAAGAAAAAGAAAAACAAAAAAGGGGTAAGTTCGGCAAGGTCTTTTATGATGTAATACTCAAAAATACAACCAGTGTCCTCGTAGGCCATGGCTGCGATTCCATTCGAGGGTAGGGGCAGGGACTTTGAGGGTATTGAGCATGAAAAAAAGCGTTTTGAGGGCTTTACGCTGAGTTTTGATTTTTTTGAAATCTATGTCCAACGACAAATAATACTGCCTGTAAGGGTCATAACCCAAACTTTGGCTTTTTTCGACTTCTGCCGCTACCATGTCGTGTATGCCATAGCCTACCGATACATTGAGCCATTTGGGGAGCGATGAGTGAGGCATAAAAGAGGCCAAATTGACAGATAGCCAATAAGTCTGGCCGTTGTAGTCTTTGAGCCATTGCTCGCTCCAATTGCGCCCCAGCAGTTCGGGACGTACACGTGCCAGTGGAGTAGGGGAAAACGAAAATTTGGGTTGAATACGCTCCTCGTCCCAAAGAGCAAACTGTGTCAGATAAAGCGAAGGGCCGAGCAGATTGGCGGCCATATCCGATGGCGAAAAACCGTAGGTAGGATACTGAAAACCGTCTAAGATTTCGATAGGGGTCAGAAACAAAAAGCCCGAAAGTGCGCCATAAAGTGCCGCTTGGCGGCGCGTGATGCCTGTTTTTTGATAAATAGCAGCGGTACTTCTACTGATTTGATAAGCCGTAAAAAAATGCCCCACTTTGTCTATTTGTTTCCATTCGTGGGCATCGTCCACTACGTTGAAGCGTGAGAAAGGAGTCTGGTACCATGCTTTGCTCAAGCCGTAAATCACGCCCGCATATCCTACTGACTCACCTGCCAAAATCCAACGTAAGGCTCGGTAGTTGGGCCGGGCGGTGGAGTCTTGGCTTTTGCTTTGAAATGGATAATGCACAATGATGAATGAACAGCAAACAATTCGTAAAAACAGCTTTAAACAGTAGTTGTTCATCAGCAATTATACATTTATACTCTTTCAAAATTGATTTGCGAAAAAACCTCATAGGTTTCGTTTGACTTTCAATGTGCTAATTTATTACAAACCTATGAGGTTTACGTATAGCATGATACAGCAATCAATAACTCCCCTGATACTTGCGAGTAGCCCATTCGAGCGTAGCCAAGAGGAGAAGCAAGAAAAACAGCCATTTGTTATGAATCAACTCTGCCAAAGACTCGGTGCTGTCTAAGCGGTCGGGGGCTTTGTTTTTTAGCAGGAAATCTTTCAATTGGGCGATTTGATTAGCTTGTACAAACTGCCCACCCGACTGCTGCGACAAGGCACGAAGTAGGCCAAAATCGGCGGTGAGGTTGGAAAGTTCGAGGGCTAAGTCTTTGACAATAAACTGCCCGTCGGTGGTTTCTACTTTGCCGTTGAGGCTGGTAGTGGCTTTGAATTGATAAACGCCTTCGGTAAGGCCGCTCAACTCAAAGCGCGAACTCCCTTCGGCATTGGTGTAGGTATAAGTTTGTACTTTGCCACGCTCATTGGTGATATCGAGTCTGATATTTTGGCCATAAGTTTTCTCATAAATGTCGTTATAAACTTCGGTTTCAAAATTGACCTTATCGCCGAGATTGTACTCATTGGCCAAGGGATACACCCGAAACTTGCGTTTGTCTTCTTTGACCGAAATTAGCTGCATCACTTTCTGCAACAACTCATCTACGGCTTCTTGTTTTTCGGTCAGCGCGTATTCTTCGAGTCGCCATTGCCAGATTCCTTCGCCAGCCAATACAGCCGTTTTACGGGCATTGCCGGTGTTGATGATGAGCAATGGTTTACCTGTTTTAAGTGTTCCTACATTTTGATAAAGTACCACTTCGCTACCGGGGAGCAGTTTGTACTCGCCAAAGGGTACGGTAAGCGGGGGCATTTTTTCTAAAATCGCCAATTTCTCGGCATCTAAATTGAGTAGCTTGAAGTTGGGGTTGAAGCGTCCCGATACTTTGTCTATTTGGCCGGGATTGGACGAAATATTGAGGGCGGTATTGACTTGATTGACCTTGCTGGTGTTGGATTGAGTCCCCAACACAAAAAACAGCGGCGTATTGTCGCGTTGGAGGTATCGCTGTAGAATATCGCTCCCCACCCCAAACACATCGGGAAGCTGGTGGAGAATAATCAAATCATATTTTTTTTCTACAAAAGCATCGGCAGAGGGGTTGAGGCCGAAGATGCGTACATCTACTTCATAATTGAGATTTTTTTCGAGTACAGTCCTGATGGCCTTGATGTCGGGGTGCGTAGCCAAGGCCAAAATCAATACTTTTTCTTTGCCGTCTATGATGTCTAAATACACATCACGGCGGTTGTTGCGGGGCGTAAATTCGCCCGGCATTACCTCTACCTCTATCACATAGTGTTGTATGCCTTTGGCAGTAGCCGATACTTGAAAAGTCAGGCTTTTGAAATCTTCTTTTTGGCCAAAAGATACCCGCTGGCTGTTGAGGGTAGTGCCATTTTGGCGAAGCGATACCGTGGCGGTTTGGCCTTGATAGCCGCTGGCCGAAATCTCGGCTTGAATCGGAAACTGGTTACCGAGGTAAGCGATTTTATTGGCGATGACATTTTTCAAGGCCACATCTCGCTTGGGTAGTGTATCGCCTAAGCCTATGGTATGAATACGAAAAGGGTACTGGCCGTAGGTAGGGGTGAGTCCTTCGTTGTTGATACCGTCGGAGAGAAGAATCAAATCGGTGAGGTTACGGCCTTCGTAGTTGTTTTTGGCGTTGCTGAGCAACTGCCCCAAGGGCGTAGTACGACGGTCAAATTTGATGTTTTTCAGTTCTTCTTCAAAATTATCTTTATCGAAGGTTTGGGTGGCTACTTCCAGACCTTCGTCGTCGAGGGCTTCTCGGAGTTGGGAGAGGGCAGCGAGGGCTTTGGGGCCTTCTTTGGCTACCGACTCGGAGTTGTCTATGGCGATGACTACCTTAGGCTTGTCCACCCATGTCTGAATACTACGAAGAAGCGGATTGAGCAACAAAAAACAAATAATACTCACCAAAGCACCACGCAAAAATGCCAGAGCATAATTGACGTTTTTGCTCCAAACAGGGTTGGGACGATACAGAAGAAAGGCGTACAAACTGCCTACCAACAGGCAAAGCCCTATGTACCACGGGTTGGTTTGGAAGATGATTTCGGTGAGTAATGGCATGGATTGTCAATCTACATAAGTTTCTTTGATGACGCTTTTTACTTGCGCAACACAATCTTTATCTAATGAATCTAAATACTTTATGATTCTTTTGCGGTGAATCGTTCTTATCTGGTCAATAGCTATCCAACCATTTGCGATATTACTTTGTACTTCAATTCTTGTGGGGTAGGGTTTCAAACTACTTGTCAAAGGGGCGACTACAATGGTATTGAGGTACTTGTTCATCTCATTGGGAGATAATACTACACAAGGTCTGGTTTTTTTTATTTCGCTGCCGATAGTCGGGTCGAGATTTACCAATACCACATCATATTGTTTCACACTTGATTCCATTATTCAAAAGATTCATCTTCAAAAACATCATCAATCAATAACTCATCGTCGCTGTTATCGTGCATCATTCTGAAGGCTTCTTCCCAATTTTTACGGGGTTCATGCTTGGGCTTCAACACGATACACTCTTTTTCGAGTACCATTTCAAGTTTATCATTGATATTGTACTTGTCGAGGATGGTTTTGGGGAGTCTTATTCCTTTTGAATTTCCAATATTAATGACCGATATTTCCATGATGATGATAAATTGATGTTACTACAAAGTAATTACTTTTTGGGTTATAATCAAAATAACCTT
>JBKBKL010000086.1:0-16732 GCA_046294665.1 Runella sp.
AAGCCAACGTTTTTGTTTCCTACCATTTGAAGGATCAATACGAAACCACCAAACTTCATGTGGACGTAAACATCGTAGAAAATGATATACTCGACCTCAAAGCCTTCCGAAAATGGCGCGATGATTTTGCCGATGCCGAGTTTATTTTGGAAAAAGACGGCCAGCCTGCCACCGCCGAAGAAGGGGGCGTTTATGTCTGTGGTTGGGAAGTCGAGAAAATGTCGAAGTCGAAGTACAACGTCGTCAATCCGGACACCATAGTAGAAAAATACGGGGCTGACACGCTACGCTTGTATGAAATGTTTCTCGGCCCACTCACCGAAGCCAAACCTTGGAATACCAACGGTATCAGCGGAACGTACAACTTTTTGAGGAAGTTTTGGCGGTTGTTTTATGATGACCAAAGTGGTAAGCAAAAGTGGAACGATGACACTCCCACCCCTGCCGAACTCAAAGTACTGCACCGCACTATCAAGCGTGTCGAAGAAGATTTGGAGCGACTGTCGTTCAATACTGTAGTGAGTACGTTTATGATAGCCGTCAACGAACTGACCGAACTCAAATGCCATAAACGTGCCATTTTAGAGCCAATGGTGATACTGCTTTCACCTTATGCGCCGCATATTTCCGAAGAACTTTGGGAGCGATTAGGCCACGAGTCAGGCACAATTTTACAGGCACAATTCCCCATTTTTGAGGCTAAGTACTTGGTGGAGAGCAGTTTTGAATATCCTATTCAAATCAATGGCAAAGTACGTGCCAACATTTCGTTTCCGATAGATATGACGACTTCCGATATTGAGCAAGGTGTATTGGCCAACGAAGCCGTACAAAAATGGCTCGACGGAAAAACTCCCAAAAAAGTAGTCGTAGTACCGAAACGTATCGTCAATGTAGTGCTATAAACGGCTCACCACATCAGCGAGTACGACATCTTGGCAGCGGCGGGTAGGAGGAGTTCTTGCTCGCCGTTGGCGTTTCTGACACTCGCCCCTTCGGCTTGAATGTAGTAGCTTTTGTCTATGGAATAGAGATTGTCGGCTACTTTGACGATAGATTTGCCTGTGGCTAAACGGCAGCGCAAAGTGGGCGGCACTGTTCCTGACAGAGTGATTTGGCGCGTCAAATATTTGTTTTCGGCATCAGGACGAATCTGGTCGGTTACTTTCACCCCTGCCAAATCATATTTGAAAGTAGGCCGCCCTGTGGCATCCAAATCATAGCCTTTGAAGCGGTAGCCGTCAGTTTCTCCGTAAGACGCAGGCCATGTACCCTGCTCTGTTGCGAGCAAAGCCAGCATAGGAGCGTTGCCCAAATCCAAAACACTCCCTTGTGGAATACTCATGCCATTGCCACGGTCGTGCCACATGGGCGTTACGTCCAAAAAGTCCCCTTTCCAAACTCGGCATATTGCGCCTTTTTCCAAATTGACTGCATAGTGAATACCCGAAGGCTCTCCTACTGAAGCCCCATGCGACACACTTTCGCCGTTGATACTGAAAAAACTACGGTGTACGCGTGGCTCATCAGTAGGTTTTAACAAGATAGGATTCAGAGGAAAGCTAAGATTGACCGACCCCAATGCGTGCAAATCAATGGCACGTGCGGCATCACTCTCTACCGTAAGCCCCATAGAGGCCGTAGCCCAGTCGGTATTTTTGCTATACACAAACTCAAAAGGTAGGTCGCCTGCTGGAAGATTGATTTTACCGTTGTTTTCCCACCATTGCCATTTGGCCACAGTCTGATTGTTGATACGCAATGCACTATGGCCACCGTGATTGATCATCTGAAAACGGTATTCACCCGCTACAGGGATAGTGATTTTACCTGTAAATCGTACCAAAAAACCGTTGGGTTTACCAGCCAATTCATAGGTAAGGCGTTCGGTAATACCTTCTTTGACAGCTTTGGTTTTTGAGTAATCGGGTTCGGCTACGATGATACCGTCATAGAGGGCATAGCCCAAATCTTTGAGCATAGGCACTTGGTTGCTGTAAGGCTTCAAGACCATGTTGCGGAAAGCTACGCAGCCGTGGTCGCCTTGAATGAGCAATGGCCCTTGGGCTACCTCTCCTTCCAAGCCACCGCGTGTAGGACCAGTCAGTTCGACATTTTCTTGAACAATCACCCCGTTGAGTTCTACTTTGAGTACTTTGGCATTGGCTATTTTTTTGCCATTGGCATCGAAGCGCGGAGCTTGAAAAGCTATCTTGAGTTTTTGCCAAAGTCCCGGAGCGCGGCAGGCGTTCATACGGGCGGGATAGCCCTCGTATCCCTTTTGTCCTTCGGGTTTGGACTCGTCCCAGCGTTCATAAATCGAGCCGACATCATAAGTACGGGGTTGTTTGACTCCCCAGCTATCAAAAAGCTGAATTTCGTAGCGTCCTTGCAAATATATGCCCGAATTGGAGCCTTTGGCCATCATAAACTCTACTTCAATATCGGCATCTCCATGAGTAGCATTGGTCATCAAATCATACTCGCGGCCATATTTGCCGATAGGGTGCTGGCAAAGTAGCACTCCTTTGCCGGGCGTGGAAGTCATGATATTTTTTTGGTTCAAATCAGCCACTACATCGCCAACGATAGACCAGTTGGCAGGTGGATTTTTGAATGCACTCATGTCATTGAGCGAAACGGGCTGGCTTTGAGCGATTCCAACCGAAAAAAGAAAAAAAGCAAACAAGGCTAAGAGGCGCATAGGATTTTGAATTGAAAATGGCAGTTATTCACCGTAGTATTCGACGTAATTTTTGGGGGTTTCAATCAATTTGAGATAATGTAGCTTCGCATAGGGCGCAAGGGTTTTGAGTCCTTCTTCTAAAATTTTCCAAATTTCGACCGCGAAGTTCTCACAGCTTGGTATGATGCCCTGCATGAAGTCCACATCAAGGTTGAGGTTGCGGTGATCTACCTTATCAATGACCGTACGCTTCATCAAATCACCCAATTTTTTCATGTCCACCACAAAACCTGTATCGGGGTCAATGGGGCCTTTGACCGTAACCAACAACTCAAAATTATGTCCATGATAATTGGGATTGGCACAAATACCGAAAACTTCACTATTTTTTTCGTCCGACCACGCCGGATTATAGACACGGTGGGCGGCGTTGAAATGCTCACGACGGGTAACGTATATCATTTTTGGAAACTTAAACTGCAAAACTACTATCAAAACTTCAAACTTAGACCAACATTGGACTGATTTACAAGATTTCCTTCATTTGAACTTCTAATTTTTGAGCATTATTAATTGATGTTACGCTTCTCCGAAGCGGGCGATGATTGTGAGAAAACTTTGATTCCTACAAATGTGAGGCTTCTCCGAAGCCTCGGAGAGGCGAAATCTTTGTAGCACAAACAAACAACCCAAGTTCCCAAAAAGTCTCGGAGAGGCGAAATCTTTGTAGCACAAACAAACAACCCAAGTTCCCAAAAAGTCTCGGAGAGGCGAAATCTTCGTAGCACAAACAAACAACCCAAGTTCCCAAAAAGCCTCGGAGAGGCGCAAGTTTTGTAGCAGAGAAGGGTGCCCCCAAAGTCCCACAAGCCTCGGAGAGGCGCAATCTTTGTAGTAAGATATTTCCCCACAACACAACCCCTAAGCCTCGGAGAGGCGCAAGGGAAATTTTATTCCCCAAAATACCCTACACCTAAAGTTCAGTAACGTGATTTAAAAAAACTTTTTTACCGTCAAAATAATATACTTCTCAATTTGAGTAGCGTATCTCTTTCAAACTTTGACATAGTACTACAACTCCGTATGTTTGCTGTAAATCTCTCACAAAAATCATAACCCTATGAGCCGTATCTCTGCCTTTGTATTCATTGTTTTCTTTTGGTTTTTAGAAGCACCGGCACAGCGTTTCAGCACTACCGACATACAACGCTGGCAGCAGCAGGCCCAACGAGTTACTATCGTCCGCGACCGCTGGGGCATACCGCACATTGAAGGCAAAACCGATGCAGATGCCGTATTTGGTCTGATGTACGCCCAATGTGAAGACGATTTCATGCGGGTAGAAATGAACTACATCGAAAAATTAGGCCGTACCGCCGAACTTAAAGGCGAATCTGCCCTATACAACGACCTACAAATCAGACTTTTGATTGACTCTGCCGAAGCCATAGCTGACTATCGAAAAGCCGAGCCGTGGCTCAAAAAATTGCTCCAAGCCTATGCCGACGGGATTAATTTTTTCTTGTATAAAAATCCCAACGTAAAGCCTGCTTTGCTTACCAAATTTGAGCCTTGGTATCCTCTACTTTGGACCGACGGGAGCATTGGAGCAATCAGTACGGCAGGTTTGACCGTAGGCGAACTCAAAAATTTTTATGAAAAGGAGGCTACTGCCTACGTTCGCCCACTCCCCGACCCCGAATTTCAGACTGGTTCCAACGGCTTTGCGTTTGCTCCTTCTGTTACGGCTTCGGGCAAAGCCATTTTGTACATCAATCCACATACTACACTCTATTTTCGCCCCGAAGTACACGTAACGAGCCAAGAAGGACTCAATGTTTATGGGGCGGTTACGTGGGGTCAATTTTTTGTATATCAGGGTTTTAATGAATACTGCGGCTGGATGCACACCTCTTGCAATGTGGACGTAGCCGACCTCTATACCGAAAAAATCACCAAAAAAGGCAATCAGTTTTTGTATGAATACGAAGGCAAACTTCGTCCCGTCAAGACTAAAAATATCACGATTCGCTTTTTGGATAATGGTATCTTAAAGTCAAAAACCATTACCACTTATGCTACCCACCACGGCCCTATCATGGCCAAGCGCGAAGGGCAATGGATAAGCCTTCGGTCGTTCAACCGTTCGATGACGAGCCTCATACAAAGCTGGAAACGTACCAAAGCCAAAGGTTTTGAGGATTTTAAGCAAACGATGAACTTGCGCGGCAATACCTCCAATGGTACTGTTTTTGCCGACCGTGCGGGCAATATTGCCTATTGGCATGGCAATTTCGTCCCTCGACGCAACCCTACTTTCAACTGGGCCAAACCTGTGGACGGCACAACCAAAGCAACCGAATGGCAAGGGCTGCACTCTGTCGAAGAAACGGTACATAGCTACAATCCTCCCAACGGTTGGCTACAAAACTGCAACTCTACGCCTTTTACAGCAGCAGGAATCCACAGCCCACGCAAGGACAATTACCCCGCCTACATGGCTCCCGACGGCGAGAACTTCAGGGGCGTAAATGCCGTGCGGGTGCTGGATAGAGAAGAAAAATATACATTGGATAAAGTCATCGCAGCAGGATATGACACCTATCTGGCAGCTTTTGAAGTGTTGATACCTGCGCTTATCAAGTCTTTTGAACAAAACGTTGTGGCATCTGATTCACTCCATGCACAACTCTCTGAACCCATTGCCCTGCTAAAAAAATGGAATTTCCACACTGCCGAAAACTCGGTAGCCGCTACGTTGGCTATCGAATGGGCGCAGCGGCTTACCCCTACCATTCAGAGGCTTTATATCAATCAAGGTGAAACCGACCAAGTCGAAAATACGAAGCGTTTTACAGCATCAGCTACCAAAGAACAATTATTATCACCGCTGGTAGATGTTATTAAAGACCTCCAACAAAAATTTGGCCGCTGGCAAATTCCTTGGGGCGAAGTGAATCGTTTTCAGCGAATTAGCAACGACTTACAGCCCAAACATGACGATAGCAAGCCAAGCTATTCCATAGGCTATGCTTCAGCTCTGTGGGGAATGTTGCCCTCGTACAACAGTCGAACTTTTGAAGGGACACACCGTCGCTATGGCGTAAGCGGCAATAGTTTTGTATGTGCGGTGGAGTTTGGGGAGCGAATCAAAGCCAAATCGCTACTGGCTGGTGGCCAAAGCGGCGACCCGACCTCCAAACACTTTGCCGACCAAGCCGAGATGTACGCCAAAGGACAGTTTAAAGAAGTACTATTTTACAAAGAAGACATACTCCCACAAACCGCGCGCAGCTACAAGCCTGGACAATAAACTTACCTTTCAGTCCTACGCTTATACCGCCACAGGGGCCTTAATAGCAGGCCAAGGGTCGTAGTTTTGGAGGGTAAAATCTTCGTATTTGAAGTCAAAAATACTTTTTACGGCTGGGTTGAGGTGCATAGTAGGCAGTGGGCGTGGTTCGCGGCTAAGTTGGAGTTGAACCTGCTCAAGATGATTGGTATAAATGTGGGTATCGCCGCCTGTCCAAATAAACTCACCATATTTAAAGCCACATTCTTGGGCTATCATCATCGTGAGGAGCGCGTAGCTGGCGATGTTGAACGGTACGCCCAAAAATACATCAGCACTGCGTTGGTAAAGTTGGCAAGAGAGCCGACCGTCGGCTACATAAAACTGAAATAAGGCATGGCAGGGGCTGAGGGCCATCTTGGGCAAATCAGCAGGATTCCACGCCGAAACGATAATACGCCGCGAGTCGGGGTTATTTTTAAGTTGATGAAGCACCTCTTGAAGTTGGTCTATCACACGCCCGTCGGGAGCTTCCCAACTGCGCCATTGCTTGCCATAGACGGGGCCTAAATTTCCGTCGGCATCGGCCCATTCGTCCCAGATACTCACACCATGTTCTTTGAGGTAGCCGATGTTGGTATCGCCTTTCAAAAACCAGAGCAGTTCGTGAATGATAGATTTTGTATGGACTTTTTTGGTCGTAACGAGCGGAAAGCCTTCATTCAAATCAAAGCGCATCTGATAGCCAAAAACACTGATTGTGCCTGTACCTGTGCGGTCGGTTTTGGGAATGCCTTTTTCTAAAATATGGCGAAGCAAGTCGTGGTATTGTTGCATGGGGCAGAAAACTGAAAAAGTGTTTTTATAAACTTCAAAAGTAATGAGGTGAGCGTAACATTGTTGTAAATTTTTATATTTTTTGCGAATGACAATGCTTCGAAAACGCAAATAGGTTGAGGTTCAAATGTAGATTTTATCTCAAAAAAGGGGCTTTTTATCTTACAAAGTAGGGTAAATTTCGGAATTTAGGGTTAAAAAACGTTATTTCGGGCTATAATCTCATCAACCAATCCCCCCCTATCTCTAATGAAAAACCGTCTTGTATTTTCACTTATTTGGGTATTGTGTAGTGTTAGTATTGTTGTGGCACAAGTCCCTTCGCCCAAAGAGCATTTTGGCTTCCATGCTGGCGACGACTATATGCTGGCTACTTTTACTCAAACGGAAGCCTATTTCAAAAAACTCGCTGCTACCTCCGACCGTATCAAAATGGTCAGTATCGGCAAAACCGAAGAAGGTCGTGAGCAGCCTATGTTGATCATCACCTCGCCACAAAACCATCAGAAACTGGCTCGTTATCAAGAGATTTCGCAAAAATTGGCACGAGCCGAAGGGCTAACTGATGCCCAAGCGCGGACGTTGGCCGAGGAAGGCAAAGCCATTGTTTGGATTGACGGTGGTATCCACTCCAACGAAACCGTCGCTTGGACTCAACTCATCGAAACGGCTTATCAACTTGCCACCCGTACCGATGCCGAAACCATGCGTATCCTCGACAAAACCGTAGTTCTCATGGTACATATCAATCCCGACGGCCAAGAATTGGTAGCCAACTGGTATATGCGCAACCCCAAACCCGAAGCGCGTAAGCAAGACCACCTGCCCAAATTGTACCAAAAATATGCCGGGCATGACAACAACCGCGACTTTTTCATGCTCCAACTCAAAGAAACCCAAAACGTAGGGCGGCAGTTGTTTGTAGATTGGATTCCTCAAATCATGTACAATCATCACCAACGCGGTCCAGCAGGTTCGATTTTGGCAGGCCCACCTTACCGCGACCCCTTCAATTACGTTTTTGACCCGCTCGTCATCACGGGGATTGATGCTCTGGGAGCAGCCATGATCAACCGCCTCAATGCCGAAAATAAGCCCGGCTACACCCGTTTGGGTGGGTCGGTATTTTCGACTTGGTACAATGGCGGCTTGCGTACTACTACTTATTTTCACAACCAAATCGGCCTTTTGACTGAAGTCATCGGCGACCCCACGCCCGAAACCGTACCGCTTGTACCTAATCGCTTGATTCCCAACAACAACACCCCGTTTCCCGTTACGCCCCAAAAATGGCATTTCCGTCAGTCTATTGATTACTCAGTATCGTGCAATTTTGCCGTTATGGACTACGCTGCGCGCCAGTCTGACCAAATATTGTACAACATGTACATCATGGGTAAAAACTCCATCGAACGCGGCAGTAAAAATACCATTACCCTATCGCCCAAAAAATCGGAGGCTATCACGGCTGCCCAGCGCGCCGACCGCACCTCACGCCCTGACACAACCAACGCCGCCAACGACCCCTTCGGAATGCGTGGAGGAATAGCTACGAAGTACTTCGACCAAGTGATGAGCGATAGCACTTTCCGCGACCCACGCGGCTATATCATCACCACCAATCAGCCCGATTTCCCGACGGCTGTAAAGTTTATCAATGCACTGATTCGGACGGGAATTTTGGTACATAAAGCCACTGCCGAATTTTCGGTAGGAGGCAAAAAATACCCGGCAGGCTCGTATATTGTCAAAACCAACCAAGCCTTCCGCCCGCACGTGTTGGATATGTTTGAACCCCAAGATCACCCCAACGACTTTGCGTATCCGGGCGGGCCGCCCATTCGACCCTACGATGCTGCTGGCTGGACATTGGCGTATCAAATGAATGTGCAGTTTGATAGATTGATGCAAGATTTCAACGGGCCTTTTGAACGAATCCCTTATGGAGAATTGCAAAAAGCACCCGGTTCGCTTCCTGCTTCTGCCCCTGCTGGCTATGCCCTCAATGCCCAAGCCAACGACAACATCGCTGCTGTCAATGAACTTTTAGCCGCAGGGATTGAAGTTTTCCGTTTGCCCAAAGGATTGGCTGAAAATCCCTCGCTCGGTGCGGGGGCATTTTATATCCCTGCTTCAGCCAAAAGCAAAGCAGCCTTAGAAAAAGCCGCCAAAGATTATGGTGTCGAAGCCAAAGCCGTAGCCAAACGCCCCAAAGATGGCATGACGAAAGTATCTCCCATGCGTATTGCTTTGTGGGATACTTATGGTGGTTCCATGCCTTCAGGCTGGGTACGCCTGATACTGGAGCAGTATAAATTCCCATTCAAAGTTGTTTATGCCCAAGACATTGACAAAGGCAATCTCCGTAGCCAGTTTGATGCCATTGTGTTTGTAACACGTGCCATACCTGCCGTCGCAGGGGCTGGACCTTCCAATGACATCTACAGCCTTTACAGTGGACGCGACCCCAAACCCGAAGATATTCCCGAAGAATATCGCGGCTGGCTGGGACGTATCACGGCGGATAAATCCATTCCTCAACTCAAGCAATTCTTACAAGAAGGTGGCCGTATCGTAACCATCGGTAGTAGTGCCAACTTGGCTTATCATCTCGGCTTGCCAGTACGCAATGCCCTCGTAGAAATGACCGCCAATGGCACCGAACGCCCCCTACCTGCCGAAAAGTATTACATTCCGGGGAGTTTATTGCGTGCCACGCTTGACTCTACCCATGCCGCTACTTGGGGAATGCCCACCGAAACGACCGTTTATTTCGATGCCAGCCCGGTATTCAAAGTAGCCCCTGCTGCCGTAGCCAAAGGTGAAATCAAGCCTCTGATGTGGTTTGCGACCGACAAGCCCCTGCGCTCTGGCTGGGCTTGGGGTCAGACCTACCTGCGCGATGGCATCGCCGCTTTTGAAGCACCCGTAGGCAAAGGTAAACTCTTTGTCTTTGGTCCCGAAATCACCTTCCGCGCCCAAGCTCAAGGAACATTTAAACTCTTGTTCAATCAGTTGTTGGGTGAATAGTTTTATCAACTTTGGGGAAGTTCTGAACTTCCCCAAAGTCATTTCTTCCAATGGCCAAAGAATTTCACAAAAACGATCAAGTATTCGAGAATTGATACTACGTTTGCATTCCTTTTCCACCATTGATTACGCTGACTTGTGCTTACCAAACGAATCATTCCTTGCCTTGATGTCAAAGACGGACGAACCGTCAAAGGTGTAAACTTCGTAAACCTACGCGATGCCGGCGATGCCGTCGAACTGGGGGCTCTCTATGCCGAACAGGGTGCCGACGAACTGGTATTTTTGGACATCACAGCCACCGTAGAAGGACGTGCTACGCTCATCGAATTGGTGAAGCGCGTAGCACGTACCGTCAATATCCCCTTCACGGTAGGGGGAGGCATTTCGTCTAAATCGGACGTGTCAGCATTGCTGAATGCAGGAGCAGACAAAATTTCAATCAATTCTGCTGCAGTACGAAATCCAGACCTCATCAACGACCTTGCTCTTGAGTTTGGCAGTCAGTGCATCGTAGTCGCCATAGACACCAAACAACTCGACACGCACTACGTACACACCCACGGAGGGCGCAAGCCTACCACGCTCCAAACCCTCGCTTGGGCCAAAGAAGTAGAACAGCGCGGTGCAGGCGAAATCCTCCTTACTTCGATGGACACCGACGGTACAAAGGCAGGCTTCGATCTACAACTTACCGCTGCCATTTCTGCAGCAGCCAATATCCCCGTCATTGCTTCGGGGGGGGCGGGTACGATGGCACATTTCTACGATGTATTCACGGAAGGCAAAGCCGATGCAGGTTTGGCAGCGAGTATTTTTCATTTCAAAGAAATCGAAATACCGATGCTCAAAAAGTATTTACATGAGCAAGGTGTCCCGATGAGGCTTACGCGCTGAAAATAGCTAATAAAGCCCCAAATGATAATTTGACACGTATCAGATCATCATTTGAAGCAGCCGTATGTTTTTGAGGCTACAATTTTGCATCGTCAATAGCAGCATAGCTATTTGACGGTGCTTTTTTTTAACTCAAAAACTTATTTTCAACCATGAAAACAATCTCATTGCAAGACACACTCTTTGGGTCGTCGCTCAGTACCTCCGACAAACTTGTTCAAATCATTTACCTGCTTTTTCGGCTGCATGTGGCCCCGCCAATGCGCATCTGTCGCTGCTGGGCATAGCTTTCGAATGTGGCTTTAATTCAAAGTCCTCTTTCAACCGTGCCTTCAAGAAATTTACGGGACAGTCGCCCAAAGAATTTGTATAAGCCAGCACATCGCTTGAAGCAATCACCCTGCTATCAATACACGTTTTGTTAGAAAAGCAGTGCCAACGCCTTGGCGTTTTCGGAAGGGTCAAAAATGGCTCGAACGGGGAAGTCCAAGCCCGCAATGGCTTGACAATGAATCACTCCTTCTTTCGATTTGAAGTTGAGTACAAATTTTTCGCCTTCGAGCAAATACTGCTCAGCGATTTCGCGGTCGGGGTCTATGATCCAGTATTCTTGCACACCGTGTGCCGCATAATCTTCAAATTTGATTTCACGGTCTATTTTCTCGGTAGAAGTAGAGATGACCTCGACTGCCAAATCAGGGGCTGGAAAAAACATTTGAGTAGGGGAGAAAGCATCAGCCCTTTGTTTTTTGAAAAAACACACATCTGGCTCATAATCGTTGCGAGTTAGACGCAGCATGATTTTTTCTATACCTACAAAGCCAAGATTGTTTTTATTTACATAAATATTGAATAGACTAAAAATCAAGCCAGTAGCTACATTGTGGCGTTTCATGACAGGAGAATGTACAATCACTTCACCGTTGATAAATTCTGCTTTTTCGTTTTCGTGTACTTCTTCGTAAAACCTCTTGCGGCGCGCCTGCTCCAAATCCAAAGCAGCGCGAAGCTTATCCACAAACAAATAAGCGGTGGGCATCTGGAGGGCTTGAGCCAAAAGTTCTTTTTCCATAGCTTCTAATTTTAGGCTAATTTAAAGCAATCCACTAAAGATTGCAAACGTTGGAACGTAACAAAACCTGCCTTTTTGGTGTTTTGCTTTTAAAACATCAGTAAAGTTCGGAACTTTGTCGCTGTCAAATAGTTCTTAGCTATGCAAACAATACCCGCCATAAAACCCACCGAAATAGGCCAAAAAGGACTTTGGATTGCGCTGACGGTGCTGATGCTGTGGTTTGTGTCGTTGGGGTTGTTGCTTCAGTATCAGATTGACTGGCTAAACCCGCTGACGTATTTGCTGATTTTGGTACAAATGCACCTTTATACGGGCGTATTCATCACCGCCCACGACTCCATTCATGGTGTGGTAGCTCCTCATCACAAAAAACTCAATTATTGGATTGGTTTTGTGAGTGCGTCTTTGTTTGCTTTCAACAACTTCAAAACCCTAACTACCAAGCACCACCTTCACCACCGCCACGCCGCCACCCCCGACGACCCCGACTACCACGACGGCTACCCCAATTTCTTTTTGTGGTTTTTGGCTTTTGCCAAAGAATACATTTCGATTTTGCAGATATTGCTCATGGCGGTTACTTATAATATTTTGAAAATATGGTTTCCGTGGGAAAATTTGGTGATTTACTGGATGTTGCCGGCGGTGCTGAGTACTTTTCAGTTGTTTTATTTCGGCACCTATTTACCTCACCGTGGCGAGCATCACAACCCACCCCTCAATGCCCGTAGCCAATCGCTCCACCACCTCAAAGCCTTTTTGAGCTGCTACTTTTTTGGGTATCATTTGGAGCATCACGCTTATCCATATCTACCTTGGTGGCAGCTTCCTGCCGCCCGCGAAAAAATGGCGCAAGCCAATGGCAATTAGTCGTTTTTTTATCTCTGGGGTAAAACTATGGGCAGTTTTCTCGCTCATCGTCATCGTAGTCGTTTTCAAAATCAAAGAAAACCCCGCCTTTTATCTTACGCCCGATTCGCATTATTATCTCCAAGCGGCTCAAAACCTACTCGACGGGCACGGGTATCGTATTATTTTTGAAGGTAAAGATACCTTTTGTGCGATATGGCCCGTAGGCTATGCTGCTTCTATCGGTTTGACTTCCTTTATTACCACTTTACCTGTTGATACTGCGTCTAAGTTAGTCAATCTTTTGGCTTTAGCGGGTTGCTTTTGGCTGCTACAAGTCCGCTACCAAGATAGAGCTTGGTTTTTGGCATTGGTTTTTATGGCTTCCTCTTTGGTACAAATGTTTGCCAATACTTGGTCTGAAACTCTGTTTTTGTTTTTTGTTTTGGGATATGTACATAATCAAAACAATAGAAGCGGTTTCTTGTGGGCAACCTGTGCTTTCCTCTCTCGTTATGCTGGTGTATTTTTATTAATTCAGATGATGTTTAAACGTAGATTTATACCAGTATTTCTGCTTTTACTTTTTGTGAGTAGTTATCTGATTTTCAACTATTCACAGACACAAACCTTCACTGGTGGGCATGGTTTTTTACCCAACGAACCCTTTTTGACAAGGTGTGGGAGAGGTGTGAAGGGGTTAGGTGAGGAAGTTTTATTTTTTTTTCTGCGCGACTGGGGTCTAAAAAATCCTCAGATTGATACCATGACCCTATGGCTGATTTATGGAGTAGCAGTCATACAATTTTCGATTCTCTTTTATGTAATAAAGCATTTATCGAGAGTAGATATTTTGGCGAATTGGCTCAAAAACGATTATTTCATCATAGCTACCAGTTATTTGGTATTCATGGTAGGGCTTTATTTAATAGATGCTTCTATCGAAAATCTTTATTTCAGAAGATTGGCTCCTTTTTCGTTTTTTGCTTACTTGGGGCTTCTTGATGAGATAAGCCATCGAAAAGAGATTTACGAAAAAATAAAAGGGCCAATGGTCATGTTTTTTGTACTGTCGTTGTTTCATGCTTGGCCAAAGTGAAATCTGACACTCAAACCCAAAGCCGCATTTCATGTCGTCGCATCATATTGTAAGAGATCAGCAAGAACCCGCCCTGCTTATTGCCAACGGGGAGGCTTGTAGCTATGAACTCATGGGGCAGTTGTTGGAATGGTCGCCGGTGGTGGTTGTTCTGGATAATGCCATACATCGGGTGTTGGATTTGGGAATCAAAGTAGATATTCTGTTGGGTGATTTTGACCGAGATATGGATTTTGACCAAATACGGTCGCGCCAGTACCCTCTCGAAATCGTCAATGCGCCCGACCAAAACAAAACCGATTTGGAAAAAGGTATCGAACTGCTCATCGAACGAGGCTTTCCGGCTGTCAATATCGTATGGGCTACAGGCCGCCGCGCCGATCATACCTTGGCCAATTTGACAAGCATTGTTCGTTACAAAAATCAAATCAAGATTGTATTGTACGACGACTACTCAAAGGTATTCCCGCTGGTCGGTACATTCGAGAAATGGTATGCGACTGGTACGCCCCTTTCGCTCATGCCCATAGGTACGGTGGAGGGTATCGTTACGGAGGGCTTGAAGTACAACCTTCACAACGAAAGCCTCGTACTGGGCTATCGCAATGGCAACAGCAACGAAGCCGCCACCGATGGTTTTGTAAGAATATCTGCCCAAAAAGGCGATTTACTTCTTATGGAATGTTGGGATTGAAGCCAAAAGCCATTATTTTTGACCAAAAGCTACCGTCATGACTGTCAATGCTCCTAAGACCCGTCGTTTGCGTACTCGGTTTGCCAAGTACGAAATCCCCAAAGCCCTCATCTACGAAGAGTATGAAGGCAAACCTATCTATTACAAAGGGTTTTTGGAGGTAATGAATCATATTAAAACTTTTGAGGAAATCATGGGGGAAAGCCACATACAAGCTATCATGGTCAGTTGTCTTATTGAATTTCTATTAGACAATATAAATCGCAAAAAATTCATTGTAAGTACAAATGAAGTGGGGTTACATCTGAAAAAAAGTAATAACCTTTCGTCTGACATAGTTATTTATGATCGAGAACTTTTTACCAGTTTACCTGTTAGTAAAAAATATCTTACTAAGCCACCACTGACAGTCATCGAAATAGACATCAAAGCCGATACGGAGGCATTTGGTATGAGCGAAGTAGATTATTATTCGATGAAAACCAAGCGGCTACTGGAGTTTGGAGTCAAAGAATTGGTATGGTTTTTTACGGCCAATCAGCAACAAATGGTAGCACGCCCAGGCCAAGATTGGGTCATTTCGGACTGGGACAAAACTATCACTATACTCGACGAATATTCCTTTTCGATGAAAGGATTGTTAGACCAAAACGGATTCAAGTTATAATTCTTCAAAAATGCCCCAAATCAACCGAATCGAAGTTTTCAAGCTCAATATTCCACTTCAGGCCCCCGTTACGATTGCGATTGGCACTATCGAAGAAGCCCGCAATATTTTAGTCAAAATCCATACCAGCGACGGCCTCTACGGCACAGGCGAAGGCGCGCCTTTTTGGATGATTGTGGGCGAAACCCAAGCTACTTGCTATGCCGCTGCACACGACTTGGCCAAGTTGTTGATAGGCAAAAACCCACTCGATCTCGAAGGAAACATCGCGGCAATGGACCGCTACTTAGCCGCCAACCCGACTATCAAAAGTGCCTTCGACATGGCACTCTACGATTTAGCCGCCAAGTATGCCGATATGCCTCTCTATCAGTTTTTGGGGGGAGAAAATCGTCGTATTGTTACCGACGAAACGATTTATATTTCATCGCCCGAAGTCATGGCTGCTGATGCCCTCAAAATCAAAGAACGAGGCGCAGAAGCTATCAAAGTAAAATTGGGCACCAACGCTACCGACGATATTAGGCGGATTGAGGCCATTCGGACAGCTATCGGTGGTGAAATTCCGATTCGTACCGATGCCAACCAAGGCTGGGACGCTGTGAGTGCCGTCAAAGTACTCAATGGTATCGCGCCGTTGAATGTAGAGTATTGTGAGCAGCCCGTCAAACATTGGGATTATGTGCATTTAGCCCGTGTACGCCAAAAATCACTTGTACCCATTTGCGCCGACGAATCACTCTTTTCGCCTCAAGATGCCCTCAAATTAGTTTTTCAACAAGCCGTTGATTATTTCAATATCAAACTATCAAAAAGTGGAGGCATACGTCACGCCCTCAAAATCAATGCCATCGCCGAAGCCGCAGGCATCAAGTGCATGATAGGCTGTATGTCGGAGTCGAGGCTGGGCATTTCGGCCAATGCTCATTTGGCCGCTGCCCTTCACAATATCGTTTTTTATGATTTAGATTCCCCTTTCGAGCACGCCCAAGACCCTGTCATAGGTGGTATCCAATACCACAATCACTATGAGGTCAATATACCCGACGCTCTCGGTCATGGTGCTGACTTGGACATAGATTTTCTGAAAAAGGCCGACGCATTTGAAGTGAAAAAATAATGTTTTAGCTAAGTTACTTGAGGTTTTATGAGTTTTAAATAGCTAAATATCAGTATCATAACACTCCATAAAACCATAAAACTTACATTGACTTTGAATTCACTCAAACTGCCTTTCCAAAACATAAAACCATACCAGCCAGTGCATAATGGTAAGCATCAGTAGAATTGATAGGTAGATGGTGGGTAGGTACTTTGGTAGCCAGACCGATGATCATCACCCCTACGACAATCCATATCGCTTTTTGATACTTAGCCAGAAGTCCAAAAACCGCAATCAGCATCACTACCAGCATAGCAAACGATTGTACCACAGGAGCAAACACCTGATAGGCAGGATACAATAAGGCTACAAACAAAAAAAGTCCTATAAAAATCGTTGCCAGCACCGTATTTCGAGAAAAGCTCTGGCGCATGACCAGCCCCCAGATAGCCACCACCACACAGACAAGCCCTACACTCCCCGCCAAGACAGTAAGAGAGCGGT